>OMIO01000070.1 GCA_900299115.1 Methylocystaceae bacterium | reverse complement strand
CAATAATTCATAAATTTATCAGACGCTAATCTTCTTTTTAAACTTTCTTGTAATATGACTCATTCCTCCAGAGGCAAAATTATGGCTTTATTCCTTTTACTCTTCGCTGGAATTATTCTAAGCATAGGCTTGGGCCTGTGGTCGCTTTATCAACGCATTGTATTACTTGACGCTCTTTGCGGTTCACAAACTGAAGAAACCGAGCGTCTCTTAAAACGGCGTCATGATATGTTAGATGAACTCATCCAAGCCCTGCGCGTATTTACCGTAACCGATCATGAAAATCTTGAACTAATTGTAAAAATTCACCTTGATGCGCTCCGCGCCGCCTCTCCTCACGCCGGATTGCTTGCTGAACGACGCGTTGATGAAGCCGTGATACTCTTATTTCAATGCGCACAAGAAATTCCCGTATTAAGGCAGTCTGATGAATTTTGTTCTTTCCATTCGGAGATGCAGCGCATCGAGAATGCTCTGAAGGCATCGCGCCCGATTCTAACTGACTTAATCAGAGATTATAATAAGACTCTGCGAAGATTCCCAATAAATCGGCTTGCTGAGCGTTTTAATTATACACAGCGGGGTCTTCATGACATTGGCGTAGACGGCGGCGGGTTCGCAAAAATCCCAGCCTAAGGGCGTAGAAGTTGAGAAAATGTCCATAATCTGAGCTCTCGAACCAGACGGCCACAAATTCGCCGGACTATTCGCCTCTTATAATTTGGAAGAATCACCCCCACATCAAAGCCACTACTAGGCTTAAAGCCACCGGCTTTTCGAAACGCCTGTGAAAGCACGTGACCTTAAAAGAATTGGAGTCTTCGGTGCGCAATTATGCGATCTCTCAGCTTTCCGCCAGCCTTCTCTTGGCGACGCTCAGTCACATAACCGTGGACTCAGCTCGAGCGGAAGAACAAGCGGAGTGGGCGCAACGCTATGATGCCGACGCACGCCTTACGGTTTCAAGGTCAACGACGCCTATTTTATCCGAGCAGACTGTCGTAGCCACAGAGACTGCCATTGATCGCTTTCGTAATATTGTCGCCAATGGCGGCTGGCCTCAAGTTTCATCGTCACATCAGCTGAAACTTGGAACCAACAGCCCAGCAGTCTCAGTATTAAGAAAAAGATTGATTATATCTGGAGACATTGGCTCTGAGACTGGCGCAAGCCCAATTTTTGATTCTTATGTTGAAGCGGCCGTAAGAAGATTCCAAGCGCGCCACGGAATAATTGAAACAGGCGTAGTCAACCAACAAACTTTCACCGCGCTCAATGTCCCCGCCGAGACCCGCCTCCGTCAACTTGAGACTAATCTGGTGCGCTTGCGCAGTTTTTCAAAAGACCTTGGCAATAGATATGTCACCGCAAATATCCCAGCTGCGCAAGTCGAAACGGTAGAGAATGGAGCAGTAGTCACCCACCATATTGCTGGCGTTGGCAAAATTGATCGACAGTCGCCAGTAATGCAGACCAAAGCAATCCAGATTAATTTTAATCCATTTTGGACAGTGCCTGCTTCGGTCATTCGCAAAGATCTAATTCCCAAGATGCAGGCCGATCCTAATTATCTTCGCGATAGCCATATCCGTGTTTATAATAAAGATGGGCAGGAGCTCCAGCCTGAGCAAATTAACTGGCGCTCTTTAGATGCAATGAATTATAAATTTCGCCAGGATATTGGCGGTGATTTTAATTCTCTTGGCGTCGTGCGTATTGATATTGCGAACCCTTACGGCGTATATATGCACGATACTCCCGCTAAAGGCGTATTCGGAGACGATTTTCGTTTTGTATCATCGGGATGTATTAGATTACAAAATGTACGTGACTATGTCGCCTTTTTACTGAGAGAGACCCCTGGCTGGGATCGCGATCATATTGATCAAGTGATTGCTTCCGGTGAACGCGTGGATGTTAAAATTACGCCTGCTGTGCCTGTTTATTGGGTTTATGTAACCGGCTGGGGAGCGCCTGACGGCGTTACTCAATTTAGAGATGATATCTACCAACGTGATGGCCTCGGCGTTGTAGACGCCGCTACTATGGCTCCTTCCTCTGGTGTGCAAGCAACACAACAAGCGGGCTCTAGTGGCTTGACCCACAATGAAGAGAATGAAAACTAGTTTATAAGTGCTAAGAATTACTATTGACGCACTGCGCGCCAACTTCCTCCACATAAATCTGTTGAAGAAGACCAAGCGCCGGCGCCATTTGCTCCACGAAACCGCCCATGAAAACGCGTGACATGCTCATCAGAACTTGTAAAGCGCGCAGTAATCGCTCCGGTTTCATCTATAAATCCCCATACCGAAACATTGGCGCCAGTTGTTTCAGTGATTTTATTATCCACGATAACCAAACGATCTGGAATTAAGTTTGAGCAGGCGCCGACGGTAGTTGTCGCCTGCACCGACCAAACTCCGTTTACTTTCCCTCCCCCTGGCTGAATCGATTTTGATGCAACCGCCGAAGCATCAGTACCAATCAGACCAAGCATTATAATCAAAACAACTCTGTTCATTTTGCCTCATTGAATGCATCACTTAAAATTTCATACATATCACATCCAACATAAATGAAACGCTCTATGCCAGACTGACGCATTAGTTGCTCTAATTCACCCGGTCTTCCTGCCAAGTAAAGTTTAGCGCCGGCTTGCCTTAATTGTTTGGCGAGCTGCACTCCATGCTCACCATACAAACGATCGCTTGAACAAAGACAGGCGAGCTTTGCTCCCGAGTTAGAAAAAGCATCAACGATATCAGCATTTTTGTCTGTCTCGGGTCCAAAAATTGCCTCGATGCCGCCTGCTTCAAAAAAATTTTTAGAAAAATTTGCACGTGCAGTGAAAACAGCGATCGACCCAAGGTTAGCTAGAAAAATTTTTGGTCTTACGCCATTTTTTTTAAGAAGGGCGTCTGAAGCATCTCTTAAAGTTTCAAATGGCTCTGAAAGCCGACGAGGAGCTAGGGCTGACGTCGTCAATGCGCTTTGAGGCGCCGTTAAGCTGCGCCACCGCGTGTCATATGACGAAAGCACATGAAGTTCTTTTTCATGAATATCTGGAAATTCATTAACGCCAATGAGCTTTTCTCTCGCTCGCGCTACATTTTTAGCTCTTTGATTAGCGGTTTCAGCAACAGCTCCTTGAAGCTTTCCATTCTCAAGCGCTTTCGAAACGCCCCCTTGCGCTTCAATATTCTGGAAATCATCCCATGCTCGATTGCACAGTTCCTGCGTCAAGGCCTCAAAACTACCCGCCCCACTAGTTGGATCATCAACCGCCTCTAAATGAGATTCATCTTGCAACACAAGCTGAGTGTCACGAGCAAGACGATGCGCAAAAGCATCAGGAGCTCCTAGCGCTTGTGTGAACGGTAGTACAGTAATGGTGTCAGCGCCTCCGATAGCTGCAGAGAATGTCGCCAAGGTACCTCTTAGGATATTATTCCATGGATCAAGACGAGACATCATACGCCACGAGGTTTCAGCGGAAATGAGCGCAGGCTTTGGTTGAAGACCGCAAACCTCCTCTACCCGCGCCCAAAGTCGTCGAATGGCTCTGAATTTTGCGATGCTTAAAAACTCGTCTGCATCAACAGCAAAACGAAAGGCTATTAAACTGCGCGCCTCGTCAATATTCATGCCATTATCCGCCAAAGCACGAAGGTATGCGAGAGCCGTAGCGAGGGCAAACGCCAACTCTTGACTTTCAGTACCGCCGGCAGAGTGAATGACGCGAGCGTCGGCAACGGCTACCCCAATTTTAAAACCCTTTGCAGCAACGTGCTTTACGTTTTCGGCAAACTGCTTGGATGTGCTGGCCCAGGGCTGTTCAAGAAATCCGTGCAAAGCTTGCAAGCCGATTGGATCATATCCAAACGATACACGCGTCAAAGAGGGCTCGACATGATGGCGATCAATAAATCGTAAAATTGACTCTGTTGCGCGAGGCGCAAGCGGAGATTGCTCGATGATTATCGGAATGCTGAAATCAAAACGCACTTTGTCAAAGGCGATAGCAATCATTTCTTCGCTATCGTCAGTTAGGCCGCCACCATAGGAACCCTGCGCGCCGGCAAACACCACATGCAACCCATCTGCGCCGCCTTCAAGATTTTCAAGCGCAAGCTGATTGGCTACTTCCGGCATTGGGTGGTCAAAGCGTGACAGAATAGACCAGCGCCCGGGCGTTCGCCGGTAAACTTTAGGTCCAGCCGCCTGCGCACGCGCGTAGAGGGGAGCCATAGCAATGGCGTCATACGTTTTAGAAACAAGCCCATCAAAAGAACCGCCTTTGAGCGCTCGATCCACAAGCTTGCGCCATTCGGCCTCGGTTGCCTGTGGAAAAACCCCTGTGATTGCAGTCTCTTGCGCAGTCATTTTATCTTGAACCCCTCAACTTTCCCGCGCCTTTTCGCATGAAGCGGCGCCTTGGGCCACAGGAAACATGCCAGGACAACACGTCCCCTTTGATTTTCGTTGCTAAAACCCGTAACCAAGTGAGTGTCGCCTCATGCGACAGGGCCCTCTCCGAGCCCGGAACCGAGCCCTGATGCACCGATTTAGGGCTCTTAACTCCGAGACCGTGCTGAGCCAAGATGATGTATCCCGGCGTCCCGGCGCTTCCATAATTGGATCCAGCGTCTGCCTGTTGCGGCCGGAGAGACCCGAACGGAGGGATTTGTGACAGATAACACCCAGTTAATTCAAGAGATTAAAGAGGTAATTGCTTCCGAGGGCATGGTTGATATTTCTAAAATTACCCCCGACGCAACGATTGAAAGCCTCGACCTCAAGTCTGTTGACATTGTAATGATTCTTACGGCCCTAGAAGAGAAATTTAACGTCTATATTCCAATGGATGGCTCTCTCCAGGAAGCGAAAGATGTAAAAAGTCTTATTGAAGCGCTCGCTGACCAGATCCAGAAAGAACGCGGTAAACAATAAATGACCCGCGCCTCTGGGCGTACGGCGGGACGCCGTGTCGTCATCTCTGGTATGGGCGTGGCGAGCGCCTCTGGCTTAGGAGCGGACCGCCTGTGGCGCGCTGCGCGGGATGGTCTATCCCAAGTGCGCCCGCTAGAGACACGACGACCTTATGACGGACGCATTAAGATTGCGGCTCAAGTCCCAGATTTTGACCCTAGCGCCCACATAGAAGGCAATGTACTTCCGTTTTGTGATCCTTTCACGCAATTTTCTGTAGTCGCCGCCGATGAGGCTATTGCGCAGGCCGGGTTCGACCGCAAAGGCATAGCCGGCCCAAAAACCGCAGTCATAATTGGCACAGGCATTGGCGGCATGGAAACTATTGAAGACGGTATTTATCGTTATTACGTAGATAAAATTCGACCAGAAACGCTGAGCGTTCCAAAACTTATCCCGAGCGCCGCCCCCACAACCTTGGGCATGCGTTACTCATGCTTGGGCCCCACCTTTGCTATTGGCAGCGCATGTTCATCAGCGAGCCAGGCGCTTGGGCTTGGCATGCAAATGATCCGATCAGGCATGATTGAAAAAGCAATCGTTGGCGGCGCAGAGGCGTGCGTAATTAATGCGACCATTCGCGCATGGGAAGGATTAAGGGTTTTAACGCCTAATCTTTGTCGGCCTTTCTCGCTTGGCCGCAATGGTATGTCCTTAGGAGAGGGTGCGGCTATTTTTATACTCGAAACAGCTGAAGCAGCCCGCGCCAGAGGTCATGTTCCTTTATGTGAATTAGCAGGCTATGGCACCACGAGCGACGCTAAGGATCCAGTAAGACCCGATCTCGAGGGCGCATCCCATGCGATCGAACTAGCCTTAGAAGACGCCCAACTGCGTCCAGAAGATATCCATTACATCAACGCCCACGGCACAGCGACACACGCCAACGACATCACAGAATCCGAGGCGATTATTCGTGTTTTCGGTGATTACGGCCGTAGCGTACCTGTCTCATCTACAAAACCAATCCATGGTCACGCACTTGGAGCGAGCGGCGGCCTAGAGCTCTCGATAGCAATCAATGCATTAAGGGAGCAAATCGCTCCACCGACAATAAATTTTATTGAAGCAGACACGCGCTGTCCGATTAACGCAACTCCTAATATTGCGCAAAAACAAAAAATTGAGGCCGCCATGTCGAATTCATTCGCCTTCGGCGGAATAAACGCTGTGCTGATTGTTACCCATGCAGAATGATAAACAATGTTTATCTCTTGGTCCCTTACGCTTGCAAGTCGACCCGGTACGAGCAAAAACTTATGCGTTAGAGACTGGCGGCGATGGCCTATCCGCGCCTCTTACCTATCCTGCGATCTGGCTGACAGAGCCAGGCCTCTTGAAAATTATTCAAGAACTTTGTCAGTCTCAAGACGTAATTCCGGTTCATGAGTCTCAAAGCTTTTACTATTCACTAGAGCTAACGTTGGGCGAGAGCTATGATCTTTATGTTCTATTGAAGCGCGTAACCGACCCTTCACGTCTGATCATTGAAGCTACAATTAAGACAACAACCAATGAGCTTGTAGCGACAATAGAAACCATATTGCGCCTTGTGCCACAAGATATTTTGAAAGCAAAAGCATGAGCTACGCGATCACACTTGGAGAAAGACTTCCAGAAGTTATCATTGGCCCATTCGATGCAGACGCTTTGCAGCATTATGCTGACATTTCTGGTGATACAAATCCCTTACATCTTGATGAAAAACTGGCACAGTCAATCGGCTTCTCTGCGCCTCCGGTACATGGCATGAAAATTTTAGCCGCCTTTGAACCGATGCTAAAAAACTGGCGAAGCGAGCTAAAAATTATTGGCCTCTCCGGCAAATTTGTCCAGCCAATCCTACGCGGAGAGACAGCGAAGCTAACGGGTAAAGTATTACGCGTGTCTGACACCGAGATATTTGTTCGGCTCTTCGCACACGGTTCACAGCGTCTGCCAGCAATTATAGGCGAAGCGCGCTTGCGCCCTCCGACTGAGGCTGCGGCATGAAACGCTTGCTGATCACAGGCGCCTCTAGTGGAATCGGGCGCGCGCTAGCTCTTGCATACGCCGCGCAAGGAGCAAGCCTCGCTCTCTTGGGACGAGATTCAGAACGACTTGAACAGACAGCCATGGCTTGTCGCGCAAAAGGGGCCTTTGAGACACAAGCATACACTGTCGATGTCCGCGACCAAGAAAAAATGTCTCGGATCATCCATGAAGCTGATACACACAGAGCGCTTGATATCGTTGTCGCCAATGCCGGGATAGCAAGCGGTCTTTCGCCAGGCCAGATTCTGGAAACACCTGCGGCAGTGCGGGCAACGCTAGACATTAACCTGTCTGGCGTTCTCAATACTATCGAACCCGCTATGGCAATTATGCAGCTCAGGCACCGTGGACAACTCGCTATTGTAGGTTCAATGGCCGGAGTCCGCGCCCTTCCCTACTCGCCAGCATATTGCGCGAGCAAATCAGCCGTCCATATGTGGGCAGATTGTCTGCGCGGATCTCTAGCAGCTCACGGCGTTAGCGTTAGTCTTATTGTACCAGGCTTTGTAAAAACGCCCATGTCAGCACGAACAAAATCATGGCAGCCAGGGGCTATAAGCGATGTTAAAGCTGCTGAAATTATTCAGCAGGGACTGCAAAGCCGACGCGATGTAATTGCTTTTCCTTACTCTATGTATCTCGCTATGCGGTTCTTCACGCTCCTACCTGCGGCTCTCGTGGATGGCGTCATGCGGCGCTTTCATGTTGAGGTCCCAGAGACAAGCGAGCGCAGCGAGGCGCCGTGACACTTTCTTCTATTATTAGTTACTCAGCGGCGGTTTATTGCCTGATTTCTTTTACCTTACTCTGCTTATCTGTTATTGCGACAATTCTGCAGCCCCGCATCACGGCAAAAAGAGCCAAGCGAGAAGATCAGCCGCCAATTTCAATTGTCTTGCCCGTAAAGATCCTGGAAGATAATTTCGATATCACGCAAGAGTCGGCTTTTAAACAATTATATCCGAATTTTGACATTACTGTTGCTACAGATGCATTAGAGACAGCTGCGGTTGAACATATGCGTCTTATTTTTATGCGCCATCCCGAAGTCACGGCGCGCGTGATCCATTCTAAAGCGAAATTTGCAGCGAGTCCCAAGGTAGACAATCTGTATGCGCCTTTTATGCAAGCGCCTAACGACATCATTCTAATGAAAGACTCGAATGTTCTACTTGAGCCAGACGCTTTAGCAGAGCACATACGTCAGTTAAATAATGACGTCGGTCTTGTTTGCGCGATTCCCTATTGCGCAGGTCTTGAAAATTTTGCTGCGCATATTGAAGCAGCAATCATCAACGGGCCTCATGCACGCATGCTCTTTCTGGCCTCTGTGCTTGGGCAAGGCCACGGTGTTGGAAAAATTATGCTGTTCCGACGATCGGATTTTCTGCGCATGGGGGGGTTCCAGGCCATTGCACATACCGTTGGAGAGGATAACGCTATGGCCAAGGCCATGCGGCGAATCGGTCAAAAACCCGTCTTCTCCCACCGCCCTGTTCGCCAAGAGCTTGGCCGCCGAAAGCTTTATGACGTTTATCAACGACAATTACGCTGGAGTGTCATTCGTCGTAACGACGAGCTCATATCATTCTTGCTTGAGCCAATTTGCCAAGCGCTCCCGACGCTTGCGGCTGCCCTCATTGCCGCCCCACAGATGGGTCTGAATCCCTTAACGACTTTTTGTGCGGCCTTCGTAGTCTGGTTTGGGCTTGAGACATTGCTTTCCATAGCCAAAGGGTGGCAGTTATCATATTTAGCGCCGGCTATTTTTGTTGTTCGCGAAGGCGTCATGTTGACAGTTTGGATTCACGCCTGGCTCACAAACCAGGTTGTTTGGGCCAAGGGCTCAGTTCAGGCGCGCGTCGCCCCTGCTCAGGCGCAAGCGCCGAAAGAAGAAGGATAGGCTGTTGTTGCTCGGACTTCTCCAGATCTGAGTCGATGCCGTCGCCTATGCTTGCCTTCTCGTCCTAGTTGCCATTGGCGCAGGTTATCTGATTGTTATTGGACGTTTCTTCTACGACCAGATCCAAGGCGCGGTAGACCCGCATACTCCCGTTCCTTCTGATGCAGAACTTCCCAGCGTATTGCTGCAGATTCCCGTCTTTAATGAACCACTTGTTACAGAGCAATCCTTGCGATGCGTCACGCAACTAGATTGGCCAAGAGAAAAATTACGCATCCAACTCCTAGACGACTCAACCGATGAGACTTCTGTTAGAGCAGACGCCGTAATAAGAGAGCTCTCAGCAACAGGAGCAATGATTGATCATATTCGCCGATCTGATCGTTCTGGCTTTAAAGCGGGCGCCTGCGCACATGGGCTTAGCCTAACCAACGAACCCTTCATCGCAATGCTCGACGCTGACTTCAGACCGCCAACAGATTGGCTAAAACGCACAGTGCCATTATTTTTGACAAATCCGCGAATTGGTTTCGTTCAATCCCGATGCGAGTTCCAAAACTACCAAACAAACTGGCTTACCCGCGCTCAAGGGCTAGTTCAAGACGGCCATTATTTAGTCGAGCAACGTAGCCGCGCCAATGCTGGTTGGCTCTTTCAGTTTAATGGCACAGGTGGGATCTGGCGACGCGCCACCATCGAAGATGCAGGCGGCTGGTCTGATTATTCCCTTACTGAGGACCTAGATCTGACCGTTAGAGCCGCGCTAAAAGATTGGCGAGGATTGTTTGTTTCTTATCCTGCGATTCCGGGACAAGTCCCTGAAGGCATACGCGATTTTAGACGTCAACAACGCCGCTGGTCCAATGGCTTTGTCCAAGTTGCGCAAAGAACAATTGCGCCGATATGGAACTCACATTGGTCATTGACCAACCGCATCATGGCAATCTCACTGATCGCACACCAAATCTTTTTTCCCGCAGCGGCTATCGGGATTATTGCAGCTTTCATCGGGATTATACTCCACGGCTCTATTGCGCCCTACCTTGGAGTCTTAAAACTCATAGGTTTAATGACCACAATGGTCGTTCTTGGAATTACGCTTACGCCCTATTTAATATTAAGACGCGGCACAATATTAGACTATATTAAAACCATGGCTTCAGTTCCGCCCTTGATGATCTATCTTGCCTTCGCAAATGGCGCTAAAATTTTACAAACCCTCCAGGGTCGTAAATCAACCTTTAAACGAACCCCTAAATTAGATCACGAGGGAGATACCGCGGAAGCTGAGGTAGAATAATTATTTAAGTTCTACGGGCGCTTCATACGCCCCATCGCTCGTTACAATGGTCACAATTACATTTGCGCTTTTTGGCGATATTCCGGCAGCAACGAGATTTAGTCGCGCAATACCATTGGAAATTTTTGTTTCTGCATAGACTGACGAATTTGTCTCGGCAAAAATATCAACCATTTTTCCTCGACCCTGGTAGATGATCCGCCAGCCCGCTCCTTTATTTTCTCTTTCGACGCGAAAAATTTTTTTTGATTGGGCGAGGTCTATTTTTTTTGGTAATTTTGCCGAAACTTCAGTTAGGAGCTTTTTGAAAGGCGATGAGCCTGTTTGAGGCAATAACAAGGATAACTCCGCCTTAGCAGGCAGACAGATATTACTGCACGCTGCATATTCTACAGCAAGATTGAGTGTGACGGGAACTTTTGGATCCTTGGGCAAAATCTTTACAGGAAAAACAACATCTCCTTCATAACCAGCAACCACGACATCTGCCTCGTCGATATGCTTTGGATAAGGAAAAAAGATCTCAACATTTGCGACGTTCGTTGATTTTGAAAAATTAAAATTAGGCGCGGCGCCTGATTCCCCAGGCTGACGCCAATAGGTAATTGTTTTAGGATCCAGCTGAATTTCTACGCCAGTAAGATAATAATCATTTTGAAACGTTCCGGCAGAAATGAGGCGCACAGCAGAACTCGTCGATCTTACTAAAGGCGTAGCATATTCTGCTGCTTTTGCTTGTGAGATCATTGTAACAACAGCCAATATCATTGCCACACAAACCTTATGTCGCATTTATCTCTCCCAACCTGTCGCTACCAACTTTCTTTGCCAAAATACGCCTAAACAATCCTTAAAGCGCCGCTTGTGTAGAGCTTGCATCAAGCGTAGCATATTATAATGAGTGGAACGCATGGCAAATCACCCAATAAAAAAGGGTTAAATAGCTCTACATCCAAAGAGACCAGCGACAAAGATAGCCGGTTTCTTGAAGGGCAGCTCCTCGTGGCGATGCCTGGCATGACAGATCAACGCTTCGCCAAATCTGTTATTTATCTCTGCGCGCATTCAGAAGAAGGAGCTATGGGAATCATCCTCAACCAAGCTTCTCAAGTTCAAAATTTCCCAGATTTACTCGTGCAACTTCAAATCATTGCGGAGCAAGATCGTATTTTACTTCCTCCTCGAGCTGAAAATTTGCCAGTACTTTTAGGGGGACCCGTACAAACTGATCGAGGCTTCATGCTACATACTCCAGACTTTCACATTGATCAGTCGACAATGACAATAGATGAAAGCGTGTCCTTAACAGCTACTATTGATATACTACGCGCGATTGCGACAGGCGACGGTCCTGACCTAGCGATAATGGCGCTTGGTTACGCTGGCTGGGACGCTGGTCAACTGGAAGATGAAATGCAGCAAAATGGCTGGTTGCATTGCCCTTTCAATAAATCTCTAGTTTTTGATCGCGATATTCACACAAAATACGAACGCGCTTTACGCTCAATTGGCGTTAATCTTGCTCAACTTTCACCTTACTCGGGTCATGGCTAGCCGATTTCGGATCATGGCGCAGGATTGCTGTGTAGCTGGTGGATTGCATTGATTCGATGCTCAATTTCAGCAGTAATGCTAATTGCGATCGAATCAATGTTTGATTTCAGCTGATCCATTGTTGTTGCCCCAATAATATTTGACGTAACAAAGGCACGAGACGTAACGAAAGCGAGAGCCAGTTGCGTGGGCGTAAGATCTAATTCTTTAGCTAACTTGATATACGCAATTATTGCTTCTTCGACTCCTGGTTTTTCGTACCGCTGACCACGTTCAAAGAGTGTTGTCCGTGCGCCAGGAGGCCGCGCGCCTCCAAGATATTTTCCAGTTAAGTAGCCTTGGGCGAGAGGCGAATAAGCTAATAATCCAACTTTTTCTCGTTGAAAAAATTCTGCTAGCCCGACTTCAAATGTACGATTAAGCAAATTGTAAGCATTCTGAATCGAAACCACACGTGGTGCCAAATTAGAGTCTGCGACTTTTAAAAACCTTGCTAAGCCCCAAGGCGTCTCGTTTGAGAGGCCAATAGAGCGAACTTTCCCCGCTCTAACTAGCTTAGTTAATGCGGCGAGCGTTTCTTCAATTGGAATTTCTGCGCGCTGTGTCGGCTGACGATAAGTCGTCCCTCCCGCTCCCCATAAAGGCAAAGATCGATCGGGCCAATGAAGTTGATAAAGATCGATGTAGTCTGTCTTTAGACGTTTGAGCGAACCATCGAGAGCAAAATTAATGTTCTTTTCATCAAGAACCGTTGGCAAGCCCCCAGAGCGCAACCAAATTGCATCCCCTCGCCCAGACACTTTTGTAGCTATTATAATTTTTTCTCGATTTTTACGTTTCTCAAGCCAAGAGCCAATAATGCGCTCTGTTGCGCCTTGTGTCTCAGCTCGAGGGGGAATGGAATATATTTCGGCAGTATCAATAAAATTTATGCCTCTACTAATAGCATAATCAAGCTGCTCATGAGCCTCTACCTCATTATTCTGCTCACCCCAGGTCATAGAACCAAGACAAATAGCTGATACCCTTATATCTGTATCGCCAAGATGACGGTATTCCATGAATACTCCTCAAATTAATAAAAATATTGCGATAAGAATATTAGGCTTCAAACCATTGTGCTATAATTTCGTAAAATCTGTTTCGCAATAGATTATGTGGCGCTTTATGGGAAGGATGATATAGAAATTAACATTTTTCTACATTAACTATTTCAAATCTTACCAATAGCAAAAAATATCTCATAAAGAAGTAATCATATGATCTTGGAAAAATCGTCATAAATAAAATATGCTGTTTATTTCAGAAAATAATGAAAAGCTGCAAATATGAGGCTCGCAATGGCGCTATTTTAAAAAAATCTGATTTAAATCGTCTTATATTATTCATTTCCTCTTCAAGTCGTAGAAAAAGCCCAAGATTTTTATTGAGATCTTTATTTTCTCCTGGAGTGTTTTCGTCAGCCTATTTCTTTCTTTGTCTCTTTAACCAACATAGCAATGGTCATTAACGCGAGCTAAGATATAAGACGTCTTATTTTCAAGAAATAATAAATTAATTTAACCTTGACGACTGTCAGCCGAAATAGTCCAGAAGCGCCACTCTATGCGAATGACTGACCACACGATCAGCCCCAAAAATTGGCCGTTTGAACCAAGAAATCTAACCGTTCAAAAATTGAATTAACATATATTTTTTGTGAATAACTTTTTTAAGCAATAAATTTAGGTGAATTGACTTGGCTGTATTTTAGGTTATTTGACATGCTTGCCTCGCGAAGTCGGCTTTTCAGTCGGAAATCCCGGCCGATATTGGGGAGAAATCGTGACCATAACCGGACAACATTCGCCGTGAAATCGCATGCGCAGTCGCCACTCGCGGATCATCAAGCGCCGCATCTCTTTGTTGAGGATCGCGCTGGCGTCATTCATCAGCTCGAAGCTGTAGAGGGCTGGCGACTAATGGAAATCCTTCGCGATCATGGAATGGGCATGGAGAATACCTGCGGGGGAGCTCTCGCCTGCGCCGAGTGTCATGTTGTTCTGTCTGAACAGTCTGTAGCTCTAACGCCGCCTCCCCGTGAAGATGAGTTAGAAAAACTCGATGAGCTTCCAATGCTCTATGAAAATTCTCGTCTTGCTTGTCAGATAATTTGGACAGATGAAATGAGCGGATTGCAGCTCAAGATCGCCCAGGAAACGTGATGACAAAATTTAAACATCCGCAAATCCTGCTTGCCTCTAATCTTAAGGATGGAGAAGTTGTCTTTCTTGGTCCTACGGGGTGGGAAAGAGATTTTCGTCGTGCGCGAATTGCAAAGAATCAAGAAGAAGCACAAATATTAGAAACAATTGGAAAAGCTGATTATTCTGCAAATATTATCGTTGATGTCTATTTAACAGATGTAGAGATTGCTGGCGACGGTACGCCTAGACCGTTGCATTACCGTGAAAAAATGCGAATTAAGGGCCCTAGCGTAAGACTGGATCTAGGCAAACAAGCACGCGGAGCTCTAAATGAGCATTAATCATTCAAACACCGTCTCACGTATTAATTCGCCTAAAACAACTTATCAATATGATGAATTTGATAAGGATTTTATTCGTGAACGAGTCGCTGAATTCCGGGAACAAGTTCGCCGAAGACTAGAAGGATCGCTTACTGAAGAGGAGTTTCGTCCGTTCAGGCTTATGAACGGCCTGTATCTTCAATTGCATGCCTATATGTTACGTGTAGCAATTCCGTATGGGACGCTGACCTCCCAACAAATGCGTCGACTGGCCGAAATCGCGGACCGTTGGGATAAAGGTTATGGTCATTTTACCACTAGACAGAATTTACAATATAACTGGCCTAAATTAATTGATACGCCAGATATTCTCGAGGCTCTGGCTGAGGTCGATATGCATGCCATACAGACCTCTGGCAATTGCATCCGCAACGTAACTGCGGATCATTTTGCCGGCGTCGCCGCAGATGAAATTGAAGACCCGCGCCCAACTGCTGAATTCCTGCGTCAATGGGCAAGCGCTCACCCAGAATTCTCCTTTCTTCCGCGTAAATTCAAAATCGCCATCACTGGCGCAACCCATGATCGCGCAGCCACACTCGCGCATGACATCGGCCTACGCCTTGTCAAAAACACATCAGGCGATGTCGGTTATTGCGTTATTATTGGCGGAGGACTCGGTCGCTCTCCATTCATTGGCAAAATCATCCGCGAGTATGTGCCACGGACCGAGCTACTCGCTTATCTTGAAGCTATTATGCGCGTCTATAATCGCTACGGTCGTCGTGATAATAAATATAAGGCGCGTATTAAAATCTTAGTGCATGAAAAGGGCATTGAGACCATTCGCGCGGCTGTTGAAAAAGAATTTGCCACCATGGATCACACCGCGTTCCAACAAGACCCACAAGAATTTGAACGCGTTGCAGCGTCTTTCGTATCACCACCCTACGAGGCACTACCGTCAGAGTCCTCAAAACTTACAAAAGCTCGGCTGGAAACGCCAGCCTTTGATCATTTTGTTAGCGTCAACGTTAGCGAACATAAAATAGCTGGCTACGCAATCGTCACTGTCTCATTGAAACCTATTAATGGCATCCCTGGCGATGCAACATCACATCAAATGCGTATTCTCGCAGATGCCTGCGACCGATTTGGTTTTGGCGAGCTCCGAGTCAGCCATGAACAAAATATTATTTTACCTCATGTCAAAAAAGATGATCTTTTCGCGCTCTGGCAAACACTGACCGCAGCAGATCTCGCTACTGCTAACGCTGGGCTTGTTTCTGATATTATCTCTTGTCCCGGCCTTGACTATTGCTCTTTAGCGACAGCAAGATCAATACCGATCGCACAAGCAATTTCTCAACGCTTTTCTGATATGGCGCGCCAGCGACGTATTGGAAAACTCGGCATCAAAATCTCTGGCTGTATTAATGCTTGTGGTCATCATCACATTGGCGCTATCGGCGTGCTTGGTCTTGAGAAAAAAGGCCAAGAATCCTACCAAATCACACTTGGCGGCGATCCAGGATTTTCAGCGTCAATCGGTGAAATACTTGGTCCGGGCGTGAGCGCAGATCAGGTCCCCGAGGTTATTGAACATCTCGTTGATTTTTATCTTGCTGAACGCCATGAAACTGAAGCTTTTATCGACACATGGCGTCGTCTTGGCCATGCACGCTTCAAGGATGTCTTACGCCGGGAGGGTGAAGATGGCGCTGATATCTAAGGGCGATTTTGTAAGAGATCCCTGGCGTCGGCTGGCTGACGAGGAAGCTTTCCCTGAAAACGGAAAGCTTATTGTTTCCTACGAGCGACTGGATAATGCCTTGAAGGCGCGCGGCGCTAACGGGGATATTGGGGTTTTCATCGATAATACACTCGAAATCGATAAGCTCACGCCTGCCCTTCCAAAGCTAGGCCTAATCGCCATTGCTTTCCCGTCCTTTGCAGATGGTCGCGGATTTTCTCTCGCCCGCCTTGTTCGACGCGAAGGGTATCGAGGCGAATTACGCGCCAGCGGCCGTCTACTCGCAGATCAATATGCCCATGCGCTTGGTTGTGGGTTTGACACAATCGAAATTCCAGATGACCTAGCTCAGCGTCAAGACGAAACGCAATGGCGCGCAGCAATCAGAGTGCATCAAAGAACCTATCAGCGCGGCTATATTTCGTCAGGCTCGATCCTCGATGCGCGTCGGAAGGCAACGCAATGAACCCATCGCTTGTAGATATTCTGTCACCGCGAATAAAGCCGCTTGATCTTGATAACCGGCTTCTTCTGATCAGAGAATTCATTCCTGGACGTATTATTTTTACAACAAGTTTTGGCATTGAAGATCAACTCATCACTCATTCAATCTTCACACAAGCGCTCGATATTGAGATCGCGACCATTGATACAGGCCGGCTATTTCCAGAAACATACGAACTTTGGGAGCGCACTGAAGCGCGTTATGCGCATCGTATCCCAGCTGTTTATGCCCAAACAACCCCACTTGAGAGACTGATCGCCCAACAGGGCGTGAATGGATTTTACAAGTCTCTCGATGCCCGTAAAGCATGTTGCGCTATTCGCAAAGTCGAGCCTTTGAAACGACTCCTTGACGGCGCCTCAGCATGGGTCACCGGATTACGCGCAGATCAGTCTCAAAGTCGCGCCGAAACAACATTTGTTGCCTATGACACAGGGCACAAAATTATTAAAATTAATCCACTCATCGACTACACACGCGATCAAATTGTTACGCAAACACTGGAATTCGCTATCCCAGTCAACACCCTACATGACAAGGGCTTTCTTTCGATTGGCTGCGCACCCTGTACACGCGCTGTTGCACCCAACGAAAGTGAACGCGCAGGACGATGGTGGTGGGAACAGGATGACAAAAAAGAATGTGGCCTACATATTGATGCTGAGGGCCGAATTAGCCGCGCGCCTATAGAGCCGGAGTCCTCTTTATGACGACAATACCAACCCGCGCACTTGGTCACCTCGACAGGCTTGAAGCTGAAAGTATTCACATCCTGCGTGAAACAGTTGCAGAAGTAGAGCGTCCTGTGATGCTCTACTCTATTGGTAAAGACTCAGCTGCAATGCTGCATCTAGCGCTTAAGGCTTTTTATCCGTCTAAACCGCCCTTTCCACTTCTTCACGTCAATACGATGTGGAAATTTAAGGAAATGATTGCATTTAGAGACAAAACAATCAAAGAACTTGGCGTCGAAATGCTAGAATATATCAATCCACAGGGGATTGATATGAAAATCAGCCCGTTTGATCATGGATCAAAACTGCATACGCAGATCATGAAGACGGAAGGGCTAAAACAAGCTCTTGATAAATGGAAATTTGACGCAGCATTCGGTGGCGCACGACGAGATGAAGAAAAATCTCGGGCGAAAGAGCGCGTTCTATCGTTTCGAACAGCACAACATCGCTGGGATCCGAAAAATCAACGCCCTGAATTTTGGCGCCTTTACAACACACGTAAGGCGCAAGGAGAATCATTACGTATTTTTCCAATGTCTAATTGGACCGAAGCAGACGTCTGGGACTACATCGCCCGTGAAAACATTCCAGTTGTGCCGCTCTATTTTGCTAAGGAGCGCCCGGTTGTCAGCCGCGACGGCGCTCTTATCATGGTCGATGATGACCGTATGAAACTCTTACCTGGCGAAAAAATCGAGCATAAAGTGGTTCGTTTTCGGACGCTTGGTTGCTATCCCTTAACGGGCGGCTTTGAAAGCACCGCGACAACACTCGAAGAAATTATAGCAGAAATGCGCGCTAGCCGGTCCTCAGAAAGACAAGGCCGCCTGATTGATCATGATGGTTCCAGCTCAATGGAACAGAAAAAGCAGGAAGGCTATTTTTAATATGCCTAGCGCTCTTGTCGCAAACTCCCCAAACCCTGGATCATCAAGACTTGTAATCGCTGACAAGCCACTGCTGCGATTCATCACATGCGGCTCTGTTGATGATGGCAAATCAACGCTGATTGGACGGCTTCTTTTTGATGCAAACCTTGCCCCTGATGACCTCATCGCCGCCCTTGAAACCGATTCCAAAAAACACGGCACCCAGGGCGAAGCTCTAGACTTTGCGCTGCTCGTTGATGGACTTGCCGCCGAGCGAGAGCAGGGTATCACGATTGACGTCGCTTATCGTTATTTTGCAACAGAAAAGCGTAAGTTCATTGTCGCAGATACTCCTGGTCATGAACAATATACGCGCAACATGGCTGTTGGCGCGTCAACTGCTGATCTAGCAATTCTTCTGGTTGATGCACGCAAGGGCATATTGCCACAAACACGTCGACATAGCGTGATTACATCAATGTTTGGCGTGCGCCATGTAGTTGTCGCCGTCAATAAAATGGATCTTGTCAGCTATAGCGAAGATGTTTTTCGTAAAATTGAAGCCGACTTTCGTGACTTTGCAAAAAATCTGCGTTTTACATCTATTTATGTCGCTCCCCTTGTCGCCAAAGACGGTGACAATCTTGTCAAAAAAAGCGTCCATATGGACTGGCACAAAGGACCGCCGCTTCTTGGGTATCTTGAGGGAGTGGCCATTGAAGATAGCACTCAAATCGCGCCTTTTCGTTTTCCAATACAATGGGTCAATCGACCTAATCTAGATTTTAGAGGTTTTTCTGGCCTAATCAGCGGCGGCAATATCCGCCCCGACGATATTATCCGAATTCTTCCAACAGGCCGCGATACGCGCGTCGCACGTATCGTGACTTACGATGGGGATCTTGAGAGAGGAGTCTCAGGCCAATCAGTTACACTAACGCTCACCGAAGAAATTGACATCTCGCGTGGCGATCTTTTGTGTTCACCTGTTTCTCCCGCTAAGGTTGGCGATCGAATTGAAGCAAAAATTCTTTGGCTTGTGCGCGAACCGCTTATTCCTGGTAAAAGTTATTTATTGAAAATCGGCACGAAAATAACGCCAGCTCATATTGTCAGCGTTGATGCGCACATTGAGATTGAAACTGGTCTTGCTAAACCCATGCCAACCGGCGCTACGCTGAATTTCAATGAAATGGGCGAGGCAAAACTTGCGCTAGAAACAGCAGTCGCATGCGACCCATTTACGGAGAACCGCGAGACAGGCGGCTTTATCCTAATTGACCGTATTACGAATGAAACAATTGCGGTGGGGATGGTCAGAGCTATCACTACCTCATCCGGACGCGCGACGCCTGCCCTAACAGATCTTAGCTATGCGTCGATGGAGGGCGTCCCTGTTGCGCCTCCGTCTGGCCCACTTGCTGGCCGCAACGGAAAAACGGTCAGTTTCATCCTCTCATCAGCGCTCTTAACAACCACTCTCGCCTATGTCTTCGTTAAGGAGACGACCCTTGCCCTTGAAATAGGCTTAGCTCAGACGCTCGCGCTCGCCGGCCTTTATTATCTGCATGAAAAACTCTGGCGCGCGCCTCCAGTGCAGTCAGTTGAGAACAAAAAAGCAACCATCATTGACGGAGGAGGTCTTTAATTTTATCGCCTAATGCGCTTCATCCCAGTTTAATGCTGCGCGCGCGTCGACTTTAAGCGGCACGGTTAAATTTACTGCAGGAAGCGGCGCATTTTCCATCACGCGGCGAACAACTTCAATGGTTGCGTCAGCTTCTACTTTTGGGGCCTCAAATACGAGTTCGTCATGAACCTGCAATAGCATGCGCGCAGCGAGCCCCGCATCGGATAACGCAAGATCCATACGCGCCATAGCGCGACGAATTATATCTGCGGCAGCGCCTTGAATAGGCGCATTGATTGCAGCGCGTTCAAAAAATGCTCGGTCGGAGGCATTCGCCGAGGAGATGCGCGGAAAATGACAAACTCGACCAAAAATAGTTGTCACAGACATTTTATCACGAACAAGTTTCTTAATTGACTCCATATAATCGCGGATGCCGGGGAAGCGCTCAAAATAGCGCTTGATATAAGCAGCCGCCTCTTCACGCGGAATTGAAAGTTGATTAGCAAGGCCAAATGCTGAAATACCATAGATAATACCAAAGTTAATTGCCTTTGCGCGACGCCTTACTTCAGAGGGCATATCCTTCAATGCTACGCCGAACATCTCGCTCGCGGTCATTGCATGAATATCAATATTATCGGCAAACGCCTGCTTTAACTGTGGGATATCAGCGATATGCGCTAGTAATCTCAATTCAATCTGGGAATAATCTGCAGAGATAAGCAAATGGTCAGGCTTAGCGATAAAAGCTTTCCTAATCTTGCGGCCAGCCTCATTGCGCACGGGAATATTTTGTAGATTTGGATCAGACGAGGACAGGCGACCAGTTGTCGTTGACGCAAGAGAATAGGACGTGTGCACGCGACCAGTCTCAGGATTAATGAAGCCCGGCAGGGCGTCTGCGTAGGTGCTTTTTAACTTCGCTAATTGGCGCCAATCGAGGATTAATCGCACAAAAGCGTTACCCTCCGCAGCCAATTCCTCTAGCACATCAGCAGAAGTAGACCAGGCGCCTGTCGCTGTCTTCTTTGCGCCAGGCAACCCCATTTTGACAAATAAAATTTCGCCCAATTGCTTAGGTGAGGCAAGATTAAAGCTTTCGCCAGCTTGATGAAAAATTTCGGCCTCTAACCGCGCCATATCTTGTGCGAACTCACCTGATAGCCGCTCAAGCATCACGTGATCAATCATGATCCCCCGTCGCTCCATTGCGGCAAGTATAGAGACCATTGGTCGCTCAAGCGTCTCGTAGACGTTTGTTAAACGCTCAGAACATAGACGCGGGCGCAACATACGCCATAAGCGCAAGGCGACGTCTGCATCTTCAGCAGCGTATTCGGTAGCCTTATCAATCGCGACACGTTCAAAACCAATAAAATTACGCCCTGATCCCGCCACAGCAGAGAAGGGAATATTTTCATGTCCTAAATGCTTCAATGCAAGCTCATCAAGCCCATGATTATTACGCCCTGTATCTAGCGCATAGGATAAGAGCATCGTATCTTCAATTGGCGCGACATCTATGCCAAAACGAGCCAACACTAAAAGATCGTATTTCATATTGTGCGCAACTTTAAGCACCGAAGCATCTTCAAGCAGCGGCTTTAATCGCTCAATGACGGTGCATAAGGACAACTGTCCAGGCAACAAAGCTATTTCACCAAAGAGATCTCCCGCAGTTGTCTCACTGTGTTGCAATGGAACATAACAAGCCACCCCTGGCGCAGTTGACAAAGAAACACCGATAAGCCTGCATTGCAGCGGATCAAGGGATGTTGTTTCCGTATCAAGGGCAACAACTCCGGCTTGGCGCGCCTGCATGATCCAATGATCGAGCTGCGCAAGAGTTGTGATCGTTTTATATAATGTTCGATCGATTTTTTGAGCTTTTTCTTGCTCATCTCGCAGCATCGCAAAATGCTCTGGAGTATCGCTATCAACAACCAAACTATTCTCTTTGTGGCCTACCTGTTCTACTGCATAATTTTGATCGTCTCGCCCATGCCTTGCTCCTGATCCACAAAATGCTGGATCAGGCGTAATTGTTGCTAAGTCTACATCATAAAGCTCTGCAACGCGACGTGTGATTGTCGTAAACTCCATCGCTTGCAGGAATGCGACCAAGGTTTTTCCGTCTGGCGTACATAAGCCTAGATCATCAAGGGGTATTCGTAACGGAACATTTTGAACAAGCTCGACTAATTTTTTAGACAGTCGGATCCGCGCAACTGCATCTGGCTCTGTTAAAGCCTCTCGTCTTTTAGGCTGCTTAATATGTTGCGCCTGGGACAGCAAAGTGTCGAGATCGCCAAATTCGTTGATCAATTGCGCCGCGGTCTTTAAACCAATGCCTTTAGCGCCTGGAACATTATCCGTGCTGTCGCCAGCAAGCGCTTGAACATCAACAACCTTATCTGGCGTCACGCCAAAATAATTAACAACTTCTGCTTGCGTAATAAAACGCTCCTCGCGGGCGCCCTTAGCTCCAGCAGCGCCAGAAGCTGGATCATACATAGACACGCCATCGCCAATAAGTTGCATCAGATCTTTATCTGCGGAGATTATTAAAACCTCCGCGCCCTTAGCCCGAGCCTGCGCCGTATAGGTGGCGATCAGATCATCTGCCTCATAAACATCTTGTTCGATTGGCGTCAGACCGAACGCGCGCACAGCGGCGCGCATCAGTGGAAATTGCGGAACAAGATCCTCCGGCGGCTCAGAGCGATTAGCCTTATACTCAGGATAAATTTCCTTTCGAAAAGAGTTCTCGCTTTTATCGAAAATAATTGCCAGATGCGTCGGCCTAACTCCCAACGCCCCTTCTCGAACAAACTGTAAAATTTTTGAACAAAACAATCTAACCGCGCCCGTCGGCAGACGATCTGAACGGTAGTTATATTTTGCGTCCTGTCGGATTGATTGAAAATAAGCACGAAAGACGAAAGATGACCCGTCAACAAGAAAGACCCGACTTTCTGGTCCAACAGGCTTATGCGAAAGCGTCATGTGTTGTTTTTCATCTTTGTAGATCTCGACCCCAAGAGACAGAAAGCTCAATATGGAAAGAATTACCCCAGACGCTCTAGCGCAATTGTTAGTTTTTCAATTCTTGCGCTCACTTCCTCTCGTCGCTCCCTATGTTCATCAACAACATCAGCGTCCGCTTTCGCGAGGAAGCCTGGATTTGAGAGTTTTGCATCGAGCTTTTTAACATCCTCATTTAGCTTGGTAATTTCTCTTAGGAGCCGCATTTTCTCCACATCAAGGTCAATGACGCCTTCAAGTGGTATCGCGACAACTCCACCACGCACAAGAAGTTGCGCCGATGATTTTGGCGCGACATCAGAAAAGCCAATTTGCGATAAACGCGCGAGCTTACGCAAGGTTTCATCCCATTGCTGTACCCTGCTGCGTAAATCTGCATCAGCGCCAATCAACAGCAGCTCTGTCTCACCTGCTAGCGCCATTTCAGCGCGTAGCGATCGAACTTCTGATACAAGATCCACAACCCAACCAATTTCAGCTTCGGCTTTAGGGTCCTCAAGTCCGGTCAGACACGGCCAGTTCGCGAGTGCGAGCAAACTCTGTCGCTGCGGTCCATGCTCTCCCTTAATTGCCCAAAGTTCTTCAGTCAGAAAGGGCATAAAAGGGTGCAAGAGAGCATATATCTGATCAAGAACGAAGGCGACGGTTGCGCGCGTTTCTTCTTTCATCTCGCCATCTGGACCTTGAAGCAGCGGCTTGGCTAACTCCAAATACCAATCGCAGAAAATATTCCATACAAACCGGTAAGCGCTCGCTGCCGCATCATTAAAGCGGTAGGCTTCAATTTCAGAGTTCAAGGCGTCAATAGTTCGCGCTGCTTCACCGATAATCCAGCGGTTTAAAACTATCTTATTGCCTGATGGATCATAATCATTGACACGCGCACACCCATTAAATTCTGCAAAACGCGAGGCGTTCCATATCTTAGTCGCAAAATTACGATAGCCCTCTACACGCTGCGTCGAGAGTTTAATATCACGACCTTGCGCGGCCATTGCAGCAAGAGTGAACCGTAACGCATCAGCCCCATAATCATCGATCAAATGCAAAGGATCAATAACGTTACCCTTGGATTTTGACATCTTGGCGCCTCTTTCATCACGAACGAGCGCATGGATATAGACGTCTTTAAATGGCACCTCTTTCTTGAAGTGAAGACCCATCATCATCATTCTAGCTACCCAAAAGAAAATAATGTCAAACCCTGTAACCAAAACATTTGTTGGGTAATAACGCAGTTGCTCAGGGCTATCCTCTGGCCAGCCAAGGGTTGAAAAAGGCCAAAGCGCTGACGAAAACCAAGTATCAAGAACATCCTCATCACGCTTTAGCGCAACAGTCTCACCTGTGCGCGCACACGCCGCTAATTGCGCAGCCTCTTCTGTTTCTTCGACATAAACATTGCCGTCTGGATCATACCATGCCGGTATTCGATGGCCCCACCAAAGCTGACGCGATACACACCAAGGCTGAATGTTTTCTAGCCAGTCAAAGTAAGTCTTCTCCCAGTTTTTTGGAATGAAGTTTGTCTGACCGCTCCGCACCGCTTCTAATGCGGGACGAGCTAATGTTTTAGCGTCAACATACCATTGATCTGTTAGTCGTGGTTCAAGAACAGCCTGAGAACGATCTCCATGAGGAACCATGTGCTTGTGGTCATCGACGCCCTCGAGTAATTCACACTCATCCATCATCTCTACGACGCGCTGACGCGCCGCAAAACGATCCAGACCATCTAACTTCGCCAACGTTTCCGCAAGCTCGTCAGATGGCGTCAATCCTTCATGAAAATCGCTATTGGCCGAAAGGGAGAGACGGCCCTGGGCGTCCAATACGTTAATGAGACGTAAGCCATGACGCTTCCCAACTTCAAAATCATTAAAATCATGAGCTGGCGTAATTTTTACTGCCCCAGTACCCTTTTCTGGATCTGAATAGCCATCCGCTATAATGGGAATATGTCGCCCAACTAAAGGCAAAGATATATTTTTGCCAATTAGCGAGCGATATCGCTCATCTTCTGGATGCACCGCAACAGCGGTGTCGCCAAGCAATGTCTCAGGTCGCGTTGTTGCGACGGCAATGAAAGCGCCTGTATTCTTTCCAACAGCATCAATAATTGGATATTTGAAACGCCACAGGTGGCGCTTCATCTCAACTTGCTGAACTTCTAGATCAGAAAGCGCCGTGTGAAGAACAGGGTCCCAATTGACAAGACGTTTATCCTTATAAAGCAAGCCGTCACGATAAAGCTGAACAAAGACTTTAATAACGGCGCGTGACAAGCCATCATCCAATGTAAATCTTTCACGAGACCAATCACAGGAAGCCCCTAACCGCTTCAACTGTTCTACGATTTTTCCTCCCGACTCCGCTTTCCATGACCAAACACGTTCTAGAAATTTTTCACGACCCAATTCGCGTCGCGAAGGCTCATTTCTTTCCGCCAATTGACGCTCAACCACCATCTGCGTTGCAATACCTGCATGAGCGGTGCCTGGCTGCCACAAAACATCATCGCCTCTCATGCGATGATAGCGCGCAAGAATATCCTGTAATGTGTTGTTGAGGGCATGACCCATATGCAGGCTACCCGTGACATTAGGCGGCGGGATTACAATTGAATAAGGCTTGGCGCTAAGACGCTCGGGACGACCCGCCCCAAATGCGCCTGCATCTTCCCACAACGCACGTATGCGCTGCTCGATTAAAGTAGGGTTGAACGTTTTTTCCATCATTAGATAGCATTATCAAACTTTCGGCAGCGAGCGCTACTCGACTGCCGACCGCCGATACGCCGACCGTCGAAAGAGCGGCGATGACCTTAAGAATGAGTCTTCAGCGCATTTCTTCCGGCGTAAATCGCAGTATCCCCAAGCTCTTCTTCAATACGAATAAGCTGATTATATTTAGCCGTGCGATCGGAGCGCGCCAAAGAGCCCGTTTTAATCTGACCACAATTCAACGCCACCGCAAGGTCGGCGATAGTAGAGTCTTCCGTCTCACCAGAACGATGAGACATAACACTGGTATAGCCAGCGCGATGCGCCATATCGACAGCAGAAATTGTCTCTGTTAACGAGCCTATTTGGTTAACTTTCACGAGAATAGAATTCGCTGTATTGGTTTTTATACCTTGCGATAGGCGGGTGACATTCGTAACAAAAAGATCATCGCCTACAAGTTGAATCTTCTTACCGATGGCCTCTGTTAGCTTTTTCCATCCTGCCCAATCATCTTCAGCCATACCGTCCTCTATGGAGACGATAGGATAAGCGCTGGCGAGTTTTGCTAGATAGTCGACTTGTTGGTCGATGCTACGCGTTATTTTTTCACCCTCATAAACGTATTTACCATCCTTAAAAAATTCTGTTGCAGCGCAGTCTGCTCCTAGTAGAACGTCAACTCCTGGCTTGAAGCCCGCGCTTTCAATCGCTTTCATAATAAAATCAAGCGCTGCTTCCGCCGACGGTAGGTTTGGCGCAAATCCGCCTTCATCGCCCACAGATGTTGAGTATCCTGATTTTTTAAGAGCCCCTTTAAGCGTGTGAAAAATTTCCGCTCCCCAGCGAATGGCGTCGCGCACATTCTCAGCCCCTGTCGGCAGGATCATAAATTCCTGAAAATCGATCGGATTATCTGCGTGAACACCGCCGTTGATAATGTTCATCATCGGCGTTGGTAGGACCCGCGCCTGAGTACCGCCAACATAACGATAAAGGGGTAATGCCGCCGCGTCAGCTGCAGCTTTAGCTACGGCAAGCGAAACGCCGAGAATTGCATTAGCTCCAAGACGGGCCTTGTTTGGCGTCCCGTCCAGAGCGATCATCGCCATATCAATACCAATTTGATCCTCCGCCTCGAGCCCCAACAATGCCCCGGCGATCTCATCATTTACGTTTTCAACTGCAGTAAGGACGCCCTTGCCCAAATAGCGCTTTGGGTCGCCATCGCGTTTTTCAACAGCTTCGTGCGCGCCTGTAGACGCGCCTGAAGGCACAGCTGCGCGTCCGCAAGAACCATCCTCGAGCGTAACTTCGACCTCGACAGTCGGATTGCCTCGGGAATCAAGGATTTCTCGGGCATGTATGTCGATAATCTCGGTCATTGTTAAGGCCTCGTGTGGTGCAGCGCAGTAAGAGGGACTTTTAGACTGATTAAGCCACAGGGGAAAGCCTTGGGATAGGCATCAATAGATGTTTTCGTAACTAATCTCTCAAAATGACCCGCCGACCAGGAGTTCAGGCGCTCCTTCAGACGCTGTTGACGTCGCGCTCAAGTCCATTAGCTGTGCAGAGAGTTTAGAATGCCGAGCAGAGGAGGCGGAAATGACGTATGGTGAGGAGGCATTCCGCTCTGTCGCAAGGCGACTTTTGTGCCTCATCCTGCTTGGGGCAATCGACTGTGCATACGCACAAACACCAGAGCACACTGAGGCGGTGCGGCTCAATCTTGAACAATCATCAATCCGTCAAGGTGCGTGCACCCCCGTTGCTGAGACTTTTCTAGGCTGGTCCGCGAACACGATCCAAAGATGTGAGTATCAACACGGAAATGCGACTGGGCTTGCTTATGTTCTCGAAGTAAAAGCAGAAACAATGGCGAAATGGATTGAAACTAGCTGCGCCGCACAGATGGCGGGCGTGGCTGCTTGCTTTGATCGTGTCCTGCGGTGCGGCGCGGTGAAATCGGGAAACGTTTTTGTGGTGGGGGGCAACGTAATCACAGAAAAGAACGGGGCAATGCTAAATAGTTTTATCCGTAATGGCGTAGAAATTAATGTTACGCCAAACGGCAAATCGGAGCCTGTGACGCTAGAGGATCAAGAAAAATTGGCAAAAATTCCTGAAGCAGACACCACCGCTATGCTTGGTGGCGGCGGTGTCGCTTTCTGGCATACACTACCTTACCAATTCGCCGTCAAAGCAATAGATCTAGGCGTTCCAGCAGAATTGAACACTCTTGATCGACGTCAGAAATGGCTAGAAATTATACGCTTAGAAATGCTTGCCGCTCTAGGCAAAGCTGAGAATAGATTTTTGTCTGGATGGATCAACGCTCATCCCATTATGCTACGCGCTGGCGAATGCCCAGATGATCGAGACCCCTAACATATCTCTTTTCTGTCTTGACGTAGCGAAAGGAAAGCTTCTTTTAAGATTATGACAAAAAAACATGACGGACCAGAACTCCTAGGACGTATTGTGGCTCTGCCGAACTCGCCAGACGAGGCGGAGCTTGATCTTGTAACAAATCCCTACAAGGATACAATTTATCTTGTGCGCTTTACTGCGCCTGAATTCACGTCCCTTTGTCCCGTTACCGGGCAGCCGGACTTTGCGCATCTAGTAATCGATTATTGTCCCGCAGACTGCATTATTGAATCCAAATCCTTAAAACTGTATCTAGGCAGCTATCGGAATCATGGCGCATTTCATGAGGACTGCACACTGCGCATCGCCCATGAGCTTATCGCAGCAATGAAACCAAGGTGGCTGCGTATCGGGGGCTATTGGTATCCGCGCGGCGGCATGCCAATCGACGTGTTTTGGCAGACCGCAACTCCGCCACAGGGGCTGTGGCTTCCAGATCAAGGGGTGCCAGCTTATAGAGGACGAGGATAGAATTCCCAGCCCTTTCAAGCGCGCTTAAAGCTGTTAATGGGCCAAAGCCCAAACAATCAAAATTTGAATGCGAATACGCTGCCGCCCAGCTGAAAGAGGGATAGAGTTGCTATCAGGAAAGGGGGAAGCTGCCTTTGCGTCCATGAAGCTCGATTGCATGAGATTATTCTGAACCGGCTTCATTTCCAATATTCTTCCAAGCCTAAGCCCCGCCGCCGAGGCGTAAACCTCTGCTTGGCGATACGCGTCTCTTACCGCTGCAGCGCGTAAAGTATCAAGTTTTTCAGCTGAATTCGAATATTCATAAAATACGCCTTGAAAACTATTGACGCCTCTATCAACTAGTTTTCGAACTATTTCCCCTGCTTGTTGCACGCTCCGCAACCGAACAGATAACTCATTCGTCAGCCTGTAAATTTTCCTATCAATCCCCCCTTTGCTCTTGGGGTCATGATCCTGAATTGAGATAGGCGTAAGTTTGAAGCCTTCCGTTTGAATATCGGCCTTATTGACACCGATCACCTCAAGCTCCCGGATCACCCCCTCGCCGATCCGAGCGCTGTCCAAGGCGGCCCCTTCGGCTGTTGATCCCTCGCTCACTACGCCGAAGCGAAGTATCGCCATGTCAGGAGCGAGCTCTTCAACTGCTTCGCCCATAATGGTTAGGCTCGGGGCACTATCGCGGAGCGGTTCTGCATGACACCCGTCGCACCAAATAAATAGGAAAGGAAGTACGAGGAATAATCGAATCATGTCATATCTTCTCAACTATGCTTGGCGCGGCTATTCAGGCTGACATCAATCTGTTTTATTGCTGCCACGCCCAATCCTCTTACCGCTTAGATAACGACCATTACACATGCCAACGCTATATCACTTTCCTCTTTGTCCTCATTCACGCTTTATTCGACTTATACTCAACGAATATAACATAACGGTCGAACTAATCGAGGAGCGTGTTAACGATCGCCGTAGCGCATTTTTAGCATTAGATCCTGGAGGTCGGACGCCCGTCTTTGTTGATGATGACGGCAGCGTTGTCCCCGGAGCCGCAACAATTGCAGAATACATCGACGAAAATTATGGATCCTCATACCCTAGCCGTCGACTTCTGCCCCAAGAAAAACTGATGCGGATCGAAACACGTCGACTCATTGACTGGTTTAATATTAAATTCTTTGACGAAGTTACCGGATGGCTCGTTAAAGAAAAAATATACAAGCGCTATAGCACTCAAAGCGGTCCTCCAGATATGGATTTAGTGCGTATTGCCCGCGCCAATATTCGCCCCCACATGCAGTATATCGGCTACTTAACAAGTATGCGAAGCTGGCTGGCTGGGGATCGCTTAACTTATGCAGATTTTGCTGCAGCAGCGCAGCTATCCTGCGCTGACTATATGGGCGACGCGCCATGGGACGAAAACGAAGCCACGAAAATCTGGTATCAAAGGATCAAGTCACGACCGGCGTTTCGCTCCCTTCTAACCGATCGAGCCACAGGAATGAGCCCAGCGCCAATCTACACCGAAATAGACTTCTAAAACTCACACAGCAGCTTCATTCAAAAGCGCAAAAGCTAGGATTTAATCTCTGCCGTGTCACCTCAGCAGAGCCGCCAGTAGGAATTGAAAAGAAACTAGATGCTTGGATTGCGTCTGGCGCACATGGAGAGATGACTTGGCTAGCGGATAGCGCCGAGCGACGGGCCGACCCACGCCACTTGTGGCCTGATGCAAAAACAATTGTCATGCTTGGTATGAATTATGGGCCTGAGACGGATCCACTCGTAACAATAGCAAAAAAAGAAATTGGAACGATCTCCGTCTACGCCAGACACCGAGACTACCACAATGTCCTTAAAGGACGACTCAAAGAACTTGCAAGTTTCTTAACTAAGAATGTAGGCCCCAATCATATTAAAGTATTTGTTGATACCGCGCCTTTGATGGAGAAGCCCTTAGCGCAGGCGGCTGGGATTGGATGGCAAGGAAAACATACCAATCTGGTTTCGCGCGACTTCGGTTCCTGGCTGTTTCTTGGTGCAATTCTAACCGACCTAGAACTTATTATCGATGATCCAGAGATAGATCATTGCGGTCAATGTACCCAGTGTCTAGATGCTTGTCCAACGCAGGCTTTTATAAAGCCATATTGGCTCGATGCGCGTAGATGCATCTCTTACCTAACAATAGAGCTAAAAGGCTCTATCCCTTTTGAATTACGAAATGCAATTGGAAATCGCATTTATGGATGTGATGACTGCCTTGCAGTCTGTCCCTGGAATAAATTTGCCCAGACTACAAGCGAACTAAAACTCAAAGCGCGTCCTGACCTCACAGCGCCGCCTCTAGACGAGCTTGTAAAATTAGACGAAACTGCGTTTAGAAGCTTTTTCTCCGGATCTCCGATTAAACGAATTGGACATACAAGATTTCTTCGCAATGTCTTAATAGCCATAGGGAACTCGGAGAAGACTGAATTTTCTTCTTTAATCGAGCGACGACTTACAGACACAAACCCACTAATACGCGGAGCTGCGATTTGGGCAATGGGACAAGTTAATCTAGAGCGCCTCGTCACTCTAAGCGCCCCTCTCATCCAAAATGAATACGACGCTAACGTCAGATTAGAATGGGCACAAGCACTGGGCTGCTTAGACGAATTTTTCCCATCCAATATGAAAGATAATGCGTGACTAACAATTCATTAATAGCCTCGGTTCAGCCAATCTCTCTAGAGGATTCAATTGTCTCAACAGGCTTTCTGGCTGATATCTCAATTTTTGTAATGGCTAATGGTTATATTTTTTTTAGTCGAGCCGAAAATAGTCAAATTGTAAAAGCCCATGAAGATGGGATCATACTATGCGCTGCCTTTGATGAAAATCGCCTCGTGACCGGCGGAGATGATGGCTGCGTAGTCGTAACTCATACCAATGGAGCTTGTGAAATCGTTGCACGTGAAACATCTAAATGGATAGATGCAGTAGCAATTCAGGAAGGAGCGATTGCTTGGTCAGCTGGACAGAGCATATACGCACTTTCTATGAAAGGTGAGACAAAATCGCTTAGTTTAAATTCAAGCTCACGCGGCCTTAAATTCTTTCCTAAAGGCTACCGGCTAGCTATTGCCCATTACAACGGCGCTACGCTTTGGTTCCCCAATGCCAGCAAACCTGAGCTGTTACGATGGAACGGCTCACACCTAGATATAACAATATCACCAGATGCACGGTTTGTTATAACTTCCATGCAGGAAAATACGCTTCACGGCTGGCGATTGATTGACAATAAAAATATGAGGATGGCAGGCTATCCAGGTAAAACACGCAGCTTTTCCTGGTCGCATGATGGTAAATGGTTAGCAACCTCAGGTGCAGACGCTTGCATCGTATGGCCATTTATCGCCAAAGATGGCCCTATGGGGCAAACGCCACGCGAGTGCGGTCTCCGGCCTGAAATTCCGGTCACTTGCGTAGCCTTTCACCCCAATGCGCCGGTTGTCGCCATCGGATATGAAGATGGTATGATAATTCTCACTCGCTTGTCAGATGCTTCCGAAATATTAGTCCGTCATCCATCAGAAAGAACAAAAGCTAGTCGCATCAATGCAATTAATTGGAACAAACAAGGTTCTCGTCTTTGTTTTGGGGCAGAGAATGGCGAAGGCGGCACACTAACCTTACCGAGCGCCTGATAAATGACATACAATCAAATACCAATTCTCCTATCGATCGCTGGATCTGATCCATCCGGAGGAGCAGGATTACAAGGAGATCTCAAAACATTTTCAGCTCATGAATGCTATGGTATGGCTGTGGTTACGGCTATCACGGTTCAAAATACTACTGGCGTATTAAAGTATACGCCACTAGAGGCAAACTTAGTCGCCGCACAAATTTCCGCTCTTCTGAATGATCTCGTCCCAAATTGTATAAAAATTGGAATGATCGGCACTATCGACAATGCACTCGCTATAAAACAATCACTAAAAAATTATCCTTACGATTTAGTACTCGATCCAGTCTTAACTCCAACTCAAGGCATCAGCCTGTCAAGTACAGGATTAGAAAATGCATTGATAGACTCCCTTATTCCTCTATCCCGTATCGTGACGCCAAATATTTATGAGGCTAGCGTCCTTACTAAAACACCGCTTGCTAAAACAACTGAAGAAATGGTTGTACAAGGCAAGATATTACTTAACTATGGAGCAAAGGCTGTATTGGTTACTGGCGGAGATCTCTCTGGCCCCCCGGTTGATGTGTTGATCGAAAAGGGTAAAACACAAAATTTTATCGGAGAAAGAGTCAATACGCGACATACACATGGCACAGGTTGCGCCTTATCGTCAGCTATCGCATGCCACTTAGCAAAAGGCGCGGAATTAGCGGATGCAATTAATTTAGCAAAGCATTGGCTCAGCTCTGCGCTCTGCGCCGCCGACGGTCTCAAACTTACCCAGGGTCGCGGACCACCTAATCATTTTTTTGAATTTTGGAATTAGTCTTTAAAATAATAAGTTAGGTCATTCAAAGGCATTAATATTTAAAAAAATTTAAGGTCCATTACATCTCAATATGTTGTTGAGGCTAGTCGCGAATCTTTATTGAACGTCATTAATGCATTACCGAGAACTCAGTTGCCAATGCGCCTCACTACAGCAAACCACCATTATATATACTACAGGCTTTGTTTAGAGCTATGCCTAAAATAGTAAGCAAATATGAATTTAAACAGCGCCAAAGGCTGCATGCTAACGCTCCCAGTCACGCTGAAGTTATAACCATAGGGATCAGCCACCCAACGCCGACTTGACTGCTGAACTGGCCTTGGCAAAATCCATTTGTCCAGTGTATTTGCTCTTCAAGACAGCGATGACTTTACCCATATCTCTAATCGCTACTGCCCCAACATCTGAAATTGCCTTTTTTACAGCCTCTGCGATCTCATCCTCCGATAATTGCCTGGGCAAATAAGCCGATATCACGGCGATCTCGCCTTTCTCCTTATCGGCAAGTTCTTGGCGCTGCGCCTTCTCATATATGTCCACAGACTCCTGTCTACTTTTAATCATTTTTTGCAAAAGAGCTAAAATGTCCTCTTCAGACAAGGTTTTACCCGCGCCGCGCGCCTCAATATCCTTATCTTTAAGGGCCGCGTTGATGAGCCTTAACGCGTCAACCTTTGCCCGTTCGCCCGCTTTCATGGCTACTTTTAAATCCTGTGTAATTTTATCTCGCATAGTATTTCCATTTCTGGTTCTGATAGACTAAATCGATGTTACCAAGGAAATAGAGCGGAATATGACCATCGATCAAGCCAGAGGCTGGCGCACCCCTTCCTATACTGGAGTATTAGTATTAGGTAGCGGTGAAATTATCCAAGGTTACGGGCTAGGCGCTGTTGGCGAGTCGGTCGGCGAAGTCTGTTTTAATACAGCGATGACTGGCTACCAAGAAATACTAACCGATCCTTCTTATGCGGGCCAGATAGTTACCTTCACCTTTCCTCACATCGGAAATGTGGGCACAAATAATGAAGATATTGAAACAGTTGACCTAGAGCAAAGCGCCGGAGCCGTTGGGGCAATCTTTGGCGCGCCTGTTACGGAACCCTCTAATTTTAGGTCACAAATTAAATTTACCGAGTGGCTGGTTAAACATGGCATTATTGCGCTCAGCGGCATTGATACGCGCGCGTTAACAACGCTCATTCGTGAGAAAGGAATGCAAAACGCTGTTATTGCTCACTCGCCTCAAGGAAAATTTGACTTCACGGCGTTACGCGATAAGGCAAAAAATTGGTCAGGCATTGATGGAGCGGATCTCGTTCCAACCGTGGGAACAAAGAAAAATTACCATTGGAATGAAACGCTTTGGCGACTTGGCAAAGGGTATGGTTCCCAGCAAGAAAAGGCAAAATATCGTGTTGTCGCTATCGATTACGGTATTAAGCGTAATATTCTTCGGTTGCTCGCAGAACACGGCTGTGAGGTAATTGTCGTTCCAGCAACCACGGTTAGCTCTGAAATCCTTGCATTAGCTCCGGACGGCGTCTTCCTGTCCAATGGCCCTGGGGATCCCGCTGAAACTGGAAAATATGCAGCACCAGTCATACGGGATTTACTGGCGGCAAAAATCCCGACATTTGGTATTTGTTTAGGCCATCAGATAATGGCGCTTGCTGTAGGAGCAAAAACCAAGAAAATGCCACAAGGCCATCATGGGGCAAATCACCCGGTTAAGGATTTTATCACGGGCAAAGTAGAAATTGTCTCTATGAACCATGGCTTTTCGGTTGAACGTGATAGCTTGCCTGAAAATGCCGTTGAGACCCATCGCTCGCTTTTTGACGGCTCTAATTGTGGCATAGCCCTAACTGACCGCCCAGCATTCTCAGTACAACATCATCCTGAAGCCTCGCCAGGCCCTCAGGACAGCCATTATCTTTTTGCACGCTTCATAGATCTGATGCAAAAATCCAAGGCTGCTTAACAAAAAAATCAACTAGTTCACAGTTTTGAGATTGAATAAAAACTCTCATTTGCACTTTATGTCTCTTTCGAGCCCCTTGCACCTATTTCACAATCTAATTAACCTTGTTTTTTGACATCTATTCAAAATAAATTTTATTAAATAAGAATTTTGATATGATCCTGAACTACAAGCTCCAATAAATGAGTGACCATAATGACTTATTACAAGAAGAAGAAAGTCGTCTGGTGAAAGAAAACATAAATAACAAAACTTTGATTAGATTTATTTTAGAAATACATAGATATCAACATCTATATTCTCATCGTCTTCACGAAGCTCCCCTACAT
>OMIO01000069.1 GCA_900299115.1 Methylocystaceae bacterium | reverse complement strand
CCGTTGGCGCCAAACATTTCATGAAGAGATAAAACAGCGTCATCTGCTGGATGGTAAGCATAGTGACAAGTTGGTCGATAGATGGCTTGACCATCTTGATCCCGCAGCGTGAGGTAATCAGCGATAGAAATTGATTCATTATGTGTGACAAGAAATCCATATTGTGGTCCAGGCGTTGGAGTCCATGAACGCACGCGGGTATTGGCTCCCGGCGTCAAAAGATAAATAGCGGCGCCACACCCTGTTTGGTGGGTGCGTCCAATATCAGGTAAAGCTTTTTCATGGGTGCCCCAGCCAAGTTCTGCAGGCTGCAAACCTTCAGAAACAAAACCTTCAACAGACCAGGTATTGACAAAGACATTTCGAGGTTTTGGATTACGTGCGCGTTGTGTATCGCGTTCAGCGATATGGATGCCTTTTATGCCAAGTGTTTGAGCAAGCGCAGCCCATGCTTCACGCGTTTGGGGTTCCTGTTCAAACTTCCCAGTATCGCGTGCAATGTTAATGAGCGCTTGTTTAACAAACCAAGAAACCATTCCTGGATTAGCGCCAACACAAGAAACCGCAGTTGAGCCCCCAGGAGATTTACGTCGCTCCGCAAGAATTGTTTCTCGCAAAGCATAATTCGTGCGCGCCTCATTACTTAAATTTTTATCAAAATAAAAACCTGGCCAGGGTTCAACGACAGTGTCTACATAAAGCGCGTTGAGTTCGCGCGCGAGTTTCATAATCGCAAGAGAAGAAACATCAACTGATAGGTTAACGATAAAAGCTTGTCCGCTCCCTTTGCCAATCAGCGAGGTCAGCACATCGCGGTAATTTTCAGGCGTAAGCTTTTCTTTGAGGAAAGCAATTCCACGTTCATCTAAGAGGCGACGGTGGGTATCAACCGGGTCTATGACTGTGAAGCGACTTTTATCAAAGTCAAAATGACGTTCAATGAGCGGCAGAATGCCGCGGCCAATTGAGCCAAAGCCAATTAAAATAATTGGGCCAGTGATTTTACCATAGACGGGCCATACAGACATTTATCGACGATCTCCAAAAAGAAACTATTGCGCTGCGATAAAGCAAGAGTGACCATCATAATCAACCCCGCCAGTCGAGATTGCGACTTTCTACATCAATCATGACGATATTTTTTAAACAGAATAGCCTGTTTTGCGTACTTTTGGCTCAAGGGAGCAATGATTTGCAAAAAGCTGCGGCTGATGCGCAGCCTCAGTAAATGTAATAAGAGAGCAACCAAAGGCGCTTACGCGTCGGAAGAGTGATTTAAACGCCTTCAATTCGGCCATAGGAGCCATTGGATTTGAGTTGTTTTGTAGGAAGGCCTCGTTCTCGCGCTCGAGCTAATTGAGCAACAGCAGTAAAATCAATTTTACCCGATCCCAACAGAGGCATTGTTTCAATCGTTATAACTTCCGCAGGAATCATAAGGTCGCTTGCGCCCTTTTCTTTAGCGAAGATCATAAACTCTGCGCGATTTGCGTTTTTTTCTTCGGAAAGGAGAATGACGCGTTCGCCTTTGCGATTATCGAGGTCAGTAGCAGCCGCCGATAAGGCTTTTGGCCATAATTCTGCGGCAAGTTGTTCGATTGCGGCAAGCGAAACCATTTCTCCGCCAATTTTTGCAAATCTTTTGGCGCGGCCTTTTATTGTTACAAAGCCCTCTGCATCTATCGTGACAATATCGCCTGTATCATGCCAGCCATCAGGCGGTGGTTGAATAATTCCAGGTCGATCCGCTTTAAAATAGCCCAGCATGACGTTTGGCCCGCGCACTAAAAGACGCCCGCCGTGATCAATGCCAGTCATCGGCTCAAGTTTATAATCTACGCCTGGCATGAATTGGCCTACGGTGCCAAACTTATTAAACATCGGCGTATTAAGCGCCAAGACGGGAGCTGTCTCCGTTACGCCATATCCTTCAAATATGCGTACGCCAAATTTTTCACTCCAAATATCGCGCGTTGTCTTTTTTAAGGGTTCAGCGCCTGCAACAACATAACGTATGGATCTAAAATCATAGGCGCTCGCCATACGCGCGTAGCCAGCTAAAAAAGTATCTGTACCAAAAAGAATCGTCGCATTAGTCCCGTAAATAAGTTCAGGGACTAATCGATAATGTAAGGGCGAGGGGTAGAGATAAACAGGCACGCCAGAAATTAAGGGTAAGATTAGTCCAATAGATAAGCCAAAACAATGAAAGACTGGCAGGACATTAAAGACTTTGTCTGTGCGACCAAAATCGATGCGCGCAGCAGCTTGAGCGGCGTTTACGAGGATATTTTTGTGCGACAGCGCGACGCCTTTTGGCGCGCCTTCTGAGCCAGAAGTAAAGAGAATTGCTGCGATATCGTCAGGCGCTGATGGAACGACAGCCTGATGCGCCAATAAAAAGGCCGCAATCTTGTCGATAATTGTAAGCTGAGATTTGATATCTTCCAAATAGATGAGCGTAATTTCTTGACTGAGCGCATCAACTAATTTTGTGAGCTTCGCCTTATTAATAAAATGACGCGATGTTAGAATTATTTTTATTTCGCTCGCTTTGCATCCGGAAAGAATATTTGTTGCGCCAGAGGTAAAATTGATCATAGCGGGCGTTCGACCTGCAGAGACCAGCGCAAAGAACGTAACCCCAGCAGCATTTGCATTAGGCAGCATTAGGCCAATGGCTTCACGCGGTCGACCATAGTTCGATAATTTTTTAGCGAGCAATCGAGCCCTGGTTAACAATGCCCGATATGTTAGCGCACCAGCGCCAGGATCCTCTAGCGCTGTGCGCAATGAACCATGTTTTTTAGATGCGCCAACGACTGCGTCAAACAGAGTTTCGTCAACCTTAGATGTACGAAAGACTAAATCAGACATAATTTGATAGAGTAATGCGCCAGCAGCTTCGCGACGTTTTCGGCCCTTCACTTCATTGTCAATCCTTAATTGTGTCGGCTCGAGAATTGTCAGCGTAACCTTGGGAAACCAGCGTCTTCGCGCCTGTTCAGGAGTCAATCGAGAGAAAATTGTTGATTCTGGTCCTTCAATACGCACAGGTATAATCGTGGCCGCAGTTTTATCTGCAATTAAGCCCGCGCCATCATAAATTTTCATAAGACTGCCGGTGACAGTCAAACGCCCCTCTGGAAAAATCACTAACGCTTTCCCCGATTTTACAGCCGCAACTAACGTGCGAATTGCAAAGGGTTTAGTTGGATCTAATGGCATGACATGCGCAAAGCGAAGGAACGGCTTTACCCACCATTTTTGAGAAATAGTGTAATCAATTGCAAAAACTGGCTTCATTGGCAAAATAGACAGGATCGCGGCGGCGTCTAAAAAGCTTATATGATTAAGCGCAATAATTGGATTGAGTCCCGCCTTTTGGAAATTTTCTAATCCTTTCACCTCGAGCCGATAAAAGCATCGAAAAAATATTGACAAAAAATCCGTAAAAGGATTTTCAATTAATTTTCTTAAAATCCATATCGTGCTGCAGAAAGCAAGGAGCGCTGTAATCCATAAGAGATGCGCAAAGGATAAGCCTAGGTTTTGCAGATAGGCCACAATCACCCCGCCAACAGCCATGAAGGCGGCATTATGCACATTAACTGCTGCAATCATTCGCGCGCGTTCAAATAGAGGACTGAGCGCTTGAATTGCTGCAAAAGCTGGCACAATCATTAAGCCGCCAGAAAACGCAAAGAGAGCAAAATCTATTGTCGTGTGGCTCGCGCCTGGTTGGGTAAAATAAGATGATATGCTGAGATGTTGCGTATCAATCAGCGGCTTTTGTTGAAAATAAAGAACGCAGCCAAGATCAGCTGCGGCGGCTGTGATGAGTAGCGCCCCTGCTGCTGTCGGCAACAAGACAATTCGGCCTTTTAGCAGAAAAGCCGCTGCGCAAGATCCCAGTGCGATTGCAATAGCAAAAACGGTAAGATGGAGTGTAACAATAGCTTCGCCCCCATGTAATTTCTGCGTAACAACTGCTGGCATAAGCGACATGGCGATTGCGCCAAATAACCAAAACATACTGGTGATAACAGTTAATCTTCTTAAAGTTTCATTGGCGCGGAGAAGTTTTAACAGGCGATATGTTGAGCGAAAAATATTAGAGTCAATTTTCAGCGTCGGCGCGGCGGGCGTTGTTTTTGGAATAAAAAACGCAGCAATGAGACTGAGGAGCCAAATACTTATTTGACCGCCAGCGTAAGCAAGACGGTTGGTTGATTGAATTGCGAACCCCCCTGCAATAGCGCCAGAAAGGATAGCGAGAAATGTTGCGCTTTCGACATAGGCGTTGCCATTAGGCAATTCTTCTTGTGTTAAGTGATCAGGTAAAACACCATATTTTGCTGGACCAAAAAGGGCGGCGGTGACGCCGAAATAAAATAAAGCAATAAAAAGTATTGAGGTATTTTCATAGATTAAACCGATCGCGGCGAGGCTAGCTCCGCCAAATTCAACGATGCTGAGCCAACGAATAATAAGCGCTTTGTCGTATTTATCAGCCAGTTCGCCACCAAGAGCGGAAAACAAGAAAAATGGAGTAATAAAAATTGCTCCCGCCAGAGAGACGAGTGCGGCGCTATCGGCTTGTTGAGCGCGCATCAAAATAAAAAGAATGAGAATATTTTTAACAAAATTATCATTAAAGGCGGTTAAAAATTGTCGAAGAAATAAGGGCAAAAATCGACGTGATAGGAGTAGGGGGCGCGCCATCTTTTAATCCAATTAGACCACTTTGCGTCTATAGCAGGTTTCTTAACTGAACGATGCGGATTTAGAAAAATTTAAACTATCGTTTTAACCTTGTAATCTCCAGCTTGCCGGAAATCCGCCTCTTTAAAAGAAAGGCTTTGGCGGATCTTGCCTTCGACGGCCTGACCTGCGATAGCCGCGTATGAGCTATATTCTATTGTTTGTTGTCGCCATCTGGGCCGGGGCGCAAAATGCTTTGGCGGGGGGTGGTTCTTTTTTGATCTTGCCAGCTTTGATGTTTACGGGCATGGACGCCTTGGCGGCTAATATAACGTCGTGTGTTGCTTTGTTTCCAGCTCAGCTCGCCACTGGCTGGACAGGAAGAAAAACCGCCGCAGGCATCAGTGGATTAACGCTCCAAACACTCTTTGGATTAAGCATTATTGGCGGAGCGATTGGCGCCGTTATTCTACTCAATACCCCGCGAGGACTTTTCGCAGGATTGGTTCCTTGGCTGGTGTTATTTGCAACGCTCATTTTCTTTTGGGGCAATTTTCTGCGCAAATCAGAAATGGCCGACATGCATTTAAGTCCAAGAGGCGCTGCGCTTATGCAATTTCTCATTGCAATTTATGGCGGCTATTTTGGCGGCGGCGCCGGCTTTTTAATGGTTTCGGCTTTGACCATGGCGGGACAAAGCGTTCATGTTGCAAGTACGACGAAAAATATTTTAGCCGGCGTTATGAACGCCTCTGCAGTCATGATTTTTTTCTTTTCGCCAGATCTTCATTGGAGCCAGATGCTTGCAACGGCGTCAGGCGCAACGATAGGAGGGATTATTGGCGGGCGCTTTCTTCAGTCTATTGATGAGAAGATCTTGCGAATTATCGTTATTATTATCGGCGCTGCTTTAACGATCGGCTTATTTATCAAGGCCCCTTAATTTCCGATTTCAACGCTTTGCGAATTTCAGGGAGCAAAACCGTCTCCATTGCAGAGGATGTTAACGGACCAATAAACTTATAACTTATTTTTCCTTCTCCTGTGACGATAAATGTTTCTGGTACGCCATAGACGCCAAAATCAATGGCGATCCGTCCGGCAGGATCAAAGCCTATTTTTTGGAAGGGATTGCCATCTTCTTGCAAAAAACTTTTAGCGTTAGCAGGTTCATCCTTATAGGAGAGGCCGTAGATTTCGATCTCATTCGCCTTGAGTTCTGGATCGCGAGACAAGGCCATTAAAATAGGATGTTCTTGTCGACAGGGCGCGCACCAACTTGCGAAAATATTTACAATGCTGACGTGACCCAGACGTAAATCATCTGTTTTTAGGCCGGGGATGTCCTCTAGGCCTGGAAGCGCCGCCAGATTGAAATTGGGAACAGGTTTTCCAATAAGCGCTGATGGAATACGTGAGGCGTCGCCATAAAAGAGCCTTGATAAAAATAAGGCGGCTAACAAAACAAATAAAATAAGCGGGACGAATCTCAGCTTGGATCGTTGATGAACGCTTTCGGATCCAGGATCATTCACCTTGTGCTTTCCTTGTCATCTCGCTCGGCGTTAATTTGACGCAATGCCAGGCTCACGCGTCGATAATCGAGAAGAATACGCGCTGAGACGCCGCCAATTGTTAAAGTTGTTATGAAATAAGCAAGAAACACAAAGAGTGTGTGGTCGCTCATGGTCGAGACCTCAGCGTAGAAGAGTCTTGAAGGTCATTTTCCAGCGCTTGTTGTGACAGACGAAAAAGTCGTCGACGCAAAATCTCGTTACGTATGGCCATGAGGTGCAGGGTTGTAAATAAGAGCGTGGTGGCCAAAGCCATGACCAATAAGGGCCACAGCATGGATGGAGAGATTGTTGGTCCATCTGCGCGAAAAACGGAGGCCGGTTGATGCAGTGTGTTCCACCAATCTACAGAGTATTTAATGATAGGGATGTCTATTGCGCCTACTAACGTCATAATAGAGGCGATCCGCGCGCCGCGCGGCGTATCGTCCAAGGTCTGACGTATGGCGATCAAACCAAGATAAAGTAACAATAACACCAGCATTGATGTAAGGCGGGCGTCCCAAACCCAATAGGTCCCCCACATCGGTTTCCCCCAAAGCGAACCGGTAATGAGGCAAACAAAGGTGAAAGCAGCGCCAAGAGAAGCTGCTGTTTTTTGCGCAGCGTCCGCAAGCGGGTGTTTCCAGACCAATACGCCAAGAGAGGCAGAGGTCATGACAATATAGGCAAAAACGGCAATCCACGCGGCTGGCACGTGAATATACATAATTCTAACAGTTTCGCCTTGCTGATAGTCGGCTGGAGCAGTGAAGGCGCCATAAACGCCTATCATCAGCAGGATCAGCGTTAGGGTCGAAAGCCAGGGGAGGATGATGCGGGCGAGATTTAGGAAGCGGGTTGGATTGGCGTAATCAAGAACATTGGCCATTAATTGAGACCTACTCAAACACGTCGCCAGAGAGATTGCGGATGTCCAGTTAGGATGGAGCAATCCGCAATCTGTTTCTCTTAGACGTTAATTAGCTTTAGTCGCCGGCTTAGGCGCCTCTTTAGCCGTTTCTTTGCTTTGTTGTTCAGCCATGATTTGGGCTCGGGATTTACCGTGCAACAGCTCAATCGCTGCGATTAACTGCTTATCTTTTTTCTCATCAGGCGGGACATAAGCCTGCGAGCCGCTTTTTTCTTCTTCACCGTTTTTCAGATGTCCTTTGAGGGAGGCTTCGCCTTTTGTATAGTCCTTGCCTTTAAGCTCATCTGGGACGTCTTGGAGAATAACCATGTCTGGATCAATGCCCTTGGCCTGGATCGAACGGCCTGAGGGGGTGTAATATCGAGCTGTCGTTAATCGGAGCGCGCCGCTATTGCCGCCGAGAGGGATGATTGTTTGTACCGATCCCTTTCCGAATGAACGCGTGCCGATCAAGGTTGCGCGTTTATGATCTTGTAATGCGCCCGCGACGATTTCTGATGCTGAGGCAGACCCGCCATTAATAAGCACAACAACGGGCTTTCCTTTTGATAGATCGCCAGGTCGCGCATTGTAGCGTTGTGTTTCGTCAGCATTGCGTCCACGCGTGGAAACGATCTCGCCCTTGTCAATAAAGGCATTCACAACTTGAATGGATTGATCTAGAAGGCCGCCTGGGTTGTTGCGCAGATCAATAATATATCCCTTGAATTTATCGGCAGGAATTTCCTCTTGCGCCTTTGCCATTGCTGCGCGTAAGCCATCAGCTGTTTCTTCATTAAATTGAGAAATTCTCACGTAATATGCGTCGTCATCTTGCTTGTGTGAACGTACCGACTTGATGTGGATCTCGGCGCGAGTGAGTTTCACCTCGATCTTTTGTTTATCCTTGCCTCGATAAATTGTGAGTTTAACAGGCGTGTTGATTTGACCGCGCATTTTATCGACAGCTTGATTCAAGGTCATGCCTTGAACGCTTTCATCGTCAATCGCCCCGATCAGATCTCCTGACATAACGCCAGCGCGAGAGGCGGGCGTATCATCGATCGGCGTAACGACTTTTACCAATCCGTCTTCTTGGGTGACTTCTATGCCCAAGCCGCCAAATTTACCTTCTGTTTACGTGCGCATATCCTTGAAGCCTTTGGCGTCAAGGTAGCTTGAGTGCGGATCAAGCGAAGTCAGCATGCCATTAATGGCGTTTTCGACTAGTTTTTGTTCATCGGGCTTTTCGACATAATCCGCGCGGACTTTATCAAAAACATCGCCAAAAAGGCTGAGATGCTTGTAGGTCTCAGCTGTAGCTGCGAGCGCCTGGGAGGAACCAACTAATGCGCGCGCTTGCTGACCAAGCGTTGCGCAGCCGGCGCCAATGGCGATACCCGTGGCTATCAAAGCTGTTTTGCGAATCATCCGCCAACCTTCCGACTGTCTGACTTGGCCCACCATGGACCGGGATCGATCGAGGCTCCATCTTTTCGGAACTCGACATATAAAATGGGTGTTGACGCGCCGATTGCTATGGTGGCCGCCGTTTGAGCGGCGCCGTCATCCATACTGGCTACGGGCTCACCCGCCAGGACAAATTGTCCAACGTTTACATTTGAGCGACTCATGCCCGCGAGGACAATATAATAGCCGTCGCCGGCATTGATGATCAAGAGTTGTCCATAGCTTCGATAGGGCCCCGAAAAAGCGATCCAACCATCACAGGGAGCGGTTACGATTCCATTAGCGCGCGTCGCGATAGAGACGCCCTTTTCTTTGCCGCCATTGCCATCAGGCGCGCCAAAGCGCTTGGCGATCACGCCGGCAGCGGGCAGAGGCAGTTTTGCTTTGAGTTCGCTGAAGGGGATCGCGGGCGCAAGTCTTGTTAAATCTTGAAATGGAGCCTCGCGCGCGATCCGGCGTTGGTCCTCGGTCAATCGGGCTTGCGCCGCATCCGATTGGCGCGCGGCAAGCGCTGCGCGTCGTCCCGCATCGCTTTCATTTTCCATGCGTAGGATCAGATCTTTCAAGCTCGTGGCCCGCTGGGCCAGCGCTTGTGCGCGTTCGGCTTCCGCTTTGAGCTGAGTTTGCGCCGACAAGAGATTTTCTTGTCGCGCCGCAATCATTTTAGCCAGTTGAATGCTTTGCGTTTTAAGCAAAGTTTTTTCATCGACGAGTTTTTCATTTTCATTTTGCATGCTTTCACGCAGCCGCAAAAGTTCAGTAAGATCATTTTGTAAGGCGCGCGCCTCTAGGCGCATTGGCGGAAGAATCGTCTCCAAAGCTAGGGCTGCGCGCAGAGATTCTAGAATATCCTGAGGACGCGTTAGAAGGGCTGGCGGTGGATGACGCCCCATGCGCTGTAAGATAACAAGAATTTCGGCGATGACAGAACGCCGGTCGTCGAGAGAATGCGTAATTATCGCCTCGCGATCGATGAGCGTATCTAACCGGCCTTCAATTTCGCTAGCGCGATGTTCCATCTGGCGTAATTTATTCGTCGCATCTAGCAGTTCTTGATTGAGGCGTTCTCTAGAGTGAGAGAGTTCAGCAACTTCACTTTCCAAAGCGTGTTTTCTACCACGAGATTGTGTTGCGGCGTCTTCAATTCTTTCAAGCTCTTGTTGCTTGCTTTCAAGTTCTTGGCCAGGTTTAGGTTCCGCGTGGGCTGAAGCGAAAAATATTACGACGCTTGAAACGAGGATCAGACCTTTGACCTTGTCTCGATCGCTCATAAAACAACCTGTTCTCATAGACAAAACATAGGAAAATTACGTCTTTACTCAATGTGGGCCGTATTATTGAGCGCTAATATGAACCGCTCGTGATTTTGCAGATTGATCATGTATATCTGGGAAATTGATATTCTTATAATCATTTGTCTCAAAGTTCGTTGCTGGGACGCCTGCGCGAATAAGATAGTCTATGACAGCCTGCGTGCGGCGCTCCGCTAGAAGCCGGTTAATCTCTGTTGACGTGAGAGAATCTGCATAGGCGTATACTTTTATCACAGTATTTGCGCAGCGACGGATAACGCCAGCGACCTTATCCAGGAGTGGTCGCATATGACGATTAATTCTGACGCTTTGCTTGTGAAAGACGATATTTTTTAGATCAACTTCAGCCTGGATCCTTTGTTGGCACGTTCTCCCTTGAGTTTCTTCGCGATCGGCTGGAACCGCTAGTGCCGAAGGAGTATTTTCCGAAGCGCCAGATTGGTTCGTCATGGGGCTCGTTATGGGGTTCGTTTGCGCTGCAGAGGAAGTACGGTTTCCAGTGTTTGGCAAAACGGAATAGTTTGGCAGCGCCCAATTGGCTGCAATGAGCCAGATAACCACAAGGGGCGCGAGCCCTACCGCCCAGCTTTCATGCGCGCTGAGGTTGCCGAATTTGATTAATGCGCCCAATGTCGCGCCGCAGAGAAAAACTCCGTAAAACAAGAGTGCGCTGGTTAAACTCAAAGCGGCAGGCCCTTGTAGCGCTTCAAGCGCAAGGGCAATTGCTCCAGCGATTGCAGCAAGCCCTGTCCAGCCAACCCACCGCGCAATTGGCTTTTGTCGAGGACTAAAATAGGCAAAAGATCCAGTAAGCGCGCCAATTATAAAGCAGGCAACTAGCCAGAAACGCAGATAATAAAGGAGATCCCACATCTCTGCTTATCTCTGATCCTAACGAGAAAATTTATTCTCTAAAGTCTCAAACGCGCATTGGCATCAACACATAAAGCGCCGCTGCGCCATCGCGATCTTGAATGAGGGTTGGCGAACCGGGATCGGCAAGTCTAAACAGCGCAGTGTCGCTATCCAATTGTTGCGTGATATCGAGAAGGTAGCGCGCGTTAAAGCCGATATCCAAAGGCGCGCCATTATAATCCGCCTCAAGTTCTTCGACTGCTGAGCCTTGATCTGGATTCGTAACAGAAAGCATAAGTTTTGCATCTGTGAGCGAGAGTTTTACCGCGCGTCCGCGTTCGGAGGATATGGTTGAGACACGATCGACGGCTTTTTCAAATATTTGTCGATCAACAGTTAGAATCTTATCGTTGCCAGTGGGAATGACGCGCGCGTAATCAGGGAACGTGCCATCAATCAATTTTGTAGTCAGAAGCGCATCTCCCAACGAAAAGCGCATTTTATTTGTCGAGAGTTCGATGATGACTTCGCCTTGCGCATCTTCGATGAGCCGTTGAATTTCCGTAACAGCCTTGCGCGGCAAAATTACGCCAGGCATTCCTAAACATCCCTCGGGCGCGGGTAACTCGAGACGCGCAAGGCGATGACCGTCTGTTGCAACAGCGCGCAACATCCATCTGCCGTCAAGTTCTATCGCGTGGATATAGATTCCATTGAGATAGTAGCGCGTTTCCTCGCTTGAGATTGCAAATTGAGTTTTACCGATTAGACGTTTGAGATCAGCGGGGGATAAAATAAATTTATGACTGAAGTCGCCCGAGGTGACTTCAGGGAAATCGCTTTCGGGGAGGCTTTGAAGATTGAAACGCGAGCGTCCAGAGCGCAATGTCATTTGGCCGGTTTCACCCGTCATATCGAGTGAAACCTGCGCGCCCTCAGGGAGTTTCCGGACGATATCGTAAAGCGTATGCGCTGGCAGCGTTGTTGCGCCAGCCTGGTCCACTTCCGCAGGCGTTGTCTCTGAGATCTCAAGATCCAGATCTGTCGCCTTGAGCGTCAGTGCGCTGTTATGCGCCTCAATCAAAACATTAGCCAATATTGGGATCGTTGTGCGCCGCTCTACTACACGGTGCACATGGCCGAGCGCCCGCAACAGAGCCGCTCTCTCGATCGTTACCTTCATCACTCGAAAACTTCCGCATTTTGGCCAGCGAACGCTGCCTTGGGGAGGAACTTTGGAGGACGGGGGCTTAAATCGCAAGAGGCGCGAACTGCGGGCTTGTGAACAACTCATGAGCAAAATGGCGTCAGGGAAGGGATTTAACCAGCCCTTAAACGGCCTTGCTTAAAACATATAGGATGAATTGCAGCATTCGCGCCAATCTTATTGCGCGATTGGAAAGAGCTTGATGGCGCGCCGAGAAAAACGCCGAGAACCCCGATTTGAAGACGAAGAAGACGTCTTTGTCGATGATTTGCGGGCGCCGCCGCGCCGTCGGCCCGCTAATCGGCGACGCGACGCGCCGCGGCGAAAGCCAACGTCGTTCTTTGGCGGAATGATTTATTGGACTTTGACGCTTGGTCTGTGGTGTGGGATCGCGGCGGCTGGGCTTGCGGTTTACTATGGGTCACAGCTGCCGCCAATTGATCAACTGGCTATCCCAAAACGCCCTCCCAACATCGCTATTCTGGCTACAGATGGCGCGTTAATCGCCAATCGGGGCGATACGGGCGGCGCGGCCGTTCGCTTGACCGACTTGCCCCCTTACTTGCCTAAAGCGTTTATTTCCATTGAGGATCGGCGCTTTTACGCTCATTGGGGTCTCGACCCGGTTGGCGTTGGTCGCGCGGTCGTGACCAATCTGCTTGGCCGGGGCGGCATGCAGGGCGGGTCAACTCTGACGCAGCAGCTTGCAAAGAACCTCTTCCTTACCCAAGAGCGAACGGTTTCGCGTAAAATCCAAGAGGCGATACTCGCGCTGTGGCTTGAGCATAAATTTTCTAAAGATCAAATCCTCGAACTCTATCTCAATCGCGTTTATTTCGGATCTGGGGCTTACGGGGTTGAAGCGGCCAGCGAGCATTATTTTGGTCACAGCGCGCGCGAAGCCAGTTTAGCCGAATCTGCTGTTCTCGCTGGATTGATGAAAGCGCCAAGTAAGCTCGCGCCCGATCGCAATCCTGAAGGGGCGAATGAGCGCGCGGGGCAAGTTCTCACCGCCATGGCGCAGGAAGGACACATCAGCGAATCCCAGGCCAAGCAGGCTCTTGGACAACCCGCTCAGGCGCGTCGCGATGCACGAAGCGGATCGGTCAATTATGTTGCCGATTATGTGATGGACTCACTGGCCAATACTATAGGCGCGATTGACGAAGATATTGTTGTTGTAACCACGCTCGATGAGCGCTTGCAGCAGGCTGCTGAGCGCGCGCTAGCTGAGGAACTTGACAAAAAGGGAGATAAATTCGGCGTCACTCAGGGCGCTGTTGTGTCAATTGATCCCAATGGGTCTGTGCGGGCGCTTGTGGGCGGCCGTAATTACGCTGAAAGCCAATTTAATCGCGCCGTGTCAGCAAAACGCCAGCCAGGATCTGCTTTTAAACCTTTTGTCTATCTAGCCGGCCTTGAGCATGGCTTGACGCCTGAGTCAGTAAAAGAAGATGCGCCAATCAATCTAAAAGGATGGCAACCTGAAAATTATAGTCATGAATATATGGGCCCGGTTACATTAACGCGCGCCTTATCCCTTTCATTAAATACGGTAGCGATCCGCGTAGGCTTGGAAGCCGGCCCAAAAACAGTTGCTAAAACAGCGCATCGTTTGGGTATAAAATCAGAATTGCAAATTAATCCTTCTATCGCATTGGGAACATCTGAAGTTACTCCGCTTGAGCTAGTTACAGCATACGCTCCTTTCGCTAATGGCGGCATTGGCGTAACCCCGCATGTGATTACAAAGGTTACGACCGCCTCGGGCAAATTTTTATATCAAGACAAAACAGAGGCGCTTGGACGCGTGATCGATCCGCCATATGTCGCGATGATGAATAGAATGATGCAGGAAACGCTGTTAACCGGCACAGCCCGCAAGGCTGAGTTGCCTGGTTGGCAAGCAGCGGGCAAGACTGGCACGAGCCAAGATTTTCGAGACGCATGGTTTATTGGCTATACGAGTCATCTTGTAACGGGCGTTTGGCTTGGCAATGATGATAATTCCCCAACAAAAAAGGCTTCTGGAGGCAATCTTCCTGTTGAGATATGGAGCCACTACATGACTGTTGCGCATCAAGGCGTTGAGGTCGTGGACTTGCCATCGGGTCGGTGGAGTGGAGAAAGCGTCGCTCTTGAGGAGGTTGCCAAACCATTAGACGATTTGATTGGTATTTTCACTGGAACAACGCGTCATTCTTCTGTCCCACAAGCTGCGCCAGAGCCCACGCAGATCAAGCGTCAGCATGATGCTGCACATGATAGCGCGGAGGCTTCAGCATCTTCTGCGCCAAAGACAGCAGATAAAGAAAATGCAGATCAGGCTTCTTCTGTTCAGCCTGGGACGCTTCGGCAAAAACAAATGCGTGAGACTGAGGAGTTAACGCCTCCCGAAGATATTCCCAATATCAGCCCGCCGCCTGACACTGTTGGCTCAGGCAGACGCCCGGCGCGCAACGCGCCGCAACGGGAAAAAAACTTTATCGAAAATCTTTTTGGCGGATAGGGCGAGGCGTTTTGTCAGTTATTAATGTAGGCTGACCATCTGCAGATCATTTTCGCGCGCATTATCAATAGCTCCCTCAGGAGAGTCGGCGAGCATTAGCGGCGCGCCATCGGCGCCAATCAATGCAAATACTGTTAGCCCAGGAGGAATTTGCGGCGCCTCGGGATAATATCTTTGAATTTCTTCTGAGCGCAATGGCCGGATGTAGGCAATGACCCCGTCGCCTAAATGCGCAAATTGCTCCGAGGTTAAAATAAGATTTTCAGGCTCTAGTGAGATTTTAGCTTCCATCCTCAACTCCTTGGGCGGTTGATCAGGAACCACCCACCCAGTCATACGCCTTAAATGAGCGCGCGTATGACGTAGATATGCATGATTGATCAGGATTAAAAGGGCTGAGCTTAGGCTTCCAAAGCTAGTCTTGCTGGATCTTCAAGCACCTCTTTCAACCGCACGAGAAAAGTCACAGCTTCCTTACCATCGACGAGGCGATGATCGTAGGAGAGCGCGAGATACATCATCGGTCTAATTACAATTTCTCCGTTGAGCGCTATCGGACGATCCTGGATTTTGTGCATTCCAAGAATTCCAGATTGTGGTGCGTTCAAAATAGGCGTTGACATCAAAGAACCATAGACGCCGCCATTTGATATGGTGAATGTGCCGCCTTGCAAATCGGCAATATCAAGCGCGCCGTCCCGCGCTTTTTGACCGAGCATGGCGATTTGGCGTTCGATGCCTGCAATAGAGAGATCCTGCGCATCGCGTATGACTGGCACAACAAGACCCTTATCCGTCCCAACAGCAACGCCGATATGACAGAAGTTTTTATAGATTATGTCCTGCCCATCTATTTCTGCATTTATCGCAGGGATTTCTCTAAGCGCCTGACAGCAGGCCTTTACAAAAAATCCCATGAAGCCGAGCTTGACCCCGTGTTTTTTCTCGAAGGTTTCTTTGTAGCGCCCGCGCAATTTGAGCAAAGCCGACATATCTATTTCATTAAATGTTGTCAGCATCGCAGCAGTATTTTGCGCATCTTTCAATCTACGTGCGATGGTTTGACGTAGTCGCGTCATTTTTACGCGTTCTTCGTTGGATGTATCCTTTTGTCGCGGCGGAGGATTTTGCGCAGCGATGTTTGGAAGGGACGTAGACGCATGCATACTAGCCGCATAGTCAAGGACATCGGATTTCAGTACTTGTCCGCGCTTCCCGCTGCCTGTGATGTCGGCAGGATCAATCTTGCGCTCTGTTACAAGTTTCGCAGCTGCAGGCGATGGCGGCATGGGCGCGGGCGTTGTTTCATTCGGCGCGCGATTTTCTGTCTGAGCTTTTAGGGGTGGGGCTGAGGCTGAGGATGTCTGTGTTACGCTTGCGCCTTCAGAAATCTGGCCAAGAAGCGCGCCCGGCGAGACTGTGTCGCCCTCTTTAACAACAATCTCGCTCAATACGCCAGCACAAGGCGCATTCACTTCTAGGGTGACTTTATCTGTTTCAAGCTCTGTGAGAATCTCATCAGCTTTGACAGCGTCGCCAGGTTTTTTAAACCATTTACCCACCGTGGCTTCACTCACTGATTCGCCAAGCGTTGGGACGCGTATCTCTGTCATCGGGATCTCGTTTGTTAGATGAATGAACTTTGATCAGGCGGCGCTATTGGCATGCTTAATGTTACGCTGGCGCATAGGCTTCGTCGAGGAGAGCTTTTAACTGCGCCAGATGTTTCGACATCGTTCCAGCGGCCGTTGATGCGGAGGCCGGGCGACCCGCATAACGCGCGCGCTTGGCTTTGCCGCCAACTTGCGTCAGAGCCCATTCGAGATAGGGCTCGACAAAGAACCATGCGCCCATGTTGCGCGGCTCTTCCTGGCACCAGACAATTTCAGCGTTTTTGAAGCGCGAGAGGATGTTGATGAGCCCCTTGGCAGGAAACGGGTAGAGTTGTTCGACGCGCAATAAATAGGCGTTATTTACTGCGCGTTTTTCACGTTCCTCGAGTAAGTCGTAGTAAACCTTACCCGAACATAAGATGACGCGTTGAATTTTTTCGTCCGCAGTTAATTTTGGCAAAGAAGCTGGCGCTGTTTCAGCTTCGTCTAATATTAAACGTTGAAAAGTCGATGTGCTATCCATTTCTGAGAGTGCAGAGACACAGCGTTTATGGCGCAACAAAGATTTCGGCGTCATCAACACCAATGGTTTCCTGATGCTGCGGTGGATTTGACGTCTGAGGATATGAAAGTAGTTCGCGGGCGTAGAGCAATTTGCAACTTGGATGTTGTCTTCCGCGCACAGTTGTAAGTAGCGTTCTAATCGCGCGGAAGAATGTTCGGGTCCTTGACCCTCGTAGCCGTGGGGCAACAGGCAAACAAGACCAGACATGCGCAGCCATTTACGCTCGCCCGCAGAGAGAAACTGATCAAAAATAACCTGAGCGCCATTGGCGAAATCGCCAAATTGAGCCTCCCATATTGTCAGTGCGTCCGGCTCAGCTAAAGAATAACCATATTCAAATCCAAGCACTGCTTCTTCTGAAAGCATGGAATTGATGACTTCAAATCGACCTTGAACTTGTTTGAGATGCTCAAAAGGAAGGTAGCGGGCTTCGTTTTCTTGATCGATTAGAACGCTGTGGCGTTGTGAAAAAGTGCCGCGTTCGCAATCTTGGCCTGAGAGGCGAACATTATGGCCTTCGTATAAGAGGGTGCAGAAGGCTAGCGCCTCGGCCGTAGCCCAATCGATGGGTCCGCCATGCGCAATTGCTTGGCGGCGGGTATCCAAAAAACGCTGAATGGTGCGGTGGATGTGAAAATCGTTGGGCGCTGTTGTTATTTGTGCGCCAATTTTTTGCAAGATATCCAATGGCGCGCCAGTCTGACCGCGTCGCTCATCTTCAGATGTTTGATAGCCAGGTTTTAGGCCGGCCCAACGCCCATCCAGCCAGTCGGCTTTGTTAGGCTTATAGCTCTGGCTTGCTTCATGCTCGTTTTCTAACTTCGCGCGCCATTGCGCTTTCATAGCGTCGAGCTCGGCGGGGTCGAGTTGTTCTTCCCCAATCAGTTTTTCGCCGTAGATATCCAAAGTTGTTTTATGCGCGCGGATTTTTTTATACATCAGGGGTTGGGTAAATCCGGGTTCATCTCCTTCATTGTGCCCAAAGCGTCGATAGCACCACATATCAATAACAACAGGCTTTTGAAATTTTTGTCGAAACTCCGTAGCGACGCGCGCTGCAAATACGACCGCTTCAGGATCATCGCCATTAACGTGAAAAATTGGCGCCTCAACCATTTTTGCGACATCTGAGGGATAAGGCGAGGACCGCGAGAAGCGCGGATAAGTCGTGAAGCCTATTTGGTTATTGATGATAAAATGAATTGAGCCGCCCGTGCGATGCCCTTTTAGGCCAGAGAGTCCAAGACATTCCGCCACAACGCCTTGTCCGGCAAAAGCTGCGTCGCCATGAATAAGCAGCGGCATGACACTGCGTCGATCGCCTTCATGCTGATCCTGCTTGGCGCGTACTTTTCCTAAAACTACAGGGTCGACAATTTCGAGGTGAGAAGGATTGGCCGTTAGTGAAAGATGGACCTTATTGCTATCAAACTCACGATCTGAGGATGCGCCTAAGTGATATTTGACATCGCCCGATCCCTCGATCTCGTCAGGCAAAAAAGAACCGCCTTTGAATTCATGAAATAAGGCGCGGTGCGGTTTCGCCATAACCTGGCACAGTATATTTAGGCGTCCTCGATGCGCCATGCCCAACACAATTTCTTTCGTGCCTAACGCGCCGCCAACTTTGATAATCTGCTCTAGCGCAGGGACAATCGACTCAGCTCCATCAAGACCAAAGCGTTTTGTGCCCGTATATTTAACATCTAGAAATTTTTCAAAACCCTCTGCTTCAATGAGCTTATTGAGTATCGCTAATTTACCCTTAGTGGTGAAAACGATTTCTTTTTCTGGTCCTTCAATACGCGCCTGCAACCATGATTTTTCTTCAGGATTTGAGATATGCATGAACTCAAAGCCAATCGAGCCGCAATAAGTGCGACGCAATATGGCGACCATTTCGAAAATACTCGCGTATTGAAGCCCTAAGACGCCATCGATAAAAATCTTACGGTCATAATCTTCATCCGTGAATCCGTATGTTGCTGGATCGAGCTCACCATGATCTTGTCTTTGCTCAAGGCTTAGCGGATCCAAATGAGCATGAAGATGTCCCCGCATGCGATAAGCCCGGATCATCATCAGCGCACGCACTGAGTCCCGTGTCGCGCGTTTGACGTCCTCAGAGGTCGTCGCTGTAAAAGGCGCTGGGGCTGAGGCTGCGCTAAAATCGCCAGCAAAGGCCGCGATCAAATCAGGATCTTCACTGCTTGGCGCGGATAGATTTTTAGCGCTTGAAGGGGAGAGGGTGGCGTGCTTTCCGACCTGATGACCGATGTCTGTGAAAAATTGGCGCCATTCCGCAGAGACGGAAGCCGGGTTCGCATCGAATGCAGCGAGCAAAGATTCGATGTAAGCGGCGTTGGCGCCTTGTAAAAAAGAGGTGTCAGCGAAGAGTTTATTTAACGCTGAACGGGGGCCGATTGGGCCGACAGCTTCATTTGTCTCATAACGCGCCATTAGATCGCTTCTTTCACCGCCGCCGCTGGCGCGATCAACTCAAGTGAACCGCGCTAATGATTTTCACAGTGATGTCGCCCGTTAAAGGGGCGACATCCCGCAATAAGGCCAGGCGGCGGGAATAAGACGCAGGCGCCTATCCCTTAAGCACGTCGACCAATGTTTTACCTAACCTCGCCGGTGAGGGCGATACACGGATCCCAGCCGATTCCATTGCGGCGATTTTACTTTCAGCGTCGCCTTTGCCGCCAGAAATTATCGCCCCGGCATGTCCCATGCGCCGACCTGGAGGCGCGGTGCGACCGGCAATAAACCCGACCATTGGTTTTTTACGGCCGCATTTGGCTTCGTCTTTCAAGAATTGGGCCGCGTCCTCTTCAGCCGAGCCGCCGATTTCTCCGATCATGATGATGGATTGTGTTGCTGGATCCGCTAAGAATAATTCCAAAATCTCTATGAAGTCTGTGCCTTTTACAGGGTCTCCGCCAATGCCTACGGCGCTAGTTTGACCCAGACCTTCACGCGTTGTTTGAAAAACAGCTTCATAGGTAAGCGTGCCTGAACGAGAAACAACGCCAACAGAGCCGCGCGAAAATATATTGCCGGGCATAATGCCAATTTTACTTTCACCGGCTGTGACGACGCCTGGACAATTTGGTCCGATGAGGCGGGATTTTGACCCTGTCAAAGAGCGTTTTACGCGGATCATATCTTGAACCGGCACGCCTTCTGTTATGGCGACGATCAAAGGAATTTCTGCATCAATGGCTTCACAGATAGCGTCAGCCGCGCCAGGCGGCGGAACATAAATAACCGAAGCTTGCGCGCCAGTTTTGTCGCGGGCCTCTGCTACAGTATCAAAAACAGGCAGGTTCAAATGTGTTGCGCCGCCTTTGCCTGGCGACACGCCGCCAACCATTTTTGTGCCATAGGCTAGAGCTTGTTCGGAATGGAAGGTTGCGGTTTTGCCGGTAAAACCTTGCGTAATGACTTTGGTGTTTTTGTCGATCAAAACAGACATGAAGCGATTTCCTAATGGGCAAGGGCGTCGGCAGGCGGTTGACGAAAAGTCGACTGCTGCTGGCTAGTCGACGGTGCTTTACTAGCTAAATTTAAGCGTTAGGCCAAATTATTGGTATCGCTGCCCGCTTACAAGACGGAAAGAGGCCCTGCGACGGGCTGTCGCGTTGCGGATGTTTCCAGTTGAAGGCTTTTCAAGCGGGTAGGCGCGGTTTTTACGGCGCGTTGTTTAAAAGGGCCGGCTGGAATTCCGCCGGCCCAATTAGGCGGTGAAGCTTAAGCTACGCTGTGGTGGCGGCGCCGAGGCTGGATACTTCGACCTTTACGCCTGGCCCCTGGGTGGAGCTGATGGCGACGCGCTGAATATAGGCGCCTTTTGAGCCTTGTGGTTTGGCTTTAGCAACTGCATCGACAAAGGCCCTAATATTTTCGACGAGTTTACCCTCATCAAAGGAGGCCTTGCCGACGGTTCCTTGAACAATGCCCGCCTTCTCAACGCGAAACTCCACCGCGCCGCCTTTGGAGGCTTTCACGGCATTGGCGACGTCCATCGTGACGGTGCCAACTTTTGGATTAGGCATCATGCCGCGAGGGCCAAGGACTTTACCTAAGCGACCAACGAGCGGCATCATATCCGGTGTGGCGATGCATCGATCAAAGTCTATCGCGCCGCCCATAACGGTATTAACCAGATCCTCCGCGCCAACCACATCTGCGCCGGCCGCCTTGGCTTCATCAGCCTTCGGTCCTCGCGCAAACACCGCTACGCGAAGGACGCGGCCTGTGCCGTTTGGCAAATTCACAACGCCGCGCACCATCTGATCGGCATGTTTGGGGTCGACCCCGAGATTCATCGCAATCTCAACAGACTCGTCGAATTTCGCCTTAGCGCGAGATCTGACGAGTTTTATAGCTTCATCAAGAGCGTAGAGCTTGGTTCGCTCGATGCCCTCGCGCGCTTTCGCAATGCGTTTTCCAATATGGGCCATCGTCTTACTCCGCCACCTGCAGGCCCATGGCGCGCGCCGAGCCTTCAATCATCGACATTGCCGACTCAATTGACGCGCAATTGAGATCTGGCATCTTCTTTTCAGCAATTTCTTTGATCTGCGCCTTTGTCACTTTGCCAACGACTGTGCGTCCTGGCGTTTTAGAGCCAGAAGCAGGCTTTTTGCCGATTTTGAGATTAGCCGCCTTTTTTAGGAAAAAAGAAACGGGCGGTTGCTTCATCTCAAAGGTGAAGGAGCGATCCTGATAGGCTGTAATGATGACGGGGATCGGCATCCCCTTCTCCATTTGGCCTGTCTTAGCATTAAAAGCCTTACAAAATTCCATGATGTTTAGCCCGCGCTGACCAAGCGCGGGGCCGATAGGCGGCGAGGGATTCGCTGCGCCAGCCGGCACTTGCAGTTTGATGTAACCGGCAATTTTCTTCGCCATTTACTTACTCCAACGAATGATGTCGCGCCGCATTTGACATAAATGCGGCGGCCATCGGTTGTGGTTCGTGGTCTGACCCGAGCTCCCCGATGGCTTCGGGGCGGATCCGCCACGGCACGAAAACCTCATCCCGACTTGGGGATTAAGGCATTGTTTCAGACCTTCTCGACTTGGCCAAACTCCAATTCGACCGGGGTCGGACGTCCGAAAATCGATACTGCGACTTTGACGCGAGAACGCGCTTCATCCACCTCTTCAACCAGGCCGTTGAAGGAGGCGAAGGGTCCATCCGCCACTCGAACTGTTTCGCCAACTTCGAATTGAATGGTCGGTTTAGGTCGCTCCACGCCCTCCGCCACTTGTCCCTTAATCCGCATGGCTTCGTCTTCAGAAATAGGCATGGGACGATTGTCAGCGCCAAGAAAGCCGGTGACTTTGGGCGTATTTTTAATCAAGGAAAACACTGGATCCGTTAATTCGCACTTTACCAGCACATAGCCAGGAAAGAACTTTCTCTCAGTGTTGACCTTGCGGCCTCGACGCACCTCAACGACTTGTTCCGTGGGAACAAGAATTTCCTCGAAATTTTCGGAAAGATTGCGTTGTGCAGCCCCCTCGCGGATAGCGTCGGCGACCTTCTTTTCGAAGTTCGAATAAGCGTGGACGATGTACCAGCGCATGCTCATGACGGCGTCATTGGCTCCGAAAATTATTGCCCAGCTCGCAGCATCAGGCCGACGAGAAAACGTAACGCTGAGTCGACGAGAACAAAGAATAGGCTCGCAAAAAGGACCATTACCACAACCAGACCCGTTGTGATCATTGTTTCGCGGCGCGAAGGCCAGGTGACCTTTTTCGCTTCCGCCCGGACTTCCTGCAGGAATGTGAACGGGTTAACCATGAAATCGATCGCTTCTCATTACCGCGGTCTTCTTTGTTTCTCTGAAAAAAAGACGCGTCGTAAAACAGTCGCGGCGCGGAGCCTGTCGGCCACGCGCCACGATTGGGAGTGGCTTATAGCTCTTCCCCTGCGCTTCGCCAAGTAAAAAAGCGCTGAGACTATTCTCGCCTCTTGGGCCGCAACTCGGGCCGACGCTCGGGCCGCCAGTTGCCGAAGGCTCTTTAATGCCGGTAAATCCAACAAGCGAAGGTCGCGGCTTGAACAAGACTAGGGCTAGAAGGAGTGATCAAAATGCGCAAAGTCAACGGATTGTTTTATGGTTGTGCGGGCGTGCTTTTAGCTGCTTGCAATGCTAGCCCGCCGGCCCCTGTTGCGCCGACGTTGACCTCAACTGCGGCCTCTAACTTGCCCTCAGGGTCGAGTTGCGCCGCTGCGATTTCAAAATATCGCGCTGTCATGGAGAATGATTTGTCCATGGGTCATGTGAATAAAACTGTTTACGCTCAGATTATGGGTGAAATTAGTCAGGCGGAAACAGCTTGTGGCGCGGGAGAGGATGCGCGGGCCGTTAGTTTGGTGCGGGCCTCAAAATCTCGTCATGGCTATCCGGGGTGAAGAGCTGGAAAGATTTCAATCTCTTTTCTTTGACGATTGCGCCAACGCGGCCTAACTTGATGAGAGCGATCACCTAAAGGATTGGTCTGTGACACATTTTATTACCAAGCGCCTCATGGGCGTTATGATCTGCGCTTTTAGCTTTGTGACTCATACAAGCGTCTCAGCTGGCGAAACTTACACTTTGACACTAAAAGACCATCGCTTCGAGCCGGCGCAAATAACAATTAAAGCGGAAACGCCAGCAACATTGATTGTTAAAAATCTTGATGCGGCTCCAGAAGAATTTGAAAGCAAGCCTCTGCGCATTGAAAAAATAATCCCCGCTAACAGCGAAGCGAGCTTTATGATTCACGCTTTAAAGGCGGGGCGCTATAAATTTGTTGGCGAGTTTCACGAAGACTCGGCAAAAGGCGAACTGGTTGCGGAGTGAAGAATGCTCGGCGCGCTGATCATTGTCTTTCGGGAAGCGATTGAGGCTGGCTTAATCGTCGGCATCGTTTTGGCGGTGACGCGCGGACTATCACACGCGCGAACCTATGTCTTCGCAGGCGTTGGCGCTGGCGCTGGGGGCGCTCTGCTTGTTGCGCTATTTGCGGATGTTTTGTCTAAATCTTTCTCAGGAAATGGGCAGGAGCTCTTCAACGCGAGCATTCTCGCGCTCGCAGTAATTATGCTGGCTTGGCATAATATCTGGATGGCGCGGCATGGTCGTGAATTGTCGCAGCAGCTTTCAAGCGTCGGCCGAGCCGTTGCGAGCGGCGAGCGCACACTATTGGCTTTGGCGAGCGTCGTCGGGCTTGCCATATTACGCGAAGGCTCAGAGGTTGCGCTATTCCTATATGGGGTCATTGCCTCTGGCGAGACTGGCTATGATGTTTTTTTGGGTGGGCTTTTGGGATTGGCTCTTGGCGCCGCTGTTAGTTTTGCGACGTTTTACGGGCTTGTTAAAATTCCGCCGCGAAGCCTTTTTGTCGTAACGAGCTGGCTCATTACGTTTTTGGCGGCTGGATTGGCGGCGCAGTCAGCGGCATTTTTGCAGCAAGCTGGTTTGATCACAATGATGACAGAGACATTATGGGACACATCCTGGGCGCTTTCTGACAAAACAATTTTAGGACGGGTGTTGCATACGCTGATTGGTTATTCAGACCAGCCTTCTTTGCTTCAAGGCTTGGTTTATCTGCTGACCTTGATTTTAATTTATACGGCTTCAAAATTCACGGCGTTGCGTCCTAGACTTGAACCGCGTCTGTCGCCTTAATCGCGCGCGACAATGTCTATTTTTTTAATGATGCGTTCCGGCTCTGGCCGAACGAGGTCGACTGACAAAAGACCATTAACGAGATCCGCGCCAATCACTTGCATGCCTTCTGCTAAAAGGAAGGCGCGCTGAAATTGTCGCGCGGCGATCCCGCGATGAAGAAAATGGCGTTCACGGTCATCGGCTTGACGACCCCGGATGACTAATTGATTTTCTTCAACCGATACATCTAATTGATCGCGGGTGAAGCCGGCGACGGCAAGGACAATGCGTAAGCGCTCAGGGTGCGTTTCATTTCGTGGCAAGCGTTCGATATTATATGGAGGATACCCGTCCGCCGCGCTTCGTGTGACACGGTCTAGGGCGCGTTCAATCTCATCAAACCCTAATAAAAAAGGTGAGTTCAGCGGCGGTCGCGGCATGTGTAAAGCCCTTATTGTGGCGCTTTTGTTTGAGGCCTTGGTCAGCGCCTCATTTCTAACCTGGCTTATATGGCTGAGGCGAGAAAGAGGTTCAAGCGGGTTTCGGGCGCAGCTTAGTTTCCAGCTTGTTGATCGCTCTTGCCGTCCCCATCTAGGAAACGCGGCGCCACAAGGATTTCTGAGGCAAGACAATGAGAAGTTTCGGAGGCGGGTTTCATCATGGATGAATTGGGGCCTTTTGCGAATTGGCCAAATTTAAATAATTCGTCGTCATTGAGTCGTGAGCACAGACAGGTCTTCGAAACGGATAAGGCCGAAAGAGGATTAAAAGATATGGCTTCTCGAAATAACGCGCTTGAAAATTTTCTTGGTGGGACGCCATTAAATGTTGTGGCGCGGCTGTTCTTCATCTCTTTGGTTGTTGGCGCATTGTTGATGTGGCTTGAGCTAAGACCCATTGATATTTTGCGAGGCGCGCAAGCATTCTTTGATCGGATTTATCAATTAGGTTTTGGCGCAATTCAGGAATTGGCCAGTTATGTATTGGCTGGCGCAGTATTTGTCGTGCCGACTTGGTTTGTGCTGCGACTTGCAAATATACGATCAGGCAAACGCTAACGCTTTTTGCGAATTGTTGAAGTTACCTCAGACAGATCGACGGATTCATTTCGTCGGGGCGGACGCGGGACAATGGGCGTTGCGATGGGTCCAAGCAGGTCTTCGCCGCCGCCTGTATCAAAGGCTGCAAGCGGCGGTTTGCCTGTGGTGTCATTATCAGTTTCATCGTCAGGGCGGGTCGGCGCTTGTTGAGCAAGAAGCGATGAAGTCTCTGGGGGCGGCGTTTCTTGCGGCTCAGGTCTACATATCCGGCGGCCTGAGCGTCCATGCATCGCGAGGTCGACATGGATATGATTGTAGTGAAATGCATTGGATCCTGGCGATAATACGGTTGAAAAATGCTCGCATGAGCCTCGATGAATATCCATTAGGAAGGCGCGCGTTTGGTCGTCGCCGCGCCACCAATCTTGAACCAATGAAATTTGTCGTCCGTCTGCTAGAACGAAGCCGCCAATATCAAGCGCATTGCCAAAGGAATGTTCAGAGAGTTGCGCGCCGCTTTGATTGTTCATGCCGCGACATGCATACGAGCCCATTGAATTTATCTGGACAATGTTTTGCCCAAAGCGCGCTTGCGCTGAAGGCTGAACCACATCGGCTAGCCATTGATCTAGTTCGGCGACCATTGGGCAATCAAGCGTCGCTGTGGCGTTAAATGCGACGGCGCCACCTTGCAAAGCGGTTACTTTGAAGGGTTTAGTCAGGCCGCAAATCCCGGGTCCATCGACTTCATTGGCCAGGGCGACATAGGCCGAGGGTTGCACGCGTTTTTGTGCGAGACAGACATGTTCAGCCTGCGTGCGCCATGCTGGACGCTGCGGCTTCCAAGGCGCCGAACAGGCGGCTAGGGCCGCCGTCAGCGCAAGGATCAAGAAGATCTGTTTGCGGCGGATCATGCCCCAAACAATGGATAAAAATGGTTAAAAGGACGTCGAAAATTTTAGTTAATGATGCGTTAGCCAGAGAATAAATTTCCTCTCATCCCGCCACAATGATTTGGGGGCAAAAGAAACTCTTTCATCTGGGCGTTAGAATTATTGCTTAGGCTCTGTTTTGATTATGTGGTCAGTTTGGCCATTAATGTGTCGGATATTTCAAAATTTGCATAAACATTTTGCACGTCGTCGTTATCTTCAAGCGCATTGATCAATTTGAGAATTTTTTCACCAGCTTCATCGTCTACTTTAAGCGTATTCTGCGCGCGCCAAATGAGTGTCGCCTTACGGCTGTCTCCGAATTTTTCTTCAAGTTTTTTCGCCACATCGCGAAGATTTTCAACAGAGGTGATAATTTCATGCGTCTCGTCAGTTGAGGCTACATCATCCGCTCCTGCCTCAATTGCAGCTTCCAACATAGCGTCTTCTGATGCGACTTTTTGTCCAAATTCAATCATGCCGACATGGTCAAACATGAAAGACACCGCGCCTGTTTCTGCAAGCGAGCCGCCCGCCTTGGTGAAATAGGAGCGGACCTCTCCAGCTGTGCGGTTGCGATTATCGGTCAAGGCTTCAATAATCACTGCGACGCCACCTGGAGCATAGCCTTCATAACGGACTTCATCGTAGTTTTCAGAATCTGCGCCTGAAGCCTTTTTGATTGCGCGGTCTATATTGTCTTTGGGCATATTCTCCGCTTTAGCCGCTAGCACGGCGGCGCGTAGTCGGGCGTTCATATTGGGATCGGGGAGGCCTGCTTTCGCCGCGACAGTTATTTCTCGGGCTAGTTTGCTGAAGAGTTTGGAGCGAATAGCATCCTGTTTGCCCTTCTTGTGCATGATGTTTTTAAACTGACTATGCCCAGCCATTGTCGTCTCTCGCCCTTAGTCTGCAATTTTCGCCACAATTGGCGTCTGGGCGCTCCTATACGCTTTGACGCAGCGGAAATAAAGAATCGAAAAGGCTTTGGAAATGTCGTCTGACAACGAAAAAAATATCGTATTGCCATATTTTGGCGGCTTGAGAGATGCGCGGCGTGTTGCGGAGATCGATGCGCGCCGACGCGTTGAGATGTTGGAGGGAAGCGCAGCATATATCGAGGCGGATCGGGATATTGATTTCCTCAACTCACCAGAAGCGCGAGGCCCGCGATTGCAACTTGATTATCAAAAGGCCGAGCTGCTTTTGCAAGAACACAGGCTCACAGATGCGATCGTAGTGTTTGGGTCAACGCGCCTTCGAGAACCAGCGGTTGCATTAGAAAATCTTCAGCGCGCGCAGGCGGCAGCTTCAGCGGCTCCTGAGGATGATGCGTTAAGACATGAGGTGTTTACTGCGCAACAGTTGGTGAATAAATCTCATTACTACACAATAGCCCGTGATTTTGGCGCTTTAGTTGGCGCGGCTTGTGATTATGCGGAGGCGCGTCGATTGACGATTGTCACCGGTGGGGGCCCCGGCATAATGGAGGCGACTAATCGAGGCGCTTATGACGCTGGCGCGCCAACAGTAGGGTTAAATATCGCGCTTTTAAAAGATCAGCAGCCAAATGCTTACATCACGCCAGGCCTATGTTTTCGTTTTCATTATTTTGCTATTCGAAAACTGCATTTCCTTTTGCGGGCGCGGGCGCTTGTGGCTTTCCCTGGCGGCTACGGTACCCTGGATGAGTTATTTGAAACTCTCACGCTGGTGCAAACGCGCGTAATCGCCCCACTGCCAATCATTCTTGTTGGCGAGACGTATTGGCGCCAAGCAATTAATTTTGATTTTCTCGTTTCAGAGGGGGTTATTGACGCAAAAGACCGTCGATTGTTTTCCTATGCTGAGACAGCAGAGGACATTTGGCGTATGATTACGCATTGGCAGGTTGTGCAGGAAGAGACTTTGGATTGAGCCATTTTGCGCCAATCTAACGCTAGCGCGCCACGCCTATATAAAGCGGCCTGCAGGTGGTTTGACATTAAAGCTGGTCTTTTCTTTGGGTTTTTGGCGCTAGGAGTCATTCGTTGGGTTAATGACCATTTTTGAGAGCTCTTCATTTTCTGGTTTGAAGAGAGATGTTGACACCCTTGCATCGTGGGTGGCGATTGGGTAAGGCGCTGGGAGCAGATCGAGCCAAGACGACGTTGGGGCATCCTGCAAGGTTCCTGTGCTATAAAACACTGTTTTTATTATAGAAGCTCACGCCGGTTCGATCATGGTCGATAAGTGAGCGGTAAGGACTATAGATGAGCAAATGCGCATTGGTGACGGGCGTTACGGGACAAGACGGCGCATATCTCTCGCAGCTTTTGCTCGAAAAAGGCTATGAAGTTCATGGCGTCATTCGGCGGTCATCGCATCGCGGCGTAGAGGATCATCGCTTGCGCTGGCTTGGGATCAGCGGAAAAGTCCATTTGCATGATGCTGATCTTGCTGATCTATCAAGTTTGTTGCGTACTGTGCAGGATGTAAGGCCGAGCGAAATTTATAATTTAGCCGCCCAATCTTACGTCGCTTCATCTTGGCGCCAGCCTGTGTTGACCGCCAATGTTACGGCCGTTGGCGTTACGAATATGCTGGAGGCGATGCGTCTTGGCGCGCCTGGCGCTCGGTTTTATCAAGCCTCATCATCTGAGATGTATGGACTTATTCAAGAGCCTGTGCAGAGTGAAAAAACGCCGTTTTATCCCCGCAGCCCATATGCTGTGGCAAAACTTTATGGTCACTGGATCACGGTGAATTATCGTGAGAGTTTTGGGTTGCACGCTTCTTCGGGTATTCTTTTCAATCATGAAAGCCCATTGCGGGGAATAGAGTTTGTAACCCGGAAAGTCACGCACACAGTCGCGGCGATCAAGCTCGGACTTACACATGAGTTGCGCTTAGGAAACATTGACGCCAAGCGGGACTGGGGCCATGCGAAAGATTATGTTCGGGCGATGTGGCTGATGCTTCAGCAAGACAAGCCAGATGATTATGTCGTTGCGACAGGCGTAACAACTACTGTGCGCGACATGTGTAAAATTGCATTTTCACATGCAGGTCTTGAGATGGAAAAATATCTTGTCATTGATCCTGCGTTTTTTCGACCAGCTGAAGTAGACGTTTTATTAGGCGACTCGCAGAAAGCGCGTAAAGCTCTCGGCTGGGAGCCCAAAATTGATCTTGATGCGATGATAAGAGAAATGGTTGACGCCGATTTAGAAAGACTTCGACGCGAAGCAGCAATCTGATCGTTTCAGACTGACGAGGACAGGCGGCGATGGCGGCCTATGAGCGTATATTGGTTACGGGCGGGGCTGGTTTTGTCGGCTCTTATCTCTGCGCTGCGCTTGCTCAATTTTATCCCAATGCGCAACGTCTTTGTTTGCTGCGACCCGACGAGATGGGCGTCCCCTTGGGATTTGACGCTATCGTCGGAGATCTGTTGGATGAGCGGCGTATGGACGACGTCGTTGCGCAATTTAGACCTGATCTTATCGTGCATCTTGCCGGACAGTCATCAATAGGACAGGCGTCAAAGGCCGCAGAACAAACATGGCGGGTCAATTTTCATGGAGCCTTTGGGCTTGCCGCTGCAATCGCGCGACATACGCCTGCGGCCGTTGTTCTTTTTGCCTCTTCTGCAACGGTCTATGGCTTGAGTTTTCGAGAGGGCGTTTTAACAGAAGCAGCTATGCCGCGACCATTAGAGTCTTATGGTCGGTCAAAGCTTGCGGCTGAGAATGCCCTCAGCGACATTCTTGCTGAAGAGGGGCGGTTAATTATTGCGCGTCCTGTAAATCATTCAGGTCCAGGTCAACGAAGCCGCGATTTCGTATTGGCATCTTTTGCTGCACAAATCGCGACAATCGAATCGGGTGCGGTTAAGCCAATACTGAAGGTTGGGGATTTGTCGCGGGCGCGGGATTTTCTTGATGTCCGTGATGTCGTTGATGCTTACATGCGCCTAATTGCTTCCGCATCAGAGCTTCCAGATCGTGTTTCTATTTTTAATGTCGCATCCGGTGCGGCGCGCAGCATTGCATCAATACTTGATGAATTTCGTAGTCGATCGACCTATTCATTTGAAATTGAGGTTGATCCTCAACGGCTACGATCAAACGCCGTGGATATTGTGAGCATTGCTTGTGATGCGACTAAATTAAGCGCCGCAACAGCTTGGCGGCCGAAATATTCAATGGGAGATTTAGTCGAAGCGCTTTTAGAGGAAAGCCGGTCACGTCTCTCTTGTGGTGGTTTGGTATGAGAGACAAGACGCCACAAGAAGATATTTTAACTCAAGAGCGCCAAAGATTACTTGAATTTCAACTCAATTACTTGCGTAAAGAGCTCCTATATCTCACGCATGAGCGCTACCGGATGACATATTCGGTTTCTGGTGTGATTTATCGTTTTCTGCGACCCATCGAATCGCGGATCGCCGCTGTTTTAGGCCTGGACGCAAAAGAGCATGCTGTAGATACGACGCGTGCGATAATGTTGGAGCAAGGGACCGCAAATTCAGCGAATGTTAGTTCAGCGCAGCGTTTGCTCGTCGATGTCTCGGGCACAATTAAGCGTGATGCTGGAACAGGAATACAGCGTGTCGTTAAAGAAATAATGCGCGCTTATTGTCAGGCGAAGTCTTTTGAGATCCCAATATTAGCCGTTCGGTGCGAAAATAATCGCCTCTTTACCGCAAATGATTTTACGAAAACTCTTGGCGGCGACGTTTCTGGTCCGGATATCGAAATAAACGTAAGTTCAGGCGACTGTATCTTGATGTTGTCTGATAGCTGGAATGCATTTGATGAATTAGCGCCTGTGATAGAAAAAGTTCACAAGCAAGGCGGCAGAATTATTACTTGTATCTTTGATTTAATCCCAGAGCTCTATCCTCACGCATGTCATGAAGTGACCGTTCCTCGTTATCAGGCCTGGCTGCGTCGCGCGCTATTAGAAAGCGACGCTTTTCTTGCAATATCAAAATCAGTTGAGACAGAGCTCGCCGAATATGTAGAGATTAATAAATTACCTCACCGCCACAATTTAAAAATTGGCTGGTTTCATTGTGGCGCAGATCTCATCGCTGGGGCCGCGCCTGCGCCTTGCAAGAAAATACTGTCGGTCTTTGCCGTTGGCGCGCCAGTTTTTTTAATGGTGGGCACGATTGAGCCGCGAAAAGGCCATTGGGTTGCGCTGGAGGCTTTTGAAAAATTATGGGCTAACGGCGTTAACGCGCATTTGACGATTGTCGGGCGGCGTGGATGGTTCTGCGAAGCGATTGTGGCAAGGATCGCTCATCACCCTGAATATGGACGCCGTCTCTTCTGGTTTGATGAGGCAGATGATCAAGACCTCGCCTATCTCTATAAACATGCGGCTGCGTTAATTTTTCCATCTTATGCGGAAGGCTTTGGGTTGCCTATTGTTGAGGCGGCTCGTTTTGGGTGCCCGACAATTTGCAGCGATTTACCTGTGTTGCGTGAAGGTGGCCGGTCTGGCGCGCTTTATTTTCGTGTCAACGATCCCGAGGCTCTCGCCGAGGTTGCGCAAGGGTATTTGACAGGCGGCTTGAAGGCGGATCCCCAGGCGGCTCTCGATGTTACTTGGATGGAGGCTGCCCAGCGCATTGTTGATATACTCACCCGCGAAGAATGGTTGTTTTGCCTGGCTTAAGCCGATAACCCTTCTGATCGAAGCGCCTGGCCAAGGCGGCGTGGCTTATTTTGGCCAATCATGAGGGCAATGCCGTAAGGCTCGGTGATTGCCCAGTCGTTTACGGGCCCCATATGTAGTGGAGCCCGTGTTTGAATTTGAGCGGCTATCGTGTCGGGGTCGCCAGTAAGAGGATTTTTTTATGCCGTTAAATATTCCCCTCATCAATAATCCAACGCCAAAGACATTTGCCAAAATGCTCAACCTTGAGGCGTCGCAGCTTTCATTGCCGGATTCGCCTGAGCTCATGAAGATTATGATTGGCGCTTATGTTGCGTTCCAAATCGGGGCGCAATATTTCAATCACTCAATTTACGGTAGTTTGATTTATGGCTTTGGCGGCGCGGCGCTTCTCTATGGCGCGACATTTTACTTGCTGCGGTATATGAAGGAAGATCATAAATTTGTGCGAACGATGATTGCGCTGGCGGGCATGGGCGCATTAGCGGCCTTGGCTTATATCATCCTTCATCTAATTGTTGGCGTTGCGCTGCCTCCGCCTTTGCCAACTGAGCGCTTAGCGCGGTTCTTGCTCTTTCCGATCATCATGTGGACGGCGTTCATGTACGCATTCCTCTTTCGTCATGTCTCCTTGCGTCCCATTCCAGCTTTTGTCACTGCTGCGCTTTATGTTTTGGTGATACAAGTCATCTTATCCTCTATTTCCCGATAGCAAGAGTGAATTACTGTGAAAAGCCGGCCTCGTTCGCGAGGCCGGTTTTTTTATCGCCCTAAAATAGCTGTTGCGCCAAATAATTCGTCACAAGTAGAGGCTGTGTTTATGATCCGAGCCTGGTCAAGTTTTCTTGATCTAGACTTTTTACTTTAGAAAGTCGTCGTTCGGGCTCATAGAGCAAGATCCTTAAAGCGATCCGGCGAATTTATTTTGTCGGTCTAAAACTGGTATGCCGAATTGGATTAGAAATCTGCGAGAGAGCTATAACTCTCATGCTCGTGTTAGATTATCTATTCCGATAAGCTATGGTGAAGCATTCTCTAATAGGACCTTTCAGATATGTCATCTTCACTTGATGTTCTTGGTATTGGTAATGCAATTGTCGATACGATTGCGCGTGCGGAGGATGATTTCCTTGTCGCAGTTGGCTTGAGCAAAGGCGCGATGGCGCTTGTCGACGAAGCGCGGGCAGAGCAGCTTTACGCGCAAATGGGTCCTACAACTGTGATTTCTGGCGGCTCGGCGGCCAATACTATGGCGGGTCTAGCGAGCCTGGGATGTCGCGCTGGTTTCGTTGGCAAGGTCAAAAACGATGATGCAGGCCGTGAATTTACGCATGATATTCGTCAAGCAGGCGTTATCTTTGACACGCAACCCTCATCCGATGGCGCCGCAACGGCAAGATGTCTGATTTTCGTAACGCCCGATGGGCAAAGAACGATGAATACATTCCTGGGGGCGTGTCAGTCACTGGAGGCTGTGGATATAGATGAGGCCCATGTGGCTCAAGCCAAGGTTCTCTATATGGAAGGCTATCTTTGGGATCCTCCTGGCGCAAAGGAAGCTTTTCTAAAAGCTTCTCAAATCTCGCGCGCATCTGGCGGTAAAGTAGCTCTGTCGCTTTCAGATGCTTTTTGCGTGGATCGATATCGAAGTGAATTTTTGTCGCTTATTCGTCAAGGCGTCGTCGACCTTCTCTTCGCCAATGAAAGCGAATTGCGTGCGCTGTATCAAACTGGCGATTTTGACACAGCCGTTTCAGCCCTTCAGGCGGAAAAGGCGCTTCTTGGCGTCGTGACGCGTTCTGAGAAAGGCTGTGTTGTTGTAACACAACGCGATCTGGTTTGCGCAGCTGCTTATCCAGTTGCGGAAGTTGTTGATACGACCGGCGCCGGCGATCTTTTCGCAGCAGGTTTTCTGGCTGGTTATACGAAGGGATTGTCCCATGAGCGCAGCGCAGCCTTGGGCGCGCTTGCCGCTGGCGAAATTATTTCACACGTTGGCGCAAGGCCGCAGAAGAATTTGTTACAGTTCGCTCGAGATAATCAGCTTCTCGCGTGATGTGAGATTTTTAAAGCATGGAGGTACTAAATGCGGATCTATTCGAAGTTTGCCACTTGGGGAATAATTGCACTCCTTTCTTCACTCTCTGCTGGCGTCATGACGCTCCCAATGGCTCAGGCGGCGTCAGAGGTAACGTTAACGGCTTCTGGGTTAAAGATCATTGATAATAAAATCGGCTCTGGCGTATCGCCAAAAATCGGACAGACCTGCGTCATGCATTACACGGGCTGGCTATATATTAATGGCGCAAAGGGAAAGAAATTTGACAGCTCGCGCGATCGCGGGGAGCCTTTTGAATTCGCCATCGGCCAAGGCAAGGTCATCCCAGGTTGGGATGAGGGAATCGAGACTATGAAAGTGGGCGGAAAGCGCACGCTGATCATTCCGCCTCAACTCGGTTACGGAGCTGCTGGAGCGGGGGCGTCAATCCCTCCTAATTCAACGTTGATATTCGATGTCGAATTGCTTGATGTGAAATAAATGACTTTATTTACGGGCGCGGGGAGTCGGGGCGGTAGGTTTTTTATCAATATATTCAATATTTTAGATAAAAATAGGGATTTTATTTGATCGGGTTCAGCAAATTTAGCGAAGAATTCTTTGAAATTTTCGTTTCTTTACGGAACCAATCGTCCCCTCCGACGTTATCCCCCCGTCCAAACTTGTGTATAGGTCAAACTTTAACGCCCGGGTTTTCCCGGGCGTTTTCTTTTCTAGGCCGAGTTTATGATGAATTGGCGAACGGCTGTTTCACGAAGCGATGACGCTCTTGAGAGTTGATCGATGCAGCCTTGTGTCCGATTAGATCGCATTGAGGGGGTCTTAAGCGTTGTCTTAGATCGACCCAGTAAAAAAAATGCGTTGAATAAAGAGATGTATCAAGCCCTTATTGATGCTCTGGTTGCGGGTGAGCAGGACCCCTCGATCCGAGTCGTTGTTTTGAGTGGCGCGGGAGGCAATTTCACTGCGGGGAATGATTTAGGCGATTTTTTAAACTTTTTAGAAAGTCCCGAAACTTTCCCCGCGCTTACCTTTGTGCGGGCGCTTGCTCGTTTTCCAAAACCAGTGGTGGCGGCAGTTACAGGCTGCGCAATTGGCGTTGGGACAAGTATGCTTTTTCATTGCGATCTCATTTTTGCGAGTTCAGAGGCGATTTTTTCAATGCCTTTTATCAATTTGGGATTGGTTCCGGAGGCTGGCGTAACTCTTCTAGCCCCAATGCGTTTAGGCATGGCGCGCGCCGCTCAAGCTTTACTCTTAGGAGAGGCGTTTTCCGCTCAGCAAGCTTTAGAGATGGGTCTTATTAATGCTGTGACAACTTTGGATGGCGTTAAAGCAATGGCGATAGAGGCGGGTTTGAGGCTGGCTGAAAAAGATCCTTTTGCGCTTGATGCAGCGCGACGCTTGATGCGTGGAGAGCCAGAAAAATTATTGGCGCAAATCGACAAAGAGGCTGAATTATTTGTATTGGCGCTAAAAACTCCTTCAACTCGGGCGCGCCTTGAGGCTTTTTTAAGGGGAAAAGAGTTAGCGCGGCGATAAGGAGCAGTTTATTGGGTGCGAATGATCCAAAAGCAAATCATCCTGCCGAACTGCAGCTGGGCTAAATAACTTTTCCTGGGTTTAAAATGCCAATAGGATCGAGCATTGTTTTTAGATTGCGCATGATGTCTAAGGCAACCGGATCTTTTACTTGTGTAAGTAAGTGGCGCTTAAGTTGACCAATGCCGTGTTCCGCTGAGATTGATCCGCCAAAATCTTGGGTCAGTTTATGAATGATTTCATTCATATGCCCCCAATGGGCAAGGAATTGCGCTTTATCAGCGCCAATTGGCTGAGAAATATTGTAGTGAAGATTCCCATCGCCCATATGACCAAAAGGCACAGGGCGGGCTTGAGGAAAGTTTTCCTGAATTAATTGTCCTGCTTGATCGATAAAATCTGGAATGCGATCAATTGGCACGGATATATCATGTTTTATTGAGCCGCCTTCGCGTTTTTGCGCCTCAGAAATATATTCTCTTAAGTTCCAGAGCGCGCGTGCTTGATCGAGGGATGTGGCGATAATTGCATCCCGCGCGAATTTTTGTGTGATTGCCGCAGAGAGTAATTGCGTTAACAGGGCGTATGGGTCATTTTCCGCATTCGAGGCAATCTCAATGAGCGCATACCAAGGATGAGATTTTGAAAAAGGATCTCGCGTATTTGGAATATGAGTTAAGACAAGTTTCAGCGCTAAGCTTGGAATTAATTCAAAAGCTTGAAGCGCGCTTCCAGCGCCCGCTTTGACAAAATTAAGAAGATGAAGCGCCTGCGTCGGGCTTTCTAGTCCCACAAAGGCGATTTCTCGAGCGTGCGGTTGAGGAAATAATTTCAAGGTTGCTGCGGTGATTACGCCAAGCGTGCCTTCAGAGCCTATGAACAAGCGGGTGAGATCATATCCTGTATTATCTTTCCGTAATTTGCTCAGAGTCGTCAAAAGCCTGCCGTCAGCAAGCGCAACTTCGAGGCCCAAGGTCAGGTCGCGGGCGGGACCATAGGCGAGCACATGGACGCCGCCTGCATTTGTCGCAAGATTTCCGCCAATTGTACAGCTCCCTTCAGAAGCCATGGAAAGAGGAAAGTATCTTTCTACAGAGAGCGCAAATTGTTGCGCCTCATGCAATGTCACGCCTGCTTCAAGCGTCATCGTATTGGATATTGGATCGATTTCTCGAGCTTGATTCAAGCGACGGAGCGAGAGAATAATCTGCTGACCCGTATTGTTCGGCGTTTGGCCGCCAACTAATCCCGTATTGCCGCCTTGCGGCACAACTTCAACGCTGTTTTTTGAGCAGAGAGCTAAAACAGCGCATAATTCTCCGCTTGATTTTGGTTCAACCACACAAAGGGGAACGCCAAAGAATAAGCCGCGGGGCTCTGTTGAATAGGAGATTGTAATATCGCTAGCCGTTTTTACAGCGCTGCTTCCAACAATAGCGCTGAGGCGTTCAAGCAATTGGGGCGCGGCAAACCGATCCGTTAAAACAGTCAGAAGTTACGCCCTCATATTATAATCTACCGACGTGACCGCTTTGAGGCGTCTCTTTTGCGGGCGTAGACATAAGAGCGCTTGGCGACAGGCGCGCTCATGAGGACGACACTGCACAATGTTGCGGCGATAAGCGCAGTCATCATGTCTATCTCCTTCCAGTTAACGGAAACAGTATGTTTTCCGAATATGCCGGACTATATTCAAATCCTATGCCGGTTTTTATTCTTGAGCAACTGGCTTAGCGGCAGGCTTGGAAATGCCGAAACTTAAAAATCCGCATGTGTCATATTCCACACAGTAATTGCCCCTTTGCGCGCAATTATTAGCCAAAAGACGGATATATTTAGCCAAGCAGGCGCCGTTTGTCCTGCGGTTGGTCTGATCGACGGGTAAAAATGGCGATCAATTCGAGATGCGAGGAATACATAAACTGGTCAATGGGCGTTATCGCGCTCATGGAATATCCCCCTGCGATTAAAATTGCGGCGTCGCGGCAGAAACTTTGTGCATTGCAAGAAACCGCGGCGATTGTTTTAACATTTGAGCGGGCCAGACATTTTGCTTGCGCGAGTGCGCCGGCTCTTGGCGGATCAAAGACCACCGTGTCGAAGGGGACGAGTTCTTGAGGGGTGAGGGGACGATTAAATAGATCGCGGGTTTCTGCTTGAAGAGGTTTAAGCCCGGCTGTTTGCCGGGTTGCTGCGCATAGAGCGTCTATCGCTAAAGGGTTATTGTCATAGGCTGCAACACGGGCGTAGTGCGCGATTCGGAGTGAAAATGCGCCGATGCCACAAAAAAGATCCGCGACCGTTTTTGATTTTTTTAGCGCTTCCTTGATCTTCAAGGCGATTATTTCTTCGCCAGTCTGTGTTGCTTGAAGAAAGACGCCTGGCGGCAAGGGGGTGCGCGTTCCTTCAATATCAATCCAGGGGGTCTGGGTCAGCGTTACGAGGCGGCCATGATTTGTTAAGCGCGCAAGACGATGCGCCTGTGCGGTTTTAACCAGCGCATTGGTTTCATGTGATGCGAGATCTCCAGCTCCCCGGATGTCAATATCCATTCCTTCGGGGGTAGCCGTGACAGCGAGATCGAGAGGCTTTTCTCGTGACGCCAGGATTTGGGATAAATCCTGTGCGGCCTTTAGAGCAGGTTTCAGTTCCGCAACAAGTAAGGGGCAATGATTAATTTCAACAAGACGATGCGAGCGCGACGCCATGAAGCCAACCCGAGCAATGCCGTTTGACATACGCGCATGCAAGGCAACCCGACGCCGTCCAGAGCCTTGAGCATTGATCATTGGTAAAATTTTTAAATTTAAGCCCTCGCGCTGCGCTGCATTTTCAAGAAGACTTATTTTCCATGCCGCATAGGCGCCATCTGTTAGCGTCTGGACGGCGCATCCGCCGCATTGTCCATAAAAACGACAAATGGCTTGGACGCGTTGGGGCGATGGCGCCAGGATGTCGATGAGTTCAGCATAATGACCTTCGATGCGTACTGAGACAGTTTCACCGGTGAGAGCAAAAGGAACAAAGATTTTTTCGCCACATTCAATCGCAACACCCTCCCCGCGAGGGCTCATATGATCAATTTTAAGTGTTTTCATAAGCGGCTCGCATAGATTAAATATTCGTGATTGCCGCTACCGCCTGTGATTGGGGATTCAACTAATCCTCGAACGCGCCAATTAAGATTTTCAATTTCAGCTTTAATTTTTAAGCAGACTTCGTTGTGAACGATTATTTCGCGCACAATGCCTTTCTTATTCGCGGCGGCGCCGGCCTCATATTGGGGTTTTATTAAAGCAATGAGCTCGCATTGTTCGGCTGCTAGTCGATCGATGTGGGGTAAAATAAGCGATAAGGAAATAAAGCTTGCGTCGATTACGATACGCGTTGGTTTTTTTAACAAGCGCTCCGCCATTAAGCTGCGTATATCTTGTGATTCTAATGATGTGATGCGCGGATCTCGTCGGAGTTTCTCGTGCAGCTGATTTTGGCCAACATCCACGCAAACAACATGCTGAGCGCCATTAAACAAGAGCACATCTGTAAATCCACCAGTCGATGCGCCGACATCAAGGCAGAAATGATCTTTAGTATCGATGTCAAAATGTGAGAGCGCATAGGCAAGCTTAACGCCGCCGCGAGACACCCATGGGAAAGGCGCTTGAGCGATTATCTGATCTTCTAGGGCGATCGGGTGTGAGGGTTTTGTGATAAGTGATCCATTGATCATAACGCACCCAGCTTCGATGGCGGCGCGCGCTTTAGCGCGGCTTTCGAAATAACCTTGTTCGTGTAAGGCGATATCAGCGCGCTGGCGCTTTTTCATCATTCCCCTGATTGTAATAGAACGCCTGCGCGACGCGCGCTTTTCAACAGGCGATTAAAGACGAAAAAGGCTAGAGAGAAAAAAATAAGATCAAGGAAAAAGCCTTGCAGCAAGAGGTCCCATCTAATCTGATGGTGGATTAGCGCGGCGCGCAACCCTTCAAACACATAGGAGGGCGGCAACATCCAGGAAATGGGCTGGAGCCATGATGGAAGCGCGCTTACAGGATAATAAACGGCGCCTAAAGGTTGAACCAAAAACATCAATGACCAAATCAGATTTTCTGCCCCCGCGCCAAGTCGAAGCAATAGGCCAGAAACGAAGAGGCCTATGCTCCAGGAAAACACGATTAAAACAATAAAGAAGGCCCCAAAAGCAACACCCAGACTCCAAAGATTAAAACCAAAAAAAATAATCGCCAATAGCGTTACAGGCATAACGCCGATCATCAAGCGAATGAGGCTCATAATAATTAATGAGGCGATAAATTCGATCGGTCTTAAGGGACTCATTAATATATTGGGTAGGTTGCGTGACCACATTTCTTCAATGAATGAAAAACAAAAACCCTGTTGGCCACGCAACATGATATCCCAAAGCAAAATGGCGCCAATAAGCGTTCCCGCCGCCTGTGCGCCGCCGTCCGGCGCGTTCAGCGCGCCAGCCCTAACAAGGTATGTTTGTAGAAATCCCCAGGTTAGTAATTGCAGCGCTGGCCAGTAGATCATATCGAGTATGCGTAATCGAGAAGCGCGCAGAAGATAACTATAGCGCAAGACCATCGCGCTAATTCGTTTAATTGGCAGTGAAAAGTTCATAGCATTTCAGCCAAACTGCGCCCACGTACAATATCTAGAAAAACTTCTTCAAGATTTGCCCGTCCATAGCGCGCAATAAGCTTGGCGGGCTGGTCATCATCCACTAATTGACCTGATTTCAACATCAACACGCGATCGCACAGCCGCTCAACTTCACGCATATTGTGAGAAGCTAGCAAAATAGCGCAATTATGTTTGCGTCGATGTTCTTCAAGGCGTGTGCGCACCCAGTCTGCTGTGTCTGGGTCAAGGGAGGCGGTTGGCTCATCTAATAGAAGTAACTTTGGGTCATTGAGTAGGGATTTTGCAATTGAGGCTCTTGTTTTTTGTCCCGCTGAAAGTTTTCCCGTTGGTCGATCGAGAAAGGGCTCTAATGCAAGCTCTTGCGCTAAGGAGTCAATTTTTTCCTCTAAGTCTTCAACATTATAAAGACGACCGAAAATTCTTAGATTCTGTCGAACAGTAAGCCGGTAGGGCAAGTCGACGTAGGGACTTTCAAAGTTCATATATTCAAGAGCGCGATGGCGCTCCAGGGCCATATCATAACCTAATACATGAATTGACCCTTCTGTTGGCTCAATAAGTCCCATGATCATTCCAATCGTTGTCGTCTTGCCGGCGCCATTGCCGCCAAGGAGACCTGTGATTGAGCCGGCGTTAAGAGAAAAATTGAGAGGACCAACAATCCTACGCAGTTGGTAGCTTTTAGCTAGATTGTGGACAGAGAGCGCATAGAGTGGGGCCGTTGAGGCTATTGACATGGGCTATTTACGCTGTGGCGCTCCCCGCTCGCAAGGACATTACTTTTGACATCCGGGACAATAAAATGTTGAGCGGCCGGATTGGACGAAACGGCTTATATTTTTGTTCTTGCCGCAAGTGTAACAGGATTCATTTTCTCGACCATAGACTTTAAACTGATGTTGAAAATAGCCCATAGCGCCATTTGTTTGTCGATGGTCGCGCAAGGAAGAGCCTCCTGCGGAAATAGCCTTTTCGAGTACATTTTTTATAGTTTTTGGCAAGCGCATTAATGCTGCGGCGGGCTTTCCTTGTTGTGTCACCAAATCGCCCCCCTGTCTTAAGGGCGAGATTCTAGCTTCATGAAGCGCCTCGCAGGCGTAAATGTTTCCAATTCCTGCGATTAAATGCTGATCTAGCAACAATGATTTTACGGATGTTTTTCGATGATAAAAGGCGCGCGCCAGGAACTCCGCATTAAGAAGGTCGCTAAGCGGCTCAACGCCCAAATGAGAAAAATAGGGATGAAACATAATTTCTGCCGTGGGGATAAGCAGCATAAAACCAAAACGTCTTGGGTCGTTATAAATTATCCTTTGACCATTAGAGAGATGGAAGGTGACATGATCATGCATAGTAAGACGAGTGCGCGCATGAAAAAAATTTCCAGGTGTTTCTTCTTCAATACGAAACGAGCCGCTCATGCCAAGGTGCATAATTAGGCTCATGGCATCGTCTAAATCCGCGAGCAAATATTTAGCGCGCCGCCTCAACGTTAAGATTTCTCGACCGATAAGGTTGCGCGTAAAGTGTAGTGGAAAGGGGAAGCGCAAATCCTTGCGTCTTAACTCTACCTGGGCGATGCGGCGGTTGATCATGGCTGGCGCTAGGCCGCGTCGGACAGTTTCTACCTCTGGAAGTTCCGGCATGATAGTGAGTTTCCGCCCATAGCCTTCTGTGCCCTGAGAGGTTATACCCCTTTGGTCTTTCTCCTCCTACAGGCAACAAATGACCGATAGTTTTTCCAAGCAAGACGGTTCAACCCATTTCGG
>OMIO01000068.1 GCA_900299115.1 Methylocystaceae bacterium | reverse complement strand
GCTAGGCGGCGGGCCAGCGGAGTTGCGAAAATGCGTGGCGTTTTTTCAGAAATCCCCGCCAATGAAGCACCATTAATTACGATAGAGGACAGCTTTCGCTGCATGAATAATTTCGGCAATGCTTGGCAGCGCTAATTTTTCAAGATTTGCGGCATAGGGCATTGGAACATTTTTACCGGTCACACGTAAAATAGGCGCATCCAGGTAATCAAAAGCTTCTTCCTGAATGCACATAGCGAGTTCAGAAGATATACCGCATTGCGGCCATCCTTCTTCGATTGCAACACATCTTCCTGTTTTTTTAACAGACTGGATAATTGTTGATAAATCCAACGGTCGCAACGTGCGTAAATCAATAATCTCAGCTTCTATGCCTTCTTTCGTGAGCTCTTCAGCCGCCGCAAGGGCGTATGTAACGCCAATTGAGAAAGAGATCAGCGTTACATGTTCTCCCGCCCGCGCGATGCGCGCGCGACCAATCGGTAAAACAAAATCTTCCAGAGCGGGAACATCAGCGCTCTTACCGTATAAAATTTCATTTTCGAGGAAGACAACGGGATTATCATTTCTAATCGCCGCTTTGAGCAGACCCTTAGCATCTTGCGCATTAGATGGGGCTATAACAATCAAGCCAGGAATCTGCGCATACCAAGCGGCATAATCTTGACTATGTTGCGCGCCAACACGCGCGGCGGCGCCATTTGGGCCGCGAAAAACAATCGGGCAGTTAATTTGACCGCCGCTCATATAGAGGGTTTTGGCGGCGGAGTTAACGATATGATCGATCGCCTGCATTGAAAAATTAAACGTCATAAATTCTATAATTGGCCGTAATCCGGCAAATGCTGCGCCAACGCCAACGCCCGTAAAACCATATTCGGTTATCGGCGTATCAACGACCCGCTTTGAACCAAATTCTTGTAACAACCCCTGCGTCACCTTATAGGCGCCTTGATATTCTGCGACCTCTTCACCCATGATGAATACATCTAAATCGCGACGCATTTCCTCTGCCATAGCGTCACGCAAGGCTTCACGCATTGTCATGGAAATCATCGTTGTGCCAGGAGGAATTTCTGGAACATCGACCAACGCAGAAGTTGGTTGCGCAACGGACTGCTGAATGATTGACGCTACGCTTTGATCGCCAGAATTGACGCTCTTTACCGATTCAGTTGGCGCTGGGCTCGGGCTGATATCTTCAAGGCTTGCGCCTTCTTCAACAATAATGGCGATTGGCGTATTGACCGCCACATGTTCCGCACCGGCCGGAATAAGGATCTTTGCTAAAACGCCGTCATCCACGGCCTCTACTTCCATCGTCGCCTTATCTGTTTCGATTTCAGCGACAACATCTCCCGCACGAACGCGGTCGCCTTCGTTTTTCAACCATTTGGAGAGTTTGCCCTCCTCCATGGTCGGCGATAGCGCAGGCATTAAAATATTTATGCTCATCCCCGACCGCCTTTACATTAATATATCGGTGAAGAGTTCTTTGGCATCGGGCTCTTTATCGGCTGTTGCAAACTCAACGGCCTCAGCGACAGTCTTACGGACGCTTGCATCAATCTTTTTTAATTCTTCTTCACTCACGCCGTCAGCGAGTAGTCGCAACCGCACTTGTTCAATTGGATCATGCTCCTCACGCATCCGCTCAACTTCTTCCTTAGAGCGATATTTCGCCGGATCAGACATAGAGTGACCACGATACCGATAAGTTAAAATTTCCAATAAATACGGGCCTTTTCCACTTCGACACCATTCAATCGCTTCTTCTGCAGCAGCCTTGACGACACGAATGTCCATGCCATCAATCTGCTTGGCGGGAATTGAAAAAGCCTCCCCGCGTCGATAGCATTGTATTTGCGCTGTAGCGCGTGAGATGGCTGTGCCCATCGCATAGCGATTGTTCTCTATGATAAAAACAACAGGCAAACGCCACAGCGCCGCCATGTTGAAACTTTCATAGACTTGGCCTTGATTTGCAGCGCCTTCTCCAAAGAAAGCAATTGAAACGCTGCCATTTTGACGATAGGCGTTTGCAAAAGCCACGCCTGCGCCAATCGGCGCCGGAGCTCCGACGATGCCATGCCCGCCATAGAAATTTTTCTCGCGGGAGAACATGTGCATAGAACCGCCTTTGCCTTTAGAATAGCCGCTGCGACGACCCGCTAATTCCGCCATAACGCCCTTTGCATCCATGCCCATGGCCAGCATGTGTCCATGATCGCGATAACTCGTTGTGAATTGATCGCCCTCTTTCGCCGCCATTTTTACGCCGACCACAACAGCTTCTTGACCGATATAAAGATGACAAAATCCAGCGATTACGCCCATGCCGTATAATTGGCCGGCCTTTTCTTCAAATCGTCTAATGAGCAACATTTCTCGCAGCGCAAAGAGCTCTTCATCGCGACTAAGCGCTATAAGCGGTTCAGAACCGGGGCTGTTTTGATCTTGCGCCATTGAGTAACTCTACCGCTCCCAAATATAATGAGTATGACGCTTACTTAACTGATCAGTGAATTTGCGAAGAATGAGGATCAACGATTATCGAGTTGAGATTGCAGCTCATCGGCAAAGGCCATAATCCGATCTGCATTCGCGCCAAAATCATGGCGACCATAACGCGTGATTGAACGAAGATCGATCCTTGTTTGCCCGGGCATGGGCTTTAGTCGGACGGTGACATCTTCATCGATCCCCATGATCAAAGATTGATCCACAAAATCTACGTGTCCTTCGCCGGTGCGGCCACCTGGGGGACGTTTATCAACCAAGCGCCAACCAAGAACATTCGCGGTTTTTAAAATAAGCGCATAGGCCTCATCTGGATCGAGATCGATCACAATAGGCTCAATATCTGGATAGGCGGCTCGTTGTGCTTGCCTCGCATTAAGAGGAATGCCCTGAGGTTGAAATCCCTTACGCGCGTCAAATGCGGCGCCCGATAAAGAAAAGTAAGGCGGATTTTCTATGTCTGTGCTGATGTCTGACAAGATTGGCAAACGAATAGCCTGATAGGCGAGATAGCCTGGATAGGCCAATGTAGCTAAAGCGATCATCGCTCCCGCCGCGCACGCGCCAATGCCGCGACGGCCTGTATTCCAAATGATGACGCAGGCGACGCCAAACAACAAAAGCGCGATTAACGCCAACCCAACAGCCCCGCCCAATGAGGCGAGCGCTGATGCAGGATCAATCACATGTAAGCGCACGAGGAGAAGCGTCAAAAGTGCGACCGTCGCCGCAAAGACGGCAACCCGCCTGCTCCAAAGCGCTGCCTCAGACCAGGGCTCAAGGGGGATTTGCCTGCGCATCAAGTGCTCCGCCGCCTATACGAAAATTCATGAGCAACAATAAACGATAGCATGCCTATCGCAAAACGGGGCCTGAGCTAAAAGACGCTAGCCATCCCGCGCTCCTATTGCGCCACTTTAGGGGATCATTAACGAGATTGGGGGATAAAGGGGACAATCTATGCGTTAACGCCTGAGACGAAGAAGAGCTTTTAATATGCTGGAACAACCACTTTACGATTTTATTGACGAAAACCAACAAGGTCACCCGCATGACCTTCTGGCGAGACTCTACAGAGAAATCGGCATATCCGCGGTCGCAGCAGCGCTAGAGGTTAGTAAGAGCGAGCCGGTTTTAGAAACTATAAGCGACCGCGCCAGCAACCTTCCCCTTATGTCTCAAGAGGATCTGGCGGCTTAACGCTGCGCTGATACATTCCAACAAATCTATAAAGTCGACACGCGCAATAATGCGCGCGTCGACTAAAGAACTGCTTTACTCAATAATTGACGCAACGACGCCGGCGCCGACAGTTCTGCCGCCTTCCCGGATTGCGAAGCGTAATTTTTCTTCCATAGCGATCGGCACAATCAAGCTGACCTCCATGGTCACATTGTCGCCCGGCATCACCATCTCAACGCCCGCAGGAAGCGTTACAATGCCCGTCACGTCCGTCGTGCGGAAGTAAAACTGCGGACGATAATTCGTGAAAAACGGCGTATGACGTCCGCCTTCTTCCTTCGTCAAAATATACGCTTCCGCCTTAAACTTCGTGTGCGGCTTCACTGAGCCGGGCTTACACAGAACCTGACCGCGCTCAACGTCTTCGCGCTTCGTGCCGCGCAGCAAGCAGCCTACGTTGTCGCCCGCCTCGC
>OMIO01000067.1 GCA_900299115.1 Methylocystaceae bacterium | reverse complement strand
TGTTGGGAAAACGCTTCCATGCATTATTGCATGGAGAGGATTTACCCTCTCCTTCTCGACAAAAGCGTAGTCTTGGCCATCAGCATGTCTTGGCTCCAGAGCAAAGATCGGTTGAGGCGGCAAGAATTGTCTTGCAGGAACTACTCGTAAAAGCGGCGCTTCGATTAAGGCAAGAAAATCTTTACTGTCAGAGGCTTGTTGTTGACGTCAAATGGATAAATGATGAAGGCCACTGGATTGATGATCGCAAGTTTAGAGAAACGCAAGATAATCTTACTTTTGGTCGAATTTTGCTCGAGATTTTAAACAAAATGCCGAACAAAAAACCGCTTCGGGTTGGTGTTTCACTAGGCGACTTAGTTTCAGGCAACCAGCATCAACAAGACCTCTTTGACAGGCCTGAAAATGCTAATCTCACACAAGCAATTGACGCGCTTAATGAAAAATTTGGCAAGGGGTCTGTTGGATTTGGGCTAACGGCGGCTTCTTCAAAAAAACTAATGAGCAAGATCGCCTTTCAAAGAGTGCCGGATTTAAGCGAATTTTGAATTTTTATACAGAGCGCCGACTAAATCTATTTTTAGAAACAGAGCCTTAGTATTAACCCTTGTAGTTTCAATCGTTTCTTCTATGTAACAGATTATTGATAATCAGTATCTTAGCCTTCCCAGCACAAATGCGCTGGATGAAAGCCGCTTCTTAGGGGACATAATCATGCGCCTTGTGAAATTTTTCAGCGCGTTGTTCATTTTTTTATCTCTATTTAATCTTGCGGAAGCTGGAGAGAAAAAGCCTTTTTCTCAAGATATATTTTCTGCCTCGCAAGCTGCAGATGAGTCGATCGTAGTCTACGTCTATGCTCCTTGGTGTACGACATGCAAACAGCAAGAAGTTATCATCGATAAAATCATGCAGGAGCCCCGGTTCGATAAGGTGCGTTATTACGTGGTTGATTTCGATAACGATAAGGAAGGTATGCGAAAGTTAAAGGCAAATACACGCAGCACGATCCTTGTGTTTAAAGGTAAGCGTGAACTTACCCGCTCGGCTAATGACACAGATGCAGTTTCTATTCAAAATCTTCTAGAAAAAGCCTTGTAACTTTAGCCTGTGGGATATTCACTCGTCCTTGGCTATTTTGCGGGCGTATTATCGACGCTCTCTCCATGCGTTATCCCAATCCTACCGGTGATCTTTGGCGGCGCGGCGAGTGAGAGTAAATATTCCGCAGTCGCTCTTACGGTTGGCATTGTATTTTCATTTACACTTCTTACAATAATATTTTCACTGTTTAGCGCGCTCATTCCGCTAGATATCTCTCAATTGCGTACTCCAAGCGCAATTTGTCTAGTTGTGATTGGGGTTTGTCTGTTGAGGCCTCACTACAGAATTCAACTATCTATTTTTGATAAGATAAGTAATTTTTTTAATTTTTTGCTGGATAGGATAAAATTGACTGGAATTTCCGGTCAATTTTTAACGGGTTGTTTATTAGGGGCGGTGTGGCTTCCTTGTTCGGGACCAACATTAGGCGCGGCCTCTATTCTGGTTGCTCAGAGGGAACATTTTGTAGAGGCTGGCGCTGTAATATTTGCTTTTGCGCTTGGCGCTGTCGCGCCTTTGATGGTTTTAGGCGTCTATTCAAAAAGCCTCTTCCAGAAGAATAAGGCCTCAATGCATAATTATGTTAAAGGATTGAATGTCGTTTTTGCATTAGCGCTTATTTTTCTCGGGCTAGCGATTGTCACTAATTATGACAGGATCATAGAAGAAAAGGTCGCTTATTATTGGCCCACAGCCCTCATTCGCCTGTCATTAAAGTATTAATTCTTGCCAAGAAGAGTATTAATACTCTTGTCGTCATAGCGTGCGGGTATTGAAGTTTGCGAAGGCCGCCTGGAGCCTTGCTCAACGGGCGACCTTCGCCCCTTCGCCTGCAGTCGCTAGCTAGTCGAGCGCTATTGGTGAGGTCCCTGCAGCCTCCCGGCGCAGGCATAATAGATGTAAGACCAACTTTTAAGTCGACAAGAGAGGCATGAAAAATTTAGTATTTAAACTGTAATGTTTTGCTCAAGGCAATGAGTTAAGTCATCTTTGTTAGAAAAAATAATTTTTTCTATTTCTTCTAATCTGTTTTCTGCAGCTTCTAGCGCTTTAGAGCGGCTTGCTTCATAGCCAGCGCCAATTTCAATAGGATGGTCTTCATTACCCATGATGACTGTCCAATACCATGGAGCTGCATGGGGTGATGTATTTGATTTAAAAACGCGAGCAATGACTGTGCCGTCATCGGAACGAAGGCTCCAATCATGGTCTGGAATAACCAACGAGCCATCAAGGCGGGGGAGAACAGTTGTTTTCCAAAGGAGATGATGAGTGTTTGACATAGTGACCCTCTATCACCTCTTTACGGTCTGAGGGGGCGAATAACAGGGCTGTATTGGTCAGCTAACAGTCAAAAACCGCCATTGGTCTCGAATTGGTGTGATAAATTGACATTCATGCGGCAGGAAATTTATGCTTTCAGGATGTATCTTGTTGAACAACTGGACATCAGAATAAAACTGAGGGAGCAGAACATTGAATTATAGATTAGCGATTATTGCTTTGGGCGGGTTGATTTTTGTTTGCGCTATGATTCCATACGCCTATAAGACTAGATGTTCCTCGCCTTCGGAATGCCCGACAACTGCGCCGTATTAAAACAAAACATATATTTTTTTTGAGCGATTTTGCTTATCTGGGTGAAATCGTTTCAATCTTTTGGATTGCTGCAGTGCAATAGTCTGTCATTTTTTTTGATAATACCATTAAACAAGAATTATATGTGATATAACTCTTACTACAATTATATAATCAACCCTCTTTCGTAGCATGAGTTTTGAAGCATGCTTGCCAAACAGTAAAAATGAAATCATATTTTCGGTACTAAAAATATAAGTAAAATTACCAATCCAAGGAGGA
>OMIO01000066.1 GCA_900299115.1 Methylocystaceae bacterium | reverse complement strand
TAGAAGCAGCGCTAAATTCTATAAACTTAATCGGCCTGGAAGAGACAACGCCAAGCTATCGGTCACTTTTAATATATTATGAGCCTTTAGTGCTTAAACGCACCCTGCTCATTGAGATTATTGAAGAAATCCTTGCAAAACTAGACAATCCACCGCCGCTTATTTCAGGTCGAACCTGGACGATCCCATGTTGTTACGACCTCTCCTTAGCTGAAGATCTGAACGAAGTCGCACAAATCCTCTCTCTGCCCGAAGAAGATATTTCAAGCCTACATACTCAGCCCAAATATCGCGTTTATATGTATGGCTTTGCACCAGGCTGGTGTTATCTTGGTGGGCTACTTCAAGATTTAAGCTTGCCCCGGAGGCTAACGCCGCGCGCGCCAACACCGGAAGGCGCGGTTATGATTGGCGGCGGCCTTTCATTAATTGCAACTCATCCAATGCCGACTGGGTGGTATGTTATTGGCAGGACGCCCGAGCGCTTGTTTCGCCTTGATCGCGATCCGCCTTTTCTACTTGCTCCCGGAGACACAATCATTTTCGAAAAGATCACGCTCAAAACATTTTATGATCTCGAGCGCTGCGTGAAGAATGGAGAGATCATAGCGAAAATGACTGATTTTAATGAGGGCTGAACTTCTCATCCACGCTGCTGGTCCTTGCGTAACCCTGCAGGATAAAGGACGCTATGGCTACCGTCGCTATGGCGTCACGCCAGCAGGACCAATGGATTATCCAGCCTATGCCGCAGCGACGCAGGCCGTTAACGCGAATGCAGCTATAGAAATATCTCTTGGCGGAGCAACCCTGAGTTGTACTGGCGCACCCTTAACGGCTGCAATTGCCGGAGGACATTTTGATTGTCGTCTCGATGGAGAAAAATTACCTCCGGCATGCCGTTTTATGCTCACGCCCGAAAACACGCTCACAATTCGCGCTGGTGAAAAAGGCTCATGGTGTTATTTTGCGATTAGCGCAAATTTAGATGACAATAAAATATTAGGATCCTACGCAAGCCATACGCGCTCTGGAATTGGTCCCCATCGCCCGCTTACTGCTGGCGACCATCTGTTGATAACGCCAAACCTCTCATCGGACATAGAATTAGAAATAATCCAGGCTCCTTGGTTAAGCCAAAACAAGAAGCCCATACGCGTGCTGCTGGGACCACAGCAGGATTACTTTTCTAATCAAAACTTGGAGCGGTTAGTCGCGACACAATGGCGTATCGGCGCACAGAGCGATCGAATGGCATATACGCTGGAAGGCGCAGCTCTGACGCATCTTCGCGGCCATGATCTCATCTCAGATGGCGCGACAATGGGTGCAATACAGATACCAGGGTCAGGCATTCCTTTCGTTTTAATGGCGGATTGTCAGCCGACAGGCGGTTATCCAAAGATCGCGACGATTATCGGCGCAGATCTGGGCCGTATCGCACAGTATCGGCCAGGGGAACGCTTCCACTTTGAAGTTGTCACGCTAGAACAAGCGCTCGAAGCGCGTCAGTTATTGTGCGAGGCGCTTTCTATTGGCGCAAGCTATGCAAAGCTTAACTCTAATTTTTCAAATTTAGATTTATTAAGCCACAATTTAATTGATGGCGTTATCAGCGCCAGCGACGAGATTACGCAAGCTAAATAGCTACCCGCTGATGACGCCGTTGCCACCATCGATAGATGATCATCCACCATGGGTCTCCGACATGGAGATAATAACGCAAAGGCGTTTTGATGATTGCTAGCACGAGACCTATGCTGAATAAACACCAGACCGCGGGCCATTCATTGATATTGCTGGTTGTTAGTCCCGCAAGGAATGGGCCGGCCATGAAGGAAAAAAGCGTAAATCGCCAGCTGCCGATCAGACTCGGCAAAAAGAAAGCGGTAAGCGGATAGCTCAAAAAGCCACGCCCTAACGTAGCATTATCCGCCATACTGTTGCCTATGCCGTTAGTGGGCAATAACCAAGCAATATGCCATTCTCCACGCACTGTACAAAGAACATCCCCGCAAAGCGGTCGGCCAGCCGCACAATGTCCTGCCCAGCTAAAGGGATAGAGCTGTATCAACATTGCTATCGCTGAGAGAAAACAAGCAAAATAAACCCAAGGCGCAATGATCTTAGCGCTGTCCTTTGGCATAAAATAAAGCGCGACAGCATTAATAAAAAAGGGCTGAAAAGTGATGTGCAGATAACCAAACAAAGTCATCATTTGATTAAGCGGCGAGTCACATTGATTGAGCACCGAATAGGCTACCGCCTGCAGCGACTCCATACTTGCGAAATAGAGCAGACATACCCACAGAGCGAGTGGCTCTGGATCCTTTTTCAAGGCTGAATATGCAGCACCGGCAATGCCTGTGGCCGCTAGAACTGTTGACGCTTCTCCGCTCCAACACATTGGGCGTTATTTCCTCTTCTTTTCCTTCCGCCCCGATACACTATTCATCGAAGAGGGCAAACCCCAAGCTTGTCGACAGAAAAAGATTTTTCAACAGTCCCCAGCTTCAGGCGCAAATCTTCCCTCTTCCGCGAGTTCGAAGCGCGAAAATTCGAATCCTGGGGCGACAGTGCATCCAACCAATGTCCATTCCCCGAGACTTCGCGCCGATTGCCATGAATTGGCCGGGACGATCGCTTGTGGGCGCTGCCCTTCCGTGACGCTATTTCCAAGCTTCAGCGTCTGCTGCGCAGCGCCTTCTATGATGCGCAACATCAAAGGAGCTCCTGCATAGTAATGCCAAATCTCTGCCGCATCGACACGATGCCACGCAGATATCCGCCCAGCCGGCAACAGATAGTAAATTGCAGTTGAAACAGCACGTCCATCTCGTCTCAACGGGTCACGAAAGGTTTCGCGATAAAAACCGCCTTCGGGATGGGGCGCTAGATCTAGGGCGCGTATGATCTCATCTACGCTGGCGTAATCGACGATACTCATGCTCGGAAGTTATTTTTACGTTCTCGCATATGGCTAAACACTTCAACAGCCCCTGCTTGAGTAAGCCCCATCGTTCTTTTTATATCTGGATCATCGACGCGAAGAAAAGGATTTGTTGCCCGTTCAAGGGCAATAGTCGTGGGTAAAGTAAATTGACCAGACTGACGAAGCGCATCGACGTAGCGCATGCGCTCTTTGAGTGAGTTATTTTCTGGATCAACAGTTAGGGCAAATTTTCCGTTAGCCTGCGTATATTCATGGCCACAATAAATATGTGTTTCTTCCGGCAAATTCGCTAATTTATTTAGCGACAGATGCATCATTTCCATAGTGCCTTCAAATACGCGTCCGCATCCAAGAGAAAAAAGCGTGTCGCCGACAAAAACCGCAGCGTCTTGATTAAAATGATAGGCGATATGTCCAAGCGTATGACCTGGCGTCTCAATAACCTGCGCAGTCGTATCGCCAATTAAAATTCTGTCTCCCTCACCTACGCCACGATCTAAAGGCGGCAAGCGATAAGCATCCTTGAGAGAACCAATAATTATCATCTCAGGAAATGTTTTCTTTAATGTCACAGCGCCTTGAACATGATCGGCATGATGATGCGTGATCAAAAGATGGCTTAACGACCAGCCTCGCCGTCTGATCTCTGTCACTATCTCTTGGCCATCTGGTGCGTCTATGCTCGCCGTTGCTCCAGTAGAGATGTCATGAACAAGAAGTCCAAAATTGTCGTTAAGACACCGAAACTGAATAACTTCAATAGGCATCGCGAGATCCGCCGCTGAGAAATAGAATATATCAATTCACAAAGAAAATGCGCTTAACGACAAGCTTGCGTCAACGCCCAATTACGTCGATGATCCCGAGATGGCGATTGACGTTGTAGATCTACGCGCTTTCTATGAAACCGCTCTGGGCGAAGTGGCGCAAAGACTTGTGTCGCGTCAGCTGCGTGCGCGCTGGGGCGACCATAGCGGCTTACGAATCCTTGGACTGGGCTACGCGACGCCCTTTTTAAGCGATTTCCGGGAAAAAGCTCAGCGTGTTTTGGCTTTTATGCCCGCTACTCAGGGCGTTGTGCACTGGCCGCTCACGGGCCGCTCCGCTACTGCGCTCGTTGAAGCATCCATGACGCCACTCCCTGACGCGAGCATGGATCGGATTCTCCTGGTTCATGCTTTGGAGATTGATGAACATCCTCAAGACCTTTTGGACGAGATCTGGCGCATTCTAGCCCCTGGCGGAAAAGTATTGGTCATCGCGCCGAGCCGCACCGGCCTGTGGGCAAGGGTAGACACTACGCCCTTTGGCTATGGCCATCCCTACTCGCGCGGCCAGCTCCAAACGCTTCTTCAAGAGTCGCAATTCTTGCCCGTGTTTTGGGGAGAGGCGCTCTATGTGCCTCCCTTCCAACGCACGACATTGTTGAAATCAGCGCCCGCATTTGAACGCATCGCGGGAAGATTCTCCCTTCCTGGCGGAGGCGTGCATCTCGTGGAAGCGACGAAACAGCTTTATCGCCCTATACTTCGCAGGGCCATTCGTAAAGCAATCGCGCCGCAACTTGAGGAAGCGCTTGAAGGCGCGGGCGCCGAAGCGGGGCTGGAGGGCGCTTAAAGAATTTTACAAGGCCCAGTATAGCTGAGCTTATCTAGGTGGCCCCATATCAACTTTTATGCCGAAGGATTGCGCCAAAAATAGCGCGCCGTGAACCAAGCCAGCATTATCGATGCCATGTCCCAGTCCGGCGGATAAATGCCATTGTGTCGGCACATTATTCTCAGCCAGGGCGTTAGCAGACATTACGAGGGCCTCTGCCGGAATGAGTTCGTCCTCTTCTCCATGCACGAGAAGAACGGCTGGAGGCGGTTGTTGAGCCACGCCTAGCTCGTCTGAGGCCTGCGGGGGAGCAACAAGCACGCCTGAATAGCCCAAAATCGCGCGCGGCGCTGTCTTACGACGAAGACCTGTATGCAACGCCATCATGGTTCCCTGACTAAACCCAACTAAGGCGAGAGAACGCTCATTGAGACCTAGGCGGCTGAGTTCTGCGTCGAGAAAAGCATCTAGCGTCGGCCTAGCCGCCACTACTCCGCGCCAGCGCTCGTCCGGATCGCGCATTGTAAGAGGGAACCATTGCCGCCCCATCGGCGACATTGAACATCGTTCGGGCGCATTCGGAGCCACAAATTCAGCATCTGGCAAAAAGCTGCGCCATTGGCGACCAATTTCAATGAGATCTGCGCCATCTGCGCCATAGCCATGAAGAAAAACGACAAGTTGTCGACACTTACCTGAATGCGCCTGTATTCTTGGCCCATCTATAGTTTTCGACATTTTTCGACCTCCCCATACACTCGACCATCTGTGTCGGAGCTTCGCTTGGGAAGGTCAAGTGGGGCAATGGCCTGCTTATGGAAAGCTCTCGTTCTTTCCCCACTTATAGCGGGACAAAAATTATAAAGTCTTCACGACGCTTGCGATAATTTTAAAACCAAAGATACACGCGCCAGCGAATGTGCTGTGCTTTACCATTAACATTGCCAGATAAATATGATCAGGTCGCATCATAATCGTTCATTCTCCTAAGTTCAGGCGCTAAATACACAAGCCATAATCAATTTTCTTAGACACAAATTAAGCGTTTAATCGTCCAGTTAATTATATGCCGAAAGATCTAAGCCCGCGCGTGCAACACCCAAACAGTTCCACCTTCAATTGAACCAGCGTAAAATCTAAAGGGGATGGATGATGCCTGTCCGTAAATCGCCAGTAACTTCGTGATGATTTTGGGTCAAGTAGAGTAACAGCCGCTTCATGATATTCGCGACAATATGTCACTCAAAAAATGGCTAGATCTTCATAGGTGCGACCTTTTGTCCAGCCACCAAGAGATAAAGTTTTCGTTTTTTGAAAATCAAGACTCTATCAAAGCGAAGCTCTTTTTCTCAATTTTAGGCGGTAAAAAAATAGATCAGCTGCCAAATATTTAGAAATTTTAGTTCTAGATAAACGCTGACCAGGCTAATTTTTCGTCAGCTTTGCAGTTAAAAATATATTTTAAAATCTTATCTCGCCTGAAAGGTCGCGCAATTAAGAATTGATCTCACTTCTAACTGTGAACCTTGGCAGATAGTCATTGTATAAAAATTATTTATTAAATTTTAAATTCAATGCGACATTAATTTCTGACTTCTAAATTACAACCACGCCAAGATATAGAAGCCCAATATCTATTTTAAAGAAAATATTTCTTGCTAAGCTTAAGTGATCACTTTTTAAAAAAAGAATTGCGATTTAGATGCTTAGGCTATAAACTCTTCCTTATTCCTGAATTAGAAAAAATTATATCAATTCTCCATTAATCTTATCGTGAAAAGGTAGAGGGAAAATTTGTTAGATAAAAAAAATATTGCAATTATTTTTCCAGCTTGGACAAATTGTGGCACCTATAGAGTAGTTGTAGGCCAGATTGCGGCCTATTCGGAAATGGGCGCTAACATATTTCCGATCGCTTTAAGCATGAAGCCTAATGCAACACCGGAAAACAAATCAAAATGGCGCGACTTCCTAGCCTCCGCTCACGAGATAAGAGATGTTTGCCATCTAGGCGGCCCGCCCTTGGCGCCCTTGCTAAGCTATGACTACCTTTTGAATGCGTTGTGGCCTTATTTCCACGGGAATCATGCAAAAATTAGGGTGTGGCTCACTGGGCATGCGCAACTGCCTCAAGAAATTGAAACCCAAACATTTGATCTCATTCACTGTAATCACTTCTTTTCCATGCCTATTGCTAAAAGACTGGCAAAAGAAAAAGCACCAATTTTACTAGAAACGCACGATATCCAGGCGCGCCAATTCGAAATTATGAATAGACTAAATTGGTGCCTCAGACCAAAAGTAACCTATGATGAACTCCTGGCTGATGAACTTGCTCAACTTGAACAAGCCTCTGCGCTTATTCACCTTAATGCTGAAGAAAAACGCTTATTTGAGTCGCTGCTACCAGGCAAGCAACATATCTTATTATATCCCACGGTAAATCAAATTAAGCCAACATCACATGGCGATGAAATTATTATGATTGCAGCAAACAATCCACCTAATCTCGAAAGCATCTGCTGGCTTTTAGATAAAGTAGCGCCAAAAACAAAAAATTTTTCGGTGTCAATTTATGGCGACGCAAATAAAGGTATGCAAAAAAGTTTTCCTCAGTTGTTTGAGAAATTTAAGTTTAATTTTAAGGGAGAAATAAGGCGTCTTGAAGAGGCCTATCAAAACGCCAAAACAATTATACTGCCCGCTATCAGCGGTCATGGCCTCTCAATAAAAACTGTAGAAGCCCTATCAACGGGCCTGCCCCTCATCGCCACGTCAATCGCCTTTCGCGGCATGGATCTCCCGACACAAAACTTAAAAGGCGTAGTTATTGCGGATACGGCTGAGGAGTTTGCAAAAGCCTTAGATGAGAATAGCCTAACAAATACCCCATCTGACAATAAAATTACCAAACCTCATGAAACAGTAGAATTTTACAATAAAACTTTCTCTCCAGCTCGTTATAAAGAGAATCTAAAAAAAATTGTATCTACCTATATCTAGATCTTCCTAAAATTTACGCTGGCTAGCCAACCATCTAAAATATCTTAAAGCTTGAAATTAGTCGGAGGGATAAAGTGCTGATGTCGCGTAAGAGATCATATTAATCATGCATTATCTATTGGCGGTCCCGACAGGATTCGAACCTGTGACCTTCGGTTTAGGAAACCGCTGCTCTATCCTGCTGAGCTACGGAACCGCTGAAAGCCACATCTATCATAGCTTAAATTTTTGAAAAGATCGCTCTTCATTTATTACAAGTTTTATATCTAATTTTTCGGAGATCCTGATGTTCCCTTCCTCACAACTGCCGCACATGCTGAGTAAGGGCGATTTTGACCTCTTAGAAACCCAACTACGCGAAAAATTACTCGATGCGCAATATGACCTTGTCAAAGAAAAACGCGCGGCAATATTAGTATTAATTAATGGTTCAGATGGCGCTGGAAAAGGAGAGGTAATCAATCGACTATACGAATGGCTGGATGATCATTTTGTTGAAACATTATGCTACGCTGAACCCTCAGAAGAGGAACGCGCGCGTCCCCCAGCCTGGCGTTATTGGCGAGACATGCCCGCTAAAGGGCGAATTGGCCTCGTACTGGGTTCTTGGCATCATAATATCTTACGCGCGCGCGCTCTGGGGATCCTCGATAAGGCAAGCTATGCGGCAGCGCTAGATGAAATAAATCGAAATGAACAAATGCTCCGCCTGGAGGGAGTCCATTTGTTAAAAATATGGCTTGCTCTTGATGAGGATGAAGCGCGTCGTCGGTTTAAGAGTAAACATAAAACAATCGGGACGCTTAAACGACCGCTTGTCACTGAATGGGCGGAGATTAAGGGTAAAAAAGCTGCTCAACGCTTAAACGATGCGGCTCAGGAAATGGTCGAATTAACGTCGACGGGAGACGCCCCATGGTCAGTGGTTCCCGCTCAGAATCCCCACTATCGCGACGCTGCCGTTGGCGACTTACTCCTTCAGACAATAATCAACACGATCAGTTTGCCAGACATTGCAAGAACATCACATGCGTCTAGCGCACCAATATCGGCGTTGCCAAAGCCAAGCTTAAGCTCCCGCTTGGATCTTACAACGAGCATCAACGCCGAGACATATGTTCATGAGCTTAACGATCTACAAACCCGCCTAAATGCGGCAGTTAGATCAAAAAAATTTAGTAAAAAAGGACTCATCATTCTATTTGAAGGCAATGACGCCGCGGGTAAAGGCGGCGCCATTCGTCGTGTCCGCGAAGCTTTAGACCCCAGATGCTTTCGCGTAATAGGCATTTCCGCCCCAACTGAAGAAGAAAGAGCGCATCCTTATTTATGGCGGTTTTGGCGTCACATACCAAGACGTGGGAATGTTACGATTTTTGATCGGAGCTGGTATGGACGCGTACTCGTGGAGCGTGTCGAGGAGTTTGCCGCGCGCGATCAATGGATGCGCGCCTACCAAGAAATTAATGATTTTGAGCGGCAGTTAAATGAAGCTAATTACTATGTCATAAAGTTTTGGCTGGCTATATCGCCTGATGAGCAACTCAAGCGCTTTCGAAGTCGTGAAGCAGAGGCGTATAAAAGATACAAATTAACCCCTGAAGATTGGCGTAATCGTGAGAAATGGCAGTCTTACGAAGAGGCAATGACAGACATGATTGACCGCACCAGCTTCAACCATGCACCTTGGACTCTCGTTGAAGCGAATGACAAAAAATACGCTCGTATTAAGGTTCTAAAAACTATTGTTGAAAGACTTGAGGTATAAAAAAATTCTCTTCATAGAGCGTCATGAGATTGCCCAGTTGATTAAATAGACTTAAGCTTCAATGATCCTTTTAGCCTTTGATACTTTTGGATAGTCCATGAGCAAACCTATTAGAAAAGCAATATTCCCAGTTGCTGGCCTTGGCACAAGATTTCTCCCCGCCACAAAAGCCATCCCTAAAGAAATGCTCACCGTTGTCGACCGACCAGTTGTGCAACATGTGGTGGATGAAGCCCGAGAAGCTGGGATTGAGCATTTTGTGTTTGTTACAGGTCGAGGAAAAGGCGTAATCGAAGATCATTTTGATATGGCATACGAACTTGAAGATACATTGCGTAAACGAAATAAATTAGCCGAGTATGACGCCTTACTTGCAGATCTGCCTAAAGCTGGCGCGACCAGCTTCACGCGTCAGCAAGCTCCTTTAGGCCTTGGGCACGCTGTATGGTGCGCAAGAGACATTATTGGCGACGAACCTTTCGCAGTATTACTGCCTGATATGATTACGCTTCCAGCTCAGAAAAAAACATCTCGCTGTCTTGCGCAAGTAGTCGCCGCTTACGAAAAGCACGGCGGCAATATAATCGCAGTAGAAGAAGTTAGACCTGAAGAGACACATCAATACGGTGTCGTAAAAAAAGGCAAAGACTACGGGAATAGTTTTGAAATCACTGGCATGGTCGAGAAACCGCCACAGGGAACCGCGCCAAGTAATTTTATTATTTCAGGCAGATATATTCTTGAGCCCGAAATCTTTAGTATATTAGAAAAAGGCGAAAAGGGCGCAGGCGGCGAGATCCAACTTACAGATGCAATGATCGCTTTAGCGCAACGGAGGCCTTTTCATGGAGCTTGCTTTGATGGGCGCACATATGACACGGGGTCAAAATTAGGATTTCTTACCGCAAATGTCGCCTTTGGCCTTACGCGCACAGATATTAAAGACAGTTTCAAAGCAGAGCTTATCAAGCTGCTCGGTGAATAACCAAGGCGCGACCTATTAGACCAAGATAATTTTATTATTCGTTCACGGATCAATAAAAGTTTATGTCAGCCACGCTTTGGTTTGATGCGTATAATCACGTCGCAGCCAACAATTTCCATCCCCTCGGGCGGCGCCGGCAAACGAGAAAACTCAACTGATCCGTCGGCCGCGTCGAACATTCGCCCTGTCGACTCATCCATAAAATGGTGATGCGGAGACGTCCGGGTATGAAAATAGGTGCGAGGACCTTGCACGGCGATCTCTCGCAATAAACCCGCACCAGCAAATTGATTCAAGGTGTTGTAGACGGTCGACAAGGACATCGACAGTCCTGCTTCACGCGCTTCGGCATGAAGCGCCTCAGCGCTGACGTGGCGATCTCCCTTACCAAAAAGCAATCGGCTCAGAGCCAAACGCTGCACGGTTGGACGCAGACCTGCTCCCCGAAGCCGCGCCTTTAATTCTGAAGGACGCTCTGAGAAGGTCTCTTCTCCACCAAGCCGCTGGAGCTTGGCATAACTGGACGTCACAGGCTGATGGGTCATATGGTCAACTTGCGAGCGCGCTCGCTCCCTGAAATCATAGAGTTCTATCGCCAATAGAGGGCAGCGCCTTGTATCTGTCAAACAAAATGGCGGAAGGTGTAAACTTTCCAAAGAAGCCGCATCTGAGTAAATATCCGTCTCTGGCTCAAGCCCTCTCCAGGGCAAGCGTGAATCGCCGCAAATTTTTGACCCTCGCCCTCTATGGGATATTTTCCCGCGCCCAAGCCACCGGAGCGCCAACAAAATCCTTTCCAGATTTTGTTGCGGAAATTTGGCCCGCCGCCCAGCAAGCCGGCATCGCTCAGCAGATTTTTGAGACCGTTGCGACGGGGCTTACGCCGGAACCCGGCATCCTAAACAAGCCGCAAGCCCAAGCAGAGTTTACAATCGCGATTCCGGCCTATGTCGCCAGCGTTCTTACGCCAACTCGGATTTCGCGCGGACGCGCAATCGCAAGTGAGCTGGATTCTCCCCTTGCGCGCGCAAGCCAGCGTCATGGGGTGCCAGGCGAAATTATAATCGCCATCCTTGGCATTGAGAGTAATTATGGCGTTTCAACTGGTAGCGCTGATATTTTTCGCGTCCTAGCGACGCTCGCCTGGAGCGGACATCGATCAGAAATATTTCTTTCTGAGTTCATTGCCGCCCTAACCATTCTTCAAAACGGAGACGCCAGCCGAAGCCAATTACGCGGTTCATGGGCCGGCGCAATGGGCCAGCCGCAATTTATGCCTTCAGCCTATTTGAAATATGCTGAAAGCAATGACGGTGGACACGCTCCAGATATTTGGCGTTCTAGAGAGGACTCAATCGCATCTATTGCTAATTTTTTAGAAAAATCTGGATGGCGGGCGGATTTACCTGCTGTCGTAGAAGTACGCTTACCAGAAAATTATGACTATGCCGCGATCGATCTCGACTTTTCTCAGTGGCGATCACTTGGCGTTACGCAAGCGAACGGAGAAAGTTTACCAAAAAGCGGCGCGGCAAGTCTCTATTTTCCTGCCGGAGCGCTTGGCCCTTGCTTTCTTATCAGCGAGAACTTTGAAGTCATTCGGAAATATAATTTGTCCGATGCTTATGCACTCTCCGTTACACTGCTAGCTGAGCGCATCGCTGGGCGCTCTACACCCACAACGCCCTGGCCGAAGGTGACGCCCCTTTCTACTAATGAGGTTAAATCTCTTCAACACCTTCTCGCAGAGCGCGGATACTATCAGGGCGCTTTTGATGGCAAACTCGGGCGCTCGAGCCGTAATGCAATTCATGCAACTCAAATTAATCAAGGATGGCTCCCCGCAGACGGCTTCGCCACGCGTGCGCTGCTCGCTAGATTACGCGCGCTCTGAACATAGAATCATCAAAATATTTTTCTAAAAAAGATCAATCAGAAAGCTGGAGCGGCAATGAATCCAAATGCGACGCGCGACAACATATTGTCTCCAAAACGCTCCTCTGCTCGACGCACAGCCTGCCCACCGAGCCGACCATAGAAACTTAAAGCCTTACTATTGTCTGCAAGGGCCCAAACAATCGTTGAAAGATATCCATAAGCAGCTAATTCACGACGAGAAACATTAAAAAGTCGGCGGCCAAACCCTAAACCTTGATATTGAGGCATAAGATATAATTCAAAGATCTCGCCAGAATAAGGCATTGTCGGCACGCGATTGCGACCGAAAGTCGAATAGCCAACGATCAATTCGTCAATTTCTAAAACAAGTAAGCCGCTACCGCGCAAAATAGCAGCGCGCCACCAGTCTGGTCCTCGACGCGCAATCATTCTCTCGAGTTCAATGCCCGGGATAACTCCACGATACGCCTCACGCCACGAGGCGTCGTGAGCCAAGGCGATTTCACGCGCATCCTCAAGTTTAGCATGCCGAATGGAGACAATTGTCTTGACCATAGAGACAATGTTAGGGCGCAAATTATCATTTCGGCAAGTGCCTCAGTGTTGAAGAGAAAAAAATAATAAACAGGCTGCCCAATAGACGCTCCATCCGGACTTGCAAGCAGCGCCGGCATTGCCTATGATTTTGCAATCGGTCAGCAATCTGAGTGCCATGATCTTGCGAGCTAATGCCGTTTATTTGCGCAGCGTAACGAAAGGGGATGCATTTCTCCCCCTAAAGCTGTCGCGCGCGCTTGTGCGCCTGTTGCTTTCCCGCCCCTGATCGTCCGCCGGGTCAATCCCAGACAATCAGGGGAGGCTCTCAGACGACACCTAAACTCTTTGGGCGCACATACTGGAAATCCTGAAAATGAACACGTCAACTCCGCCAAAAGCCAGCACTGATGATCGGGTATTAATATTTGATACAACTCTGCGCGATGGCGAACAATCGCCCGGCGCTTCGATGACTTTTGAAGAAAAACTCGAAGTTGCAGATCTGCTTGATCAACTCGGCGTTGATATCATTGAGGCTGGATTCCCCATCGCTAGTCCGGGGGACTTTGAGAGCGTCTCTGAAGTTGCGCGACGCGTTAAAAGAGCGTCTGTTGCTGGTCTCGCGCGTGCAGCTGAGCGTGATATAGAACGCTGCGCTGAGGCATTAAAGCACGCCCATCGCCCACGCATCCATACATTCATTTCTACCTCGCCCGTCCATATGAAGTATAAGCTTCAGATGGAGCCAGAGCGCGTACTGGATCTCATTTCCGCGTCAGTTACAAGCGCAAGAAATAAAGTCGCCGATGTAGAATGGTCTGCTGAAGATGGAACACGCACAGAAATAGATTTTCTGTGTAGGTGCGTGGAGACCGCGATTAACGCAGGAGCGACAACTATCAATATTCCTGACACTGTGGGCTATATCACGCCGACAGAGTATGAGATCCTGTTTAAAACACTAAGAGAACGCGTGCCAAATTCTGACAAGGCGATTTTTTCTGTGCATTGCCATGATGATCTTGGACTGGCCGTTGCAAACTCTCTTGCTGGCGTACGGGGCGGCGCAAGACAAATTGAATGCACCATCAACGGAATAGGTGAACGCGCAGGAAATGCCGCACTGGAAGAAGTCGTCATGGCAATGAAGACTCGTCATGACGCCTTGCCTTTTCACTCAAACATTGATGCAAAAATTCTTACGCGCGCATCAAAACTTGTTTCGGCGGTAACCTCATTTCCCGTTCAGTACAACAAAGCCATTGTTGGGCGAAACGCTTTTGCGCATGAAAGCGGCATCCATCAAGACGGCATGCTGAAAAACGCCCATACCTATGAAATCATGACTCCTGAGAGCGTAGGCGTCTCAAAAACCTCGCTTGTCATGGGCAAACATTCAGGTCGCCACGCCTTCCGGGAAAAACTTAAGGAGCTGGGCTACGACCTTGGAGAAAATGCGCTTGAGGAGGCCTTCAATCGATTTAAGGATTTGGCTGACCGAAAGAAATTTGTTTATGACGAAGATCTTATCGCACTCGTTGATGATGAAATCGTCAATTCTCATGACCACATAAAAGTCATTTCTCTGATGGTCATGGCAGGCACGCAGGGGCCACAATCTGCCGCGCTAACATTAGATATCGACGGCAAGCGCGTCACCCATCAGGCTACTGGAAATGGTCCAGTAGACGCCATATTCAATGCTATCAAAGCGCTAGCTCCTCATGAGGCAACTCTAGAGCTATTCCAAGTTCACGCTGTCACTGAAGGCACTGATGCGCAAGCAGAAGTATCAGTGCGCCTCAATGAAGATGGCAAATCCGTTACAGGACGCGGCGCAGATCCAGATACGCTTGTCGCCTCAGCGCGAGCTTATATCGCCGCCTTAAACAAACTTGTTCTAAAGCGCAGCCGCGGGAAACCTGAAGCGATGCAAGCTATGTGAGCTATTGTTATAAATCCAGACATAGCAATAAATACCCTTAAATAAATTTTATCTGTCTAAAAGAAGCATGGTCTCGTTAATCCATAATGCCAAAAAGACTATTCTTCTTATAATTCTATACGCTAACCTAGACAGGATACCTGATTAAAATGCTCTCGATTTGGTAATGAGTCATCAGATACGCTAAATAACGAACGCGATACGCCATATTCCTCATCATAATATTGATTGAGTCGCTTATTAATCTGGCGATCATACTCGGGCTTAACATAGAGTGTTTTACCTCGCGTATAATGTATAACTTTCCCATCCCTAACAACAAGTTTCCCATCCTTGAAAACGTAAGAAGGATTACGAAACATTTCAGCTCGATCTTTTTGAATTTTATAGACAGCTACGTCGGCAATAGAGCCTTCGCCCAACGCGCCACGATCGTTTAGTCCATAAAGCTTGCGAGGAGCGGCTCTTGTCATCGTTGCTATTTCATACAAAGTATATTCACGTTTGATGCTTGATAGATTTGTTAGCTCCTTAACCTCTGCCGGCAACCGCGAGAGCATTTCCGCACGCTTATCCGCACTCATAAGGAGTGCAAAAAGATCAGGATATGTCGTAAAAGGAGCGCCATTTGGATGATCTGTGGTAAAGAAGACCTGCATTGGATCTTTGACGAGCAGAAAGAGCTCTAATCCAGCCGCCCACTGAACCGCATTATAAAAATCCGAAATCCTATATTGGTAGGGCACGACGCCTGCGCCATTACCTTCCCCGTCAAAAATCGAGCCCTTCTTAGGGTTAGCCGAAGGCAAACTGTTTAACTGCTTCTGAATATCGGTTGAAACGGTAACTGTATTTGCAAACATAACCTGGCCAACATCGATGGAAACATTTCTATTGGCGTTTAGTTTCTCTGCAAATTGTGCGGCGGATGAAGAGAACTGATGCTTGCCTTCTACGCCATATGCATAAAATTGCGCGTGCGCTAAATGTAACGGCAACCCTTGAGCTGCTTCTATTGTAGCTAATGCGGTTTGAACATTACCGGCTAGTCCTAAATTACTCATATGCAAGTGCAATGGATGAGGTATTTTTGTTTCTAAAACAGACTTCTGCAAGCGCGTAAAAATTTCTCTTGAACTCAGACCATACTCAGGCACTTCATCATCGAGAGTGAAACTACGAACGTTTTCTTTACAAGCGCACACTCCGCCTGGATTTGCACATTTAATACCTATTGCGCGCGTAGCTTCGAATGTTGCACCAATATAATCTACAACCTCTCGATCACTTTTGTTTTTTCGCAATGACTTAAGCAAAAAATCTTCGTTACCCAATACTGTAAGAAAGCCCTTATCAATGATTGGTATATCAGAGAGCTCCAAATGGGCATGTAACGCGTGATACGGTAAAATCGCCGGCTCTATTACTGTCGTAAATCCCAGTTGCGCATATAATCTTCCTGTCTCAAATGTCGTCCAGCCTATCGATGATAAGGACGTATGTTTCGGTCGCTTCTGATGGCCAGGATGCGCTTCAGGGAGCAATAGTCGCGCTGTATTTACGCCGCCCCCAGCTATATGCGAATGGATATCAATCGCGCCAGGCATGACAACATGACCCGTTACATCATATTCAACATCCGGCTTCTGTCCTTTAGGAACAGATATAATTCTACCATCCCTTATCCAGAGATCGCCAATACAATCTTTACCATTAACGGGATCAATAATATTTCCACCATATAGTCTAATAAGCACTTAATATCTCCTAGCAGATCTATCTTGTGAAAATTTACTTTTGAATTAACAAAACATCGCAAGAAAATCTAAAAAAACACTATATTAATCCTAGGCTCCAAGAACATACAATTAATTTTCACAATTCTTATATCCTGAAGCAGCGCATTTTGATGATAGCGCTTGCGCTGCCGCGACATCTTCAAAAGACATTTTTTCTGATAATCTATCACGGATCTGCTTTGCTTTTTCATTTCCTTCGGCCGCAGCAATATTCAGCCACATATAGGCAAGTTTATAATTTGGGGGCAGGCCCTTGCTACGCGATCCGCTTTCCGAAAAATCATCCCCCTGGTAAATCTGGCCAACAAAACTTTGCGCTTCCGACAAACCTTTTTTCGCCGACTCAAGGCCTTTCGTTAACGCAAGCATTAAATCTTTTGGATATCCAGCACCACGCGCATACATTTTCGCCAACCCCAGACCTCCCTCAGACAATCCTGCGCTATCCACTTCCGAGAAAAGTCTTATTGCATCTTTATAATTTCTAAACTGATTTTTTGTTCCTTCATCTCTAAAAAAAACCTGAAAATCTTCTTCACGAAAATCTTTCCCGCATGACTTTTCAAGATTAAAAATCTTTGGATTCACTTTATCTGCTTGAGAGAAATTTGCGTCAGCATAGATCTCGGCTAGAGCCAGTTTGGTTTGATCAATAATCTGCTTATCCAACGCATCTGATTGCTCAATAGAATTACGCAGTTCCTTAACCTGGTTCTGTCGCGCCTGAAGCAGACACTCCCAAAACCGTCCCGTCTTATCACTTTGAACCGCTTCGCTGCGTGGCGCAAAGATTGTCTTTTCTTCTAATTTTGGCGAGGGCTGCGGCTTCGACTCCACTATTGGGTCTGGTGTTGATTTTGTTTCTGATATTTCCGGTTTAACAACTGGTTTGGGCTTTTTAGGCTTAGGCTTATGCACCACTATTGGTTTTATTCTTGTGTTTTGCTGAGCGACAGGCGCCGCTGCGGGAGCCGCAGCGAAAGGAGCAGGAAGCGTGGGAGATGGAGCTGGCGCCGCTGTTGAGGGCGGCGCACCATTGGTAATCTGTTTTTTCTTTGCGGCCTGAGCCTCATAGGAGACCAAACACGCCCAAGCGAGCAAGAAAAACACCAAGACTTTTATCGATCGCATCATGACTTTCTGCAAACCAAAGAAAAGCTCGCCTCTAGCATCGCTTAAAAGATTTCTTGCCCCCATCAGTGCAGAAAAACGCTGAAAAATCAAATATCGAATAGCTACTTTAGCAATCCCTAGCCATTCTCGTTAATTGTATAAAAGATTACAGGTCGAAAAAGCTCCATTAGCAAAACATAGCGATATTTCTTTTATTAACAATCACTTATAAAAGAGATAGGCTTCGGCATCTGCTCGCGCGGCAATGACCCTTTGCTTAACGCCGCTTCTTAGCGCCATTTGCGGATGATTGATCGATGATCCCTAAGGACGAGCTTGGTTCACGCGACTAAGGGCCGAGCTGCGTCAAAGCCAAATTATAGTTCCAACGCACGCTGCGCTGAGCCTTGATCCTCAAGACACTCTTTCTGTTTATTCGCCGTCACAGCAGCAGCCCTCAACATTCATAGAAAGAATGTCATTGCGCATCGCCATTTCCAAGCGTTAGTCGACATTAGAGGTAATTTTACCGCCTTATCGTATGCTGCGCTGTCTATAACAGGAAATATTTCAAAAGCAGATAACGTTATTAAAATGACCGAGGCTGGCATTAATGAAAAAAATTGAGACCTTCCATCACAATTAAAAATTTTATAGAGCTAGCAGGGCCACTACAATTTTATAAATTAGGCAATGCGCTAAACCCTGCGATGATTATTGGAAATAAGATTTGCGCCAAAAAACACTCATATGAGATTCGTGAATTAAAAAATCCTAAGCCACCAATTATTCAAACCAACCTTTCTGCATTTCAAAGCAAAGGGACGCCGCTGAGCGACGCTTATAATGGCTTTTAATCAGGGTTTTGCTATTTACAAAAAAACTTCAATATCTTCAATATTTAGATAATGATACGTTACTCAATTGACTAAAAAATTTTAGAATTTAATTTAGGAGATTAAATTGCCAGGGCGCATAATTCAAACTAATGAGAAGCTCGAACTGGCTTTGTGGTTATTAGATCAATGTTCTGCATCATCCGCCTAACCATTAAATGCATTAAATAAAAAGAAAATTTAGGATTTTCAGATGCTAATAAGAGAATATCGTCATATTTTATCGCCAGCAGCCTTACTTTCGTTTTTGTAACCGCCGTCATCGTTCGACGACTAGCTTCGGTGAAAAGCCCCATCTCTCCAAATAAAGTTACCGGTGACAATATAATACCGCTCTCTTTGAGAAGGATTTCTCCCTCTAATAAAACATAGGCCTCTTCAGCCATATCCGCCTTCTGATACAAACAGTCATTTGCATCTAAACTAATTTTTTGGGCATATTCCTCGAGCCATTGATATTGAAAATCCTTATTAGACGCTTCCGCAGAGGCTCGTCGGATATCCTCGATCAATCTCGAAACTTGCGTCAATCTAATCATATTAATTGGCATCATAAATAGATTAAGCGCCGCCATCGGATAAATGCCCTTAAGCGTGAAATAAGCTGCAAATAGTCCGTTTGCCACCACTGCGGCCATTCGCAAGGGAGCCATTGTCTTTGAAAAGAAGACGAGTATGCTTGCAGCCGAGGCTAAATATCCGATAAACTCGATTAAATAAGGATGCATTGAGCGCTAAGAAAGAGTTAGATCCAAACTTACTTGCCCAGTGGAATGCTGAGCTTTTATCTAGTGAACTTATCTAATCTTTATCATCCTGTCTATTCACCCATTTTCAACCAGCAAAGAAACCTGCTCTATCTCGCAAAGCTTAAGGTCGAAACCTTCATCCGTCATATACTATCTTTTATAAAAAATTGATAAGATATCCACCGCAATCCGATGCAATAACGATAACTTCACAAAAGCAATCAATAAATCAGTTATCCTTTATTGATTAATAATTTTCTCTTCGTAAAAGATTTCTTTGCTTGACTCTAATCCGCTACCCT
>OMIO01000065.1 GCA_900299115.1 Methylocystaceae bacterium | reverse complement strand
ACTACGTGGAGCGCCCGTTGTTGTATTAAGTAACAATGACGGCTGCGTCATTGCGCGCTCGAATGAGGCAAAAGACCTCGGCATTGAGATGGGCGCGCCCTGGCATCTTAATAAAAAAAATTATGAAAAAAATAATGTTGCTGTTCGCTCAAGTAATTATGCGCTCTATGGAGATATGAGTCGCCGTGTAATGAGCGTCTTAAAAGAATTTTCTCCCAGGCTCGAAGTTTACTCAATTGATGAGGCATTTTTAGGCTTAGAAGGTTTTGAAGACCGTCTAACCGCTCACGCCCATGATATGCGTAACACCATATTAAACTGGACAGGCATCCCAGTCAGTATCGGCGTAGCGCCGACTAAAACACTAGCAAAAATCGCTAATCGTCTTGCTAAAAAAGATAAATCCTCAAATGGCGTATGTGTATTAATGCTGCCACACGAACAAGAGGCGGCGTTAGGACAACTCGCACTCAGTGATATCTGGGGCATCGCAAGACGTCTCGCGCAGCGTTTAAAGGCGCTTGATATTCATACCCCTCAAGACCTGCGCACTGCTGATACAAAATTCATTCGCAAAAATTTTGGCGTAACGCTTGAACGTATCGTTCATGAGCTTAATGGCTTTTCCTGCCTCGAACTTGAATTAATTGCTCCAAACAGGAAAAGCCTTATCGCTTCGCGATCTTTTGGACGACCTGTAAATGTGCTTGACGAGATGCGTCAGGCTATTGCAACGCACGCAAGCCGCGCCGCTGAAAAAATGCGAAAACAAAATCTTGCTACTGCGAATCTTTGTGTTTTTATCGAGACTAACCCTTTTCAGAAATCACAGGCTCAATATCGCGCTACTCAAAGCGTGCAGCTATCGATTGCGACAAGCGATACCGCACGCATCATAACCGCTGCTCTGAAAGCGCTTTCAGTCATATGGCGGAATGGATATAATTACAAAAAAGGCGGCATAATGCTTTTGGATTTAATGCCTGCCAGCGCCTTGCAGCAGACTCTTTTCGCTCTGCCAGACAACATGGCCTCTCAATCAAGAATGCAAGTGATTGATGCGCTCAACAAGAAATACGGCAAAGGCTCCGTCGTCATCGGCGCCGCTGGTCTAAAACATGGATGGTCCCTACGTAGGGAGTATCTGTCACCAAACTACACTACAAACTGGCAGGAGCTTTTACGTGTCTGAACGCCAGTGGCGCCGGGCAAATTTTAGAGGGGCGGATGGCGCAAGAGGCCTTGTTCCTGATGCTTGCATTTTACTGGATGAGGCGGGGCAGCGTGTTGCTAAAGTCTCATTTGAGGCCGATGGACCATACGCTGGAAAATGGCGCTGGGTTATCCTGGTCTCTCCGCAAGGAGCGCCACTGGGCGAAACAGGCCTGAGTTTGACCCAGGATGAGGCAAAAGCCCTTTGCGAGAGACGCGTGCCAGACTGGACGCGCGCACGCCTGCCACAGGGGCGACGCCGCCCTCTTTGGTAGGCGGAGCGCGCAGGTCATGACGCTTTATCTCAATCCGAAACTCCAGGACCGATCAGGCGCTAACTCTTCGTAAAGGCGCATCGATTATCGATTGGGCATCGCTAATAATGATTCGTAGCCAAAGTGTCCCAATCCATGATCGAGCTGATACCGGTTTTAATCGTAAATCCACGTAAACAAAGCATACAACGACTGGCGATAGAAAATAGCGATGTTTTTCGTTCAATGCATGAGCTGCTAGATTTATCGCTTATAGATGAAAACGGCAGCCCCTCTCTGGAGGTGAGCAGTTTAGATGACCGTCTTTGCGCCTTTTTTGCGAAAGGGACGGATGTGCGCAGTCACCGAGAAATCCACAATTCTCATTGGGAATATATTCCCTCAAAGCTTCGCTTTACAGATCTTTCAGTAATCGTAGGCATGGATTTCAACAATGGCGGCTATTCTGGCGTGCCGATTGGACTTTTGGGAGAAATATTCACAACTTCAATACAATTTCACAAAGCCAGAAGTGAGAGCACATATCTTTCATTAAATGAAGCGCTTTAGAATAAGAGTGAAAATATTTTATCAGAAAAAGGATAAAATATGCGCGTTAAGGTCGGTCTCTGTTTACTCCAACAGGGCTAGCGTACTTGAAGAAACTCAGAAGAAGTGAGTTTTCATCGCACAAGATTAATCTGTAGCAGAGTCGCTTCAGGTAAAGAAAACAGCCTCGTCACTATTAGAAATCAATCAAGTGGTGCACATTTGCTCCGATTTTCTATCTATATGGCGATGTTTGATAGGCCTGTCACTGCGTCCTTCATCCAAATAAACACTGATTACATGTCTTATTGAGCTGGGTAGGCCGTTAAGGTCTCCAGCGTAGATATAGTCAAGTGTTACACCAAAGATTTCTTTCATTCTAACGGCGTAAGCGACGGGTATTTTTCCTCGGCCCTTTTCCCAAACATGGTATTGACGATGTTCAGCTCCGATAGCTTTGGCCATTTCAGCTTGCGTGTTAAATTTATTGGCAAGGCGAAAAGCCATTAAGCGGCGACCAATTGATTTGGCGTCTGGGTAGTTTGTCATTTTTAGTTGCCCCAGGACTTGATTACGAAGATCTTGACAAACTTTTAATTAAGCGTCCCTTTCCCTTCCGCCAAGAGCCCAATAAAGCCTAATCTTGAGTAGATTTAAAACGTAGGATTTGAGTTATAAGTTTTAGCTGATTATTCTTGAGTATCCTGGCTTTTTAAAAAATTAGTGGCGAATATTGTCAGTAAATTGGCAATCATTGCTCCCAATTATTTTGATCAAGAACATCTCAACTGCGCTTAGTATTTAACTATCATCAATTATTAGTCGGCCTACTCAATCTGTTAACTTTTTGGGCTTTTCAAGCAAATTATCGCAGCGTTTATTCAGCCAAGCGTTCCGGTGCGCAGTTTTCAAAAAATAAGAGAAAGAAATTCTCCCGAGCCAAGATAAATTGATTAAATTTTATGCAAAAGAAAGACAAATTTATTGTCCGCTACTCGCAACCCAAGGGGTCAAATAATCAGCCTTGGCCAAAATACGGGGGCTAAAGCGATTCTTACTTAACAGTTTTAATTGGCTTTTTTTGCTTTCAGGGGGGATTGTCAAAAAAAATAACGGTCTATTTAATAATTTGGTCACTCAATTTCGTGGCCCAGCCTACTGGTCATAGGAGAGCATCATGAAAATTAAAGAGAGACCAGAATTTTTTAATAAATCAGCCGTCTTTTGTTTAAAAAAATCTGATTTTGTAACCAGTGCGATAGACGTTATGGCTGAACGGAATATTGGATCTGTCATAATTGTTGATACAGATAATAAAGTTAATGGCATAGTCACTGAAAGAGATCTTTTAAGAAGAGTTTTAGCTAAAAACATAGATCCAAAAACGACACCATTATCTGCAATCATGACGTCAGATATACGCGCAGCTCGACCAGAGGATAATGTTATTGATTGGCTTAGAATAATGTCTAATGAGCGTTTTCGTCATCTGCCAGTAATAGATGACGGCGGAAAGCTCATAAATGTGATGTCCCAAGGCGATTTTGTTTCTTACACTTGGCCAGATTTATTAGACCATCTGAAAAATAAAGCCACAGAAACGCTTAAGGGCCCCGCAGCTCCTCTACCAATCCTAATTGGGGGGATTATGCTTTACTCGCTCCTTATGATTGCGGCCTTAAAACTGTTTTAAAGATATGAGTAAATGAATTAATATAAATGTCGCTGAATTAGCGTCACGGCTTCTATTACTATACGAAATCAATACACTTAAATTTTAACATTTTTCAAATTTTTTAAATTCTTCGCCAGTT
>OMIO01000064.1 GCA_900299115.1 Methylocystaceae bacterium | reverse complement strand
TCTTCCCCTCATTTATCTTAAATTATGGGCTTGGCGATGAGGTCGGGCGCTTCTTGGGCGCTGTTTGCGCGATTGCCGCAACGAGCTGACCCACGTCGGCGCAAGGCCGCAGGGCGAGGCCGCTGCGTCTTTCCTCATCGTTGATTTGTTGCGCTTGGGCCAAGACGCCTCGCCGCGGATTTCACTTTCAATTTTGGATTTAGGGCGAAGACAAGAGGACAGAAATGCCTTCGTATCTTGATTTGGCTGTTTTGATTGTTGTTTTAGTATCTGGCCTGCTTGCTGTGTTACGCGGCTTCACGCGCGAAATTTTAGCGATAGGATCCTGGGTCGCTGCGGCGGCGGCGGCCTATTACCTCCACCCAATGGCCCTGCCCTATATCAAGCCCTACATTAGCAAAGATGAAATCGCGCTCGGCGGCGCAGTAGCGATTGTTTTCTTTCTCGCCCTCATCATCGTATCTCTGCTTACGGTAAAATTTTCTGATATTATTTTAGACTCTAAAATCGGAGCTCTTGATCGGACGCTTGGCTTTCTTTTTGGCGCAGCAAGGGGCTTGCTATTGGCCGTTGTCGCCTTTGTTTTTTATAATTGGCTCGTTCCCGACGCTAATCAGCCAGGCTGGATCCGCAATGCGCGCGTGAAGCCTTTCCTGCAGGCTGGCGGTGACAAACTGCGCGACATGCTTCCAGATGATCTCGACAGCATTATCGCAAAGATCAAAGCCAAAAAAGGCAATGGTCAGTCTGGAGAGGCGCCGCCTTCGGAAACTGAAATGGATAAGTCTTCTCCGCCCACATCAGAAAATCCGCCTGAAGAAACGCCACCCGCAACCGGCGGGGCGAATTAGCGCTTCAGTGAAAACGCCAACCGGTTTAGACTGCGTGCGGGAAACGCTCTGGCGTCACAGGCGCCGCCATCATGCGATATGGGAGACGACGGGATGACGGAGTCGCCAAAAGAGTGTGAAAAGACTGTTACTCCTGACGTGAAGCTTGATGTGCAAAATCCGTCACAGCCTAATTTTGATGAAGATCGGCTGCGCGAATATTGTGGTGTTTTCGGCGTCTTTGATCTTGACGATGCTGCTGCTATTACCGCCTTAGGCCTGCACGCCCTTCAACATCGCGGACAGGAAGCCGCAGGCATTGTTTCCTACGATAATGGTCGTTTTCATGGCGAACGTCGACTGGGACTTGTTGGCGATCACTTCTCAAAAGAAAGCGCGATTAAACGTTTGCCCGGCTCAGCCGCAGTTGGTCATGTTCGATATGCGACTACCGGAGAAACAGCCATAAGAAATGTTCAGCCTCTATTTGCTGAGCTAAATTCTGGCGGTTTTGCCGTTGCGCACAATGGCAATTTAACAAATGCGCAAACTCTGCGCAGAGAATTGATTAAAGAAGGCGCTATTTTCCAATCCACTTCCGATACAGAAGTGATCCTTCATCTTGTCGCCCGCAGCCGCAAACCGCAATTTCTGGATCGATTTATTGAAGCGCTACGCTCTATTGAAGGGGCCTATTCGCTTGTCGCGCTAACGAACAAAAAGCTCATTGGCGCGCGCGATCCATTGGGAATTCGTCCACTTGTTATTGGCGAACTCAATGGAAAATTTATTCTCGCTTCAGAAACCTGCGCTCTTGATATGATTGGCGCACGTTTTGTGCGCGATGTCATGAATGGCGAGATTGTTATCATTTCTGAAAAGGGTCTCGAGAGTATCAATCCTTTTCCGCCTCAGCCAATGCGTCCGTGCATTTTTGAATATATATATTTCGCGCGCCCTGACTCGCTGGTGCATGGTCGCCCGGTGTATCAAATACGCAAAGCCATGGGCGCCGAATTAGCGCGTGAACGACGTATTTTTGCCGACGTCGTCGTGCCTGTGCCAGATTCTGGCGTACCCGCCGCCTTGGGCTATTCGCAAGAGTCGGGCATTCCTTTTGAACTTGGCATTATCCGCAATCATTATGTTGGTCGAACATTTATCCAGCCCTCACAATCCGTGCGTGAAGTAGGCGTAAGGATGAAGCATAGCGCCAACCGCTGCGTTGTCGAAGGGAAACGCGTGGTGCTTATTGACGACTCAATTGTCAGAGGCACCACGTCAGTTAAAATTGTCCAGATGATGCGCGACGCTGGCGCAAAAGAAGTCCATTTCCTAATCTCCTCTCCCCCTATAACGCATCCAGATTATTACGGGATCGATACGCCGCAAAAGGAAAAACTCTTAGCAGCGACACATTCTCTAGAAGAAATGCGCACTTATATTGGCAGCGATTCCCTTGCTTTTCTCTCCGTGGACGGCATTTACAGATCTATGGGTTATGAGAAACGCGACGCGCTTCGCCCACAATTTACCGATCATTGTTTTACAGGCGATTATCCAACCGCCTTAACGGATCTGTCGGGTGAAAATCGCGCGCAATTATCTTTACTCGCAGAAGCAAGTTAAGCTTTGTCACAAGAAAAACGTATTGCGCTTGTTACAGGCGCCTCGCGCGGGATCGGCCGCGCGCTCGCACTGGAATTAGCTCAAGATAACGCGCATGTAATCGCGTTAGCGCGATCTCAGGAAAAGCTCGAAGCGCTTGACGATGAGATCCAGGCGCTTGGCGGCACTGCGACTTTAGCGCCCTGTGACATCACTGATTACGCCGCCCTTGATCGTCTTGGCGCAACCATTTTCGAGCGTTGGGGGAAGCTTGATGTCTTTGTCGGCAATGCCGCAATCCTTGGCCCCCTTTCTCCCCTGGCGCATGTTGAGCCAAAAGACTGGGACCGCGTCATGGCTGTCAATGTTACAGCTAATTGGAGACTTATCCGTTCGCTAGATCCCTTATTGCGCAACTCAGGTCAGGCGCGCGTCGCCTTCCTGACCTCTGGCGTCGCCCATCGCGCCGACATGAAGCCTTTTTGGGGACCCTATGCAATTTCAAAGGCGGCTCTTGAAGCCCTTGCGCGAACCTACGCCGCTGAAACGCGCGGTGACGGCGTAACAGTAATGTTAGCTAGTCCCGGACCGCTGAGAACCCAAATGCGCGCTCAAGCCATGCCGGGTGAAGATCCGCAAATCCTCAAAACCCCAGAGGAGTTTGCAAAAAAATGTCTCGCGCTGTTAAAGCCTGAATGGCAAGAAAGCGCGAGACTTTATGATTTTGTCGCAGACAAACTCCGCGACTTTAAGTCACCAAATTAGCACCAAGAAAATTATATTTCCCGCGCTTAAGCTTAGTGATGACGCTTGCTCTTGCCCTTATGCGCAGGGGCTGGCGGAGCTGGCGGCGGCACGTAGGTAAGCTTCAGCTTCTCAACGCCGGCCGTCCATCCTAATCCTGCGCCAGCTTCAATATTGAACGGCTGAAGTGAAAAGGTGTTGTTAGACCCTCCAACCAGAATGGCTCCACCGCCGCCAACGCCGACACGGGCGGAAACTTCTGGGCCCGCATATTCGCCTTCAAGCGCTCCAGGACCAACCTTGCCTGTTTCTGCGACAACACCCCAACCTAATTCACCTTGGCCATTATAAGTCACATTAGCGCCGACTTTTGTTAACGTGCCAGTGTAATGCGCAGGCTCTGCGCCCTCGGCATCATCGCGATAGTTACAGTCGATTTGTTGGTTCTCAACAACAACGCTAATGTTATTGCCCAAAAGACGGCATTGTAGCGTGCCTACACGATTACCCGCAGAAGCTGCAACTGGCGCAAAGAGCGCAACCGCACAAGCGCCGGCCAAAAGCTTACCGAGAATATTTGATTTGATCATAAAAAAACTCCTCCTTAACTTATCTCATTATCGTCATTTCAACGATTGCCTGAACGCTAAAACTTCGTTCGGACCAGACGACGCATATATAAGGGTTAATCCTGTCAAACGGTAGTGGTACGGCTCTTAAAAGCACGCTGGACTCCAGCAAATAATATAAAGTTTAAAACCGCGCGCTATCCCCTAACACGGCCAATTCCCCTCACTTTAGTCCTAAATTCCCTGATACAAACGCCACTGCGACGCAAAGACGCGGCCCTATTGGATGCGGTCTAGGGCCGCCTTGAGTTGATCCACCTGCTTCATTGTCGCAATATTTGATTCATTTTCCTCCAAGATCACCACATCCGCATTCTGAATGTTTGCATCAAGAATCGCGTCTTCAGCTGATTGTCGCTCGCCATTGCCCGCCTCTCTTGGTTTGCGCCAGTAATGTCCCAACTCAACGCCAAGATTTTCAGTTCGCATGTAAAACCAATAATCAATCTGAGGCGGACATTGCGCCTGTGTTGCAGCTACGAGAATTTCATGCAGAAAACTGCCCCCCATAGCTAATAATTTTGGTGAAAGAGAACAACTTTGTTGAGGAATTTCATGCGTTATCACTGCTGTTGGATAAGTTGCATCAGGCCATAAAAGATTAAGGAGATCTAAAAGGTCTCGATCCGTTCCCTCCGCCTGTAAAGCGGGACGCCAGTTGAAATTGATAGAACCAAAAGGCAAGGCGAGTGATTGATTGATTTCCTGCAAGGCCATACCGGCTGCGAGAACATTCCAATGCGTGCCGCCGCGCGGGAATAAGGGAATAGAATAATCTTGACGTTTTTCATGAATAAAGTTGGCGCCGTTAAAATTATGCACATGATGATCGCTTAACGCATGAACATATGGCGTCAATTTATCAGGAATTAACTTAAAATTCTTAGCGCAGGCAGCAGATTGAGGTAAATCCTCAGGATATTGCGCCGCTTTAGAGGGCGTAATGACATAGACAAATTTTTTACCCATTTTTTCAAGGGCATTTTGGATTTGCTGAAGCGAATCTCCCCATTGAGAAATATGAGAGAGATTTTGATTTATCTGTCGCCCACAAAATTCATTGATATAGAATTGCTCATAGAGTTGATCATGCTGACCAATCACGACGCCTGAAGCGGCAGATTGATGAAAAAGCGAGAAAATAAATTGATTTTTTGCGCGCACAGAGATGGGAAAAACAGGAGAGCGTTGCGAAAAATTGATTGAGGCGACTTTTTGCGTCTCCCCTGCAATAAAATCAGACCAAGACCAAGGAATTGGTTTTACTTTGGCAATGCCAGCAAGCGGCGAAGCGCTACGAATACGTAACTTTGGCCACATATCGCCAATCATATAATTCCAAATTGATATGATAAAAAGACTTATCACAAGACCCATACACATGAGGATCGGAAGTTTTTGAATGAGTTTTATTCTCACGTTTTAAAACCTAAAATAGATAAAGGGCTTAAAAGGATCAGCAAACCCTTTGGCGAGGGCAGCGACAAAAAAAACGCTTAAAAAGCAATTAACCGCCACCGGAAACCGGCTGCTCAGGCTCTCCCAATCAAAGTCTTTTAGAGTAAGGCTTAGTCTTTGTAAAAAACAGATAAAAATACCAAAAGCCATCATCATAAAATAATCGATGGGAATATGCGCTGGCAAGCCTGCCGCAACAAAAGGAGAAATCATTGCTGTTAGAAAATGACAAAATTGATCAACGCTCTCTGAGCGAAATATGCTCCACCCAATCATCACAATAATTATGGTGAGAAGATTAGAAATCCAATCTGGTAAATGACGTAGCCAGTTAATTAAAAATAATCGGTCCAAAATCAAAAATACGCCATTATAAGCGCCCCAAATAATGAATGGCCAAGCTGCGCCGTGCCAAATGCCCGAGGCCAAAAAGCAAATCCAAAGATTAAAATAGGTGCGCGCTTGAGAGCCTTTGTTCCCGCCAAGAGGAAAATAAAGATATTCCCGGATCCAGCTCGTCAAGGACATGTGCCATCGGCGCCAGAAGTCCGTTAAATTTACAGCAATATAAGGCATATTAAAATTTTCCAGTAGCCGAAACCCTAACATTCTCGCCAAACCGATCGCCATGTCTGAATAGGCGGAAAAGTCAAAATATATTTGTAACGTAAAAAAAATGACGCCGATCCAAGCGTCGGTGAATTCTAAAAACCTTGGATCATGTGAGAAAATAATATCTGCGCCTTGAGCCATTGTATCGGCAATTAGTATTTTTTTAATAACGCCCAGCATGAAACGACTAAAACCCAAAGTAACATCATCAAAGCCTGCATGCCGGCATTCTTCAAATTGATATGCAATGTCATGATATTTTATTATAGGCCCAGCGAGCAGCTTGGGAAAGAAAAAGACATAAAGCATATAGAGCCGAAAATCTTTTGTTGGCTGTGATACGCCTCGGTAAATATCTACAAGATAGGTGATTTTCTCAAAAACAATAAAACTGACCCCAATAGGCAAAGCAATCTTCCAAAGACTAAACCCAGGAAGAGACAAAAATTGTAGCAGCGCATCTAAGTTCGTCGACAGAAAGCCGGCATATTTATAATAAACTAAAATCAGTAAATTACTGACTATGCCCAAAGCCAGCCACCCCTTGCTCATGCCGCCGCCAGCAGGATGTCTCCCAATTTCTCGCGCCACGATTAGATCTAAAGCGAGCGAAGCAAAAACAATAAAAATAAAAACCGGCTCGCTCCAGCCATAAAATAAGAGGCTAGCGAGTAATAAAACAAACAATCTTCCAGAACGACCGGCGCCAAAGAGCCAATACAAAATGTAGACCGCTGGCGCGAATAAAAATAAAAAAAGCGGTTCGTAAAACAGCATCTCATACCCTTAGGCCAATCTTGGCGACCAACATCTATGTCTCTGACTGGGCTTCTAACAAGCGTATAAGAAGAGGTGAAGCCTGACCGTTCCAGCCAAACGACAGCCCGAGCCTAAGAGCCCATCGACCATTGCCTAGAACGCAAGGCTGAAAGTCTTGCGCGTTTCTCTCTCAGGCCCTACACCGTGACCCCATGACCAACGAATTTACCCCCAAATCCGATTTCTTGCATATTTTGCTCGAAAGGGGATTTGTTCATCAATGCTCTGATTTTCCAGGTCTTGACGAGAAGGCCTTGCAGGGAGGGCTTAAAGCTTACATTGGCTTTGATTGTACGGCCTCCTCGCTACATGTCGGATCTCTGCTTCCGATTATGCTCCTTGCCTGGCTTCAACGCACCGGCGGCAAGCCATTGCCTTTAATGGGCGGCGGCACAACCCGCGTTGGAGATCCTTCGGGCAAGGATGAAAGTCGAAAATTACTCTCAATTGAACAGATTAACCTAAACAAAGACTCAATTAGAAAAATATTTGAACGTTTTTTAAAATTTGGCGACGCACCAAATGACGCTCTTATGCTGGATAACGCTGACTGGCTTGCTGACTTAAATTATATCGACTTTTTGCGTGATGTTGGTCGTCATTTTTCCGTCAATCGTATGCTGACGATGGACTCTGTTAAAATGCGACTTGATCGCGAACATGAGCTCTCTTTCATTGAATTTAATTACATGTGCTTACAGGCCTATGATTTTGTCGAAGT
>OMIO01000063.1 GCA_900299115.1 Methylocystaceae bacterium | reverse complement strand
TTACTTTTTCATTACACTAATTTATACTAAAAAATAAAACGCAACTTTATGAAAATCCAAGTTACGCGGGCGGCAATAAATTGAAAAGAGTTATTGTTGATATATCTAGCCACGGCTTTGGACATCTTGCGCAAACAGCTCCGGTTGTGAACAGACTTCAGGCCTCATATGACGGACTGACTATTATCATTCGTTCTGAATATAAGCCTGAGATCGTACAAAGCTTCTTTGATTTTTCCATTCACTGCGCGCCACTCCCCAGAGAGCCCTCGCTAGAAATGCACGGACCAACGCGGGTGGATACAGAAAGAAGTGTTGCTGTTATTGATGAATTTCATAAAAATTGGCAAAATAATATTGCCTCAAGGGCTAAGGAGCTTCAAAGCTATAAACCAGATCTTGTTATTTCCAATATTCCATACGCCAGCATAGAAGCCTCCAAGCAACTCCTAACGCCTGTTGTCGCAATCTGCTCCTACAATTGGTTTGAGACACAGCATTTTTTAAAAATCGGCTCTGATTTACACCTAAATCGGATTAAAGCAGCCTATAATTCAGCGTCAATTTTCCTGCAGCCTAAACCACACATGCCCATGCGCTGCCTTTCAAATACAAAATCTATCGGCCCAATCGCCCGACGCGGGATAAATCAGCAAGCCCTTATCAGACATCAATACAAAATAGGCCCCAAGCAGAAACTGACTCTCGTAACCCTTGGAGGCGTTACCGGCGAGAGAGAAGTTTTATTGCCAGATCGCGATGATTTTTTCTGGATTGTTGAAAACAATATTAAATCAAATAATCGTAACGCCATTAAAGCACAAGAATTATCGCTTCCCTTCATCGATGTTCTTGCATCATGCGATATTGTCGTAACAAAAGAGGGATATGGAACAGTTGTGGAGACCGCTTGCAATGGCGTCCAATTACTTATGCTGACCCACTCGGATTGGCTTGAGACCCCTTATTTTGTTGCTTGGGCGGAAAGCAATGCTTCATGCCAGCTTCTGCCAATAGATCACAGCCCCCTTTTATTGGATGAAAGTCTCGATTTACTCATTAAAAAAACGCCTGTCCCTGCAGTAGACCCAACAGGAATATCTGAGGCTGCGATAGAGATCGCTAGGATATTGGGAAAATGATGTTCAGAGTTGAGCAATAAAAAAGCTTTGAATTTTTCTTCGTTAAATTTTTAAAAATTATCAAATATTTTATAAAAAATCAGCAGATCATTCAGTATGATCGGCGATGTAAGCAACAGAGCTATACCCATTATAATTTCTGGGGCTAATGAACCACATTAGCCCCAGCAATTACGTCTATCATCCAAGACCAATTAAAAGCTTACGAGCAATCAGAAACAAGCTATGACATTTAGCCAACCATAAGCTCAGGGATCTTGCCCTCTTCCCGAAGCATATATCCACGGCCCCACACGGTCTCTATAAAGTCCTGCCCGCCACTGGCCGAAGCTAATTTTTTGCGAAGCTTACAAACAAAAACATCAATGATTTTCAATTCTGGCTCATCCATTCCATTATAGAGCTGATTTAAAATCATCTCCTTAGTCAAAGTGGAGCCCTTCCTTAATGCCAAAAATTCAAGGATCTGGAATTCTTTTGCCGTCAGATGAATACGAGAATTACTGATATAGGCTGACTTCTCATCAAGATTTACAACTAAATCGCCAGCAGTAATTGTGGGCTGCGCATGCCCTTGAGAACGGCGGATAATTGCGCGCATCCGCGCAATAAGCTCATCCTTATGGAAGGGCTTAGTAATATAATCGTCTGCTCCAACGCCAAGCCCTTTAACTTTATCTTCTATGCTCCCTAGTCCAGATAGGATCAAAACAGGTGTTTTAATTCTAGAGACGCGCAAGGCTCTAAGCACCTCATAGCCAGACATGTCTGGTAGATTTAAATCCAAAAGGATGATCTCGTAGTCATAGACCTTGCCAAGATCTATACCCTCTTCCCCCATGTCCGTCGTATAGACGCTGAAATTCTCGACTTTGAGCATCATTTCAATGCTCTTTGCTACAGACCGGTCGTCTTCGATTAATAGAACTCGCATAATATGCCCCGCCAAGTTTTCCCACATTAGGCAAGCTGGATGCCCAGAAGGATAGGTTCAATTGTCGAATCACGATTTTTCAGCATCGTAAATGTTTCGTTAAATTGATAAGTAACCCTTAACGAAGCGTTACTTTTAGGAAAGGAATTTTGCCTTTGACGAAAATGATGCATTTTTACAACACCCTCGTGAACCACAAATCTCCAACCGCCCTACGACTCAGGGTCAAAGTCACTCTTAAAGCCTAAACCACCAGACTAAAGCTTGACTGATCCTGAGCCAACGCTGTCAATGCGAGCGGGACGTCACAAAAACCAACCGCCCCAGATAGCAAAAGCTTCACTCAGGCGTGGTTCACTTTTTCCAGACAAGAGCTTCCTCTTTATGAGATAATTTTTCTCTCTCCGATCTTCTAAAGACAAGACAAAAAACCGAGTCTAAGAAGCGCTCTTGGGATTAAGTCAGCGAATGATTGTCTTTAGACAAAAAAGAAACGCGGCTTAAAATTTAAATTGGAACATAAATTTCAAGAATTACGACCCAAATCTCCCTACACATAAAAGCCGTAAGCATTCATGCTTTTAGTCCAAAATGAGAAACGGCAGGAAATTCATTTCTTTATTCAAAACAAGGTCCCACCTGAACTATTGTAGACTAACTCCGACCAGTGAATAGTCTAGCCGCTAACTTTCAAGACCCCGTTGCAACGAGCTTTAGCGGCGCGCAAACTAGCAGTGGGGTAGATTTCGTCAGTTCTGACAGAATGAATTGGTGATAAAGCGCTTTCTCGACAAAGTGAGTATATCCATCAGATATGCGCCACTAAAACTATTGCCATACCTTGAAGACTGGTTGAGTTTATACACCCGTAACCGTGGCCTCAACTTACAGGAAAGTTTTTAAGATAGGAAAGATAGGGATCGCAAATGAAATCAAATCGGATCTTGCGACAATTAGAGAAATGTAAAATTTAACAACTAAAAACGTGCAAAGCCAAGATTCGAGAATTAAGTCCTACTATCAATCTCTAACAAAAAATAATTTCATAAAATACAAAGATTATAGTTACTCAAAAGCGGCATAGAAATTATACGCTTTGCAAAAAATTTACATGATCGTATATTAAAGCTGTCTCTTATACACATCTGACGCTGCCGACGAAGGCTTAG
>OMIO01000062.1 GCA_900299115.1 Methylocystaceae bacterium | reverse complement strand
CTATTGTAATAATTAAAAATAATTTGATAGTTAAAAATGAGCAAAGACAACCCTTTCGGGTGGTTATGCGTCTAAGCCCTTCTCACTGAACGAATGAGCTTGGTTGCAGAAAGCATTGAGCGACCTATCAGCGGCATGTTGGGCGCGAGTCTGTTAGGCCAAGGTCCCTTTGCCCCTTGCCGCTTGACGTGGAAAATTGATTCCCGTCATACGAATTCCTCGAGATTTGAGTTCAACTCATGGGGCCTGCCGGGAGCGTCGAACTGCGGCAACTGGCGTCCTTGAAGCCATAATGAGATCTCACTACGGTCAGGGAAAAAGCAATGCTCAGCGGCATTGATTGAGATCCTCGGCTAATACGACGAGGCGTGGACAACTGCGTCTAGGTTTTTAATAAAAAAAATTTTGGCGCGCCCGTGCTGCGCGTTGAGGGGAGTAAGTAAATATGAGCGGTAAAGATAACCAGCACCTTGCGCCAAAGTCAGACATCGAGATCTCGCAAAATGCAAAAATGCGTCCGATCGTTGATGTTGCGCGCGAGAAGCTTGGTATTCCCGCAGAGTTCGTGCAGCCTTATGGTCACTATAAGGGAAAAATCTCCCTGGACTATATCGCCTCATTGGAAAACAAGCCTACGGGCAAATTAATTCTTGTCACGGCAATTACGCCAACCCCAGCCGGAGAGGGTAAGACAACAACGACTGTCGGATTAACCGACGGGCTTAATCATATTGGTAAGAAAGCGCTCTGTTGTTTAAGAGAGCCCAGTCTTGGTCCATGTTTTGGCGTGAAAGGCGGCGCAGCCGGCGGGGGATATGCCCAGGTTGTTCCAATGGAGGATATCAATCTTCACTTTACAGGCGATTTCCACGCTATAGGCGCGGCGAATAATCTCCTCGCGGCTTTGATTGATAACCACGTATATTGGGGCAATAGCTTGGGCCTCGATACGCGGCGCATCAGTTGGCGGCGCGTTGTTGACATGAATGATAGAGCTCTACGCTCGATCGTATCGTCCTTAGGCGGCGTGTCGAATGGGTTTTCGCGTGAAGACGGGTTTGATATTACAGTTGCTTCAGAAGTAATGGCCATATTTTGCCTTGCCTCTAACTTCTCTGATTTGCAAACAAGACTGGGTAATATCGTTGTTGGACAAACGCGTGAAAAGAAAAATATTCGCGCTTCTGAGCTGAAGGCGGCGGGCTCAATGGCGGCGCTTTTGAAAGACGCTATTGCGCCAAATCTTGTGCAGACGCTTGAAAACAACCCGGCAATTATTCACGGCGGCCCATTCGCTAATATTGCGCATGGATGTAATTCTGTCATAGCAACCAAATCTGGTCTCAAGCTTGCCGATTACGTTGTGACCGAAGCAGGCTTTGGCGCAGATCTCGGCGCAGAAAAATTCTTTGATATTAAATGTCGTAAGGCCGGGCTTAAGCCGGACATAACGGTGATTGTTGCGACTATCCGCGCCCTAAAAATGCACGGCGGCGTGGCCAAAGATGATCTTAAGGGCGAGAATGTCGCTGCGGTTGAGTCGGGTTTTGCAAATCTCAAGCGTCACATTGCGAATGTGCGTAAATTTGGCGTCCCGGTTCTTGTCACAGTAAATAAATTTTCCTCTGACACCTCTGCCGAGATGGCTGCGCTTGATCGACTCTGTAAAGCAGAGGGCGTGGATTGCGTGGTTGCTGATAATTGGGGCTCGGGCGGTGAGGGGGCGGCTGATTTGGCGCGCGCTGTCGTTCGGACAATTGATGCGCAGCCATCTAAGTTCAAGCCGCTTTACGCTGATGAGTTGCCTTTGGCCGAGAAAGTCAGAACCATCGCTAAAGAGTTATATGGCGCTAGCGATATAACCTATGACTCTAGCGTAAGGGCTAGATTTGCTGAATTAGAAAAGGAGGGTTTTGGTCACCTTCCGGTTTGTATTGCAAAGACGCAATATAGTTTCTCAACCGACCAAAACGCTAAAGGCGCGCCGTCAGGTTTTACAATTCCCATCCGTGAATTGCGTCTTTCTGCTGGCGCAGAGTTCGTTGTTGTGGTGTGTGGCGACATCATGACAATGCCGGGTCTGCCCAAAACGCCTGCAGCAAATAATATTGAAGTTGGCGGCGACGGTCGGATTTCCGGTCTGTTCTAATCTGAACTTCGAAGAAGAAAACTAGCGATGTTCAAGATTTGAATATCGCTGGTTCATTATTGAGGAAGCCTAAAGCTCAAAAGGAGCCAAACATGTTGAATTCCAGAGTTCCCGGTAAAAATTTTCTTTTCGTGCCGGGTCCAACCAATTTGCCCGATCGTGTCGTACGCGCCATGGCTGTCGCTTCGGAAGATCATCGTTCGCCAACTTTCCCTGATTTAGTAAAGCCGCTTTTTCCTGGGCTTAAAAAAGTATTTGGCACGGAAAAAGGCCATGCCTTTATCTTTCCAGCATCAGGCACAGGCGGATGGGAAGCCGCTATCACCAACACGCTTTCGCCGGGAGACAAGGTTCTTGCCCAGCGCTTTGGCCAGTTTTCTCATCTCTGGATTGATTTATGTAAGCGTCAGGGTCTTGAAGTTGTCGTGCAAGAGCGCGAGTGGGGCACAGGTAATGACCCTGAGTTAATTGAAGAGACGCTTAAGGCGGACAAAAATCACGAAATCAAAGCAGTGCTTGCCACGCATAATGAGACTGCTACTGGCGTGACCTCAGATATTGCTGCAGTGCGTAAGGCAATAGACAATGCCAAGCATCCAGCTTTGCTTTTTGTTGACGGCGTATCTTCTGTTGCTTCTCTCGAGTTCAAAATGGATGAATGGGGCGTTGACGTTATTGTCTCCGGTTCCCAGAAGGGATTTATGCTGCCAGCTGGTCTTTTATTGATGGCTGCGAGTCAGAAAGCGATCGAAAAAGGCAAGACGAATAAAGGACGTCGCGCCTATTTTGAATTCCAAGATATGATCGCGCAAAACGCCAATGGCTACTTCCCTTATACGCCATCCGTTCCATTGCTCTATGGACTCAAAGAGTCCCTGTCGATCCTTTTTGAAGAGGGATTGGATCAAGTTTACAAGCGTCACCATCATCTTGCTGAAGGCACGCGCGCCGCTGTTGCGGCATGGGGTCTTAAGACATGCGCTAAGGAGCCTAAGTGGAATTCTGATACGGTTACAGCGATTGTTGTGCCGGAAGGATTCGATGCGGCTAAGGTTATTGAAACCGCCTATAAGCGTTATAACCTCGCTCTTGGCGCGGGTCTCTCACAGGTTGCTGGCAAAGTCTTCCGTATTGGGCATTTGGGCGATCTGAATGAATTAATGCTGCTTGGAGCAATTGCCGGCGCAGAAATGGCGATGCTTGATAATGGCATTAAAATCCAGCCAGGATCAGGCGTAGCGGCTGCGCAAGCAGTTTATCGCGCCAATCCGCTTCTCAAGATGTAAGCATAATAAAAGCCCTCCCCTCATTGTGGGGGGAGGGACTTAATTTTGAGCGCCGTTGGGGGATGTTTATGTCGCATAAAATTGTTTTTCTAGATCGTGAAACGCTCGACGCCAACGTGCGAACGCCTAACTTCCCGCATGACTACAAAGAATACGCTCAGACTGCTCAAGATCAGGTTGTTGAGCGTTTAAAGGGCGCGGATATTTGTATTACGAATAAAGTGCCTTTGCGCGAAGCAACGCTCAAACACTTGCCTGATTTAAAATTAATTGCGGTTGCAGCCACGGGCACTGACGTTATCGATAAGGCTTATACCTCCGCCAATGGCATCATTGTTTCAAATATCCGGAATTACGCCTTTAATACATTGCCTGAGCATGTATTCGCTTTACTTTTTGCTTTGCGCCGTAATCTTGTAAACTATCATAATTCTGTTCAGCATGGCCGCTGGGGATATGCTAATCAGTTTTGCTACTTTGACTATCCAATATATGACATCGCTGGATCAACGCTGGGCATTATTGGCTATGGCGCCCTAGGAAAAGAGATAGAAAAAAGAGCTTTGGCGCTTGGGATGAAAGTCCTAATCAACGATGTCGCGCCTGGTTCAAACATAGTCGATCTCGCAACAATACTGCGCGAATCTGACGTTGTGACGCTTAATTTGCCATTGACGCCGCATACAAAGAATATGATCAGCACAAAAGAATTGGCGGCGATGAAGAAGTCAGCTTGTATCATCAACACAGCCCGTGGCGGCATAGTTGATGAAGCCGCGCTTGCCGATGCGTTGCGCAAGGGAGTCATCGCGGGAGCTGGATTTGATGTTCTTACAGCTGAGCCGCCAAAGAATGGGAATATTTTACTTGATCCCACGATCCCAAATTTGATCATTACTCCGCATGTGGCTTGGGCTTCGAAGGAGGCGATGCAAGTATTGGCGGATCAGCTGATCGATAATATAGACGCCTTTGTTGCGGGCGCCCCACGAAATATTGTCACCGCTTAAATATTTATCTTGATTAATTTCAAGATGACTTATCGCGCTGCTAATCTGCGTGATGCAAAATTTGGCGAATGTTGATGTCTCGGCATCCTCATTGCGTTCTCGGCTCTAAATGGGTCATGTTTTAAAATGAGATGTCCATGACAAAAAAGCTGCTGTTCTTATTCGATACAGACCCGGTTGCAAGCGTTTTCGACACGGTTGTCGGTTACGATGGCGGCGCTGATCATATCATTGGGTATGGCGGCGTAACTAAGGCAAATGTTGGCGCTCTCGTTGATGGGTGTATTTACACTCGAGGACCGAAAGAAAAGCAATTTACGGCTATCTTTGTTGGCGGAGGAGATATGACCGCAGGCGAAGCGGTATTTAACGCCGTAAAGAAACGTTTTTTCTCAAACTTCCGCGTTTCAGCCATGCTTGATTCCAATGGCTCCAACACAACGGCTGCGGCTGGCGTCGCCTTGCTGGCTAAGGCGCGTCCGCTTGCTGGAAAAAAAGCAGTTGTTCTTGCTGGAACGGGACCGGTGGGCATGCGCGCAGCCGCAATGTTAAACATTGAAGGCGCCGAGGTCGCGATCACATCTCGAGAGAAGTCGCGGGCTGATGCTGCGTCTAAAGCAATTCAAGATCGGTTCGGTTTTACGCCTACGCCAATCGAAGCTGCGGATAACGCTGCTCGGGCCCAAGCGATCAAAGGCGCTCAGATAGTTTTTGCTGCAGGAGCGATAGGCGTTCCGTTGCTTGATGAGAAGGATTGGCAAAATGATCCAACCGTTGAGCTACTAGCGGACTGCAACGCTCAGCCTCCGCTTGGAATTGGCGGTGTTGAGGCGATCGATAAAGCAAAAGATCGCCATGGTAAGATTGTAATTGGCGCGCTGGGGCTTGGTGGTCTTAAGCTGAAATTACATCGCGAGTGCGTTGGTAAATTATTTGAGAGCGCAGATAAAATTTTCGATTGTGAAAATATTTATGCGCAAGCGAAAGAGCTGGCTTGAAATGAGCGCTAAAATTGAAACGATTGGCAAGTTTCTTGATGAACTCGCAAGTGATGCGCCTACTCCTGGCGGCGGCGGCGCAGCAGCGCTATCAGGCGCAATGGGCGCAGCGCTTGTCTCGATGGTCTGCAATCTGACCATTGGCAAGAAAAATTATGAAGCCGTAGCGGATGATTTAAAAAAAACGCTACAAAGAGCTGAGAGCCTGCGTGTTGCATTAACGAAAGGCATTGATGAAGACGTGGTGGCGTTTAATACGCTTATGAGCGCCTATGGTCTTCCGCGCGGCACAGATGAAGAAAAAACCAAGCGCATCCAAGCGATACAGCTTGCTCTAAAAGAGGCGACACTCGCGCCGTTGCAAACATGTAAGGTTTGCTATGAAGTTATTGAGCTGTCGAAAGAGGCGGCCGAAAAAGGAAATCTGAATGTTATTAGCGACGCTGGCGTCGCTGTTCTTGCTGCAAACGCTGGTCTGCGAAGCTGCGCTTTGAATGTTTTTATCAATGCAAAATCGATAAAAGATCGGGAATTTGCTGAAGCTCAGCTGAAAGAAGTGAACGCCTTGCTAAAAAAAGCTGCAGTAGAGACTGAAGCTGTTTATGAGACGGTTAAAAACAAGATTGATGGCTAAGTAGCGTCGCTGAAAAATCAAGAGGTAGCTGCGATGGACGTCCATGAGTATCAGGCCAAGGAAATTCTAGCGAGCCATGGCGTAGCTGTGCCTCCTGGCACGGTTGCTTTTAGTCCTGATCAGGCTGTCTATGCGGCAACTGAGCTCGGTGGATCGCATTGGGTCGTAAAAGCGCAGATTCATGCTGGAGCTCGGGGCAAGGCCGGAGGCGTGCGCCTTTGCCGAACATATCATGAGGTTCAGCAAGCTGCCCGCGACCTGCTCGGTAAACGTTTGGTGACTACTCAAACAGGGCCAGAAGGTAAGCCAGTACAAAGAGTATATATTGAGCTTGCAGATCCATTTGATCGTGAGCTCTATCTTGGTTTTGTGCTGGATCGAAAGTTAGAGCGGGTCCGCGTTATTGCTTCCAAACATGGCGGCATGGATATCGAAGAAATAGCCAAAAATACACCAGATGAATTATTGCAGGTAATCGTAGAGCCTGCGGTGGGGTTATTGCCTTTCCAGGCTCGTGAATTAGCCTTTCAGCTTGGGCTCAATATAAAGCAGGTATCCCGAGCTGTTCAGACAATTATGGGCGCATATCGAGCGTTTCGAGATAATGACGCGACGATGTTGGAGATCAATCCTCTCGTTATTACGAAGGATGATAAGGTGCTCGCCCTTGATGCAAAGATGTCTTTTGACGATAACGCATTATTTCGTCGTCGAAATATTGTTGATATGAATGATCCGTCACAATCGGATCCGCGCGAAGCCCAGGCTGCAGAGCATAGTCTTAATTATATCGGCCTTGATGGTGAAATAGGCTGTATCGTTAACGGCGCCGGGCTTGCAATGGCGACAATGGATATGATCAAGCATGCGGGCGGCAATCCCGCTAACTTTCTTGATGTTGGCGGTGGAGCCTCTCCTGATCGCGTAGCAACGGCCTTTCGGCTTGTTCTCTCAGATCGTCGCGTAAAAGTTGTCTTGGTAAATATTTTTGCTGGCATCAATAGATGTGATTGGGTCGCGCAAGGGGTTGTTGATGCTGTGCGAGCTGAGAGAATTGAAGACGTTCCACTCGTTGTCCGGTTGGCGGGGACGAATGTAGAGGCTGGACGAAAAATTATTCAAGAAAGCGGTATCGCTATTATTACAGCCGATACGCTCGCTGATGCAGCTAATAAAGCTGTAGCGGCATTCAAGTCTATTAAATAAACAGAGACAAGCGGTCAGGCAATTATCAAAATTGCATGAACCGGGAGGATAGCATGAGCATTCTCATAGATGAAAAAACGCCAATTCTCGTGCAGGGCATTACGGGGGATAAGGGCAGTTTTCACGCGAGAGAAATGATTGATTATGGAAGTAACGTCGTTGCAGGTGTAACGCCAGGTAAGGGCGGACATACGCATCACGGCGTTCCTGTATTTAATACGGTTAAAGAGGCGGTCAAACAAACTGGCGCGCAGGCGTCAATCACTTTTGTCGCTCCTGCGTTTTGTGCAGATGCGATTATGGAGGCTGCCGATGCGGGAATTCGCTTAATCTGCTCAATCACTGACGGTATTCCCGCTCAGGATATGATGCGTGTAAAGCGTTATTTCCTTCGCTTTCCTAAAGATCGTCGGCCAATGATGGTTGGGCCTAATTGTGCGGGAATCATTTCTCCGAGTAAGGCGATGTTAGGCATCATGCCTGGCCACATCTACAGCAAAGGTCCGGTAGGACTCATTTCTCGCTCTGGCACACTTGGTTATGAGGCGGCGTCGCAGTTAAAAGAGCTAGGGCTTGGGATTTCCACATCAGTAGGCATTGGCGGCGATCCGATAAATGGTTCGTCATTTCTCGATCATCTTGTTCTTTTTGATAAAGATCCTGAGACAAAAGCTGTCTTGCTCATTGGTGAAATTGGCGGTCCGCAAGAAGCTGAGGCGGCGGCTTGGATAAAAGAGAATTTTTCTAAGCCAGTTATTGGCTTTGTTGCGGGTTTGACGGCGCCAAAAGGACGACGAATGGGCCATGCTGGCGCGATCATTTCCGCTTCCGGAGATAGCGCGGCGGAAAAAACAGAAATAATGAAATCTTTCGGCTTAACTGTCGCGCCAAGTCCAGCGGAATTTGGCTCAACTGTAGCGAAGGTTCTCAAGGGCGGCTAAAGAAATAAAATTTTAGCGCGTAAACCAGTTTTATGCGCGAGGGGTTTGTATGACTGTTGAAAGTCCAATTAAGTCGGCTGCAGAGGCTTCGGGGTTGCCGTCAGCTTATGCAACACGATCCGTTACGGAAGCGTCAGCTTTTTTACGAGAGCAGCTCCTCGCTGTCGTGCGTCAGCATATGCCAGAAATTGAAGCGGTCGTCAGAGACTCTAAAGCGGGAGCTGGATTGGCCCCTCGTCAGATGGCGCGCGCCCTACAAGCGCAGGGGATTTTATTTCAGCTCGTTTCAATCGCTGAACAGGCATACGCCATGCGCCGGCGTCGTCGAATAGAGCGTGAGAAAGGACATGATAAATTGCTCGGCACATTTGATTATGTGCTCTCGAGCGCTTCGAATGCGGGCGTTAAACCAGAAGAGATTCATGCTCAACTACAGACATTGCGCATTCGCCCGGTAATAACGGCTCACCCCACAGATGCTAAGCGCGTTTCAATTCTTGAAAAATATCGCCGCATCTACCTTTTGATGCGAGAGCTAGAATCTACCCGCTGGACAGATCGAGAGCGTGAGGCGCTCGTCAAGTCGATCTACGACCAGGTTGAACTCGTTTGGTTGACGGGAGAGTTGCATCTTGAAAAGCCTACTGTAGAACATGAAGTCGCTTGGGGGCAGCATTTCTTTTCTGAAAGCATATTCGATCTCGCTCCAGAGCTATTGTCCTCTTTTGAGCGCGCTCTAAAGCGCCATTATCCAAATGAGAAATTTGACGTAACGCCATTTTTTCAGTTTGGTTCATGGATCGGGGGCGATCGAGATGGCAATCCATTTGTCACCAATGACGTAACTCGCCGCACAATGCGTGAAAATGCTCTGGCGAGTCTGAATTACTATCGGAGTCGCATAGTTGATTTGGCGCGTACGCTCTCCATAAGCCAGCGCGCGGCGGTTATCCCTGAGAGCTTTCGTATTGAATTGGCAAAACGTTTAAGCGATCTACCTGACGCAGAGGCGATTTCAGCGCGCAATCAAAACGAGCCTTATCGCCAATTTGTCACGACGATGTTGCGTAAATTAGATCAAACAATAGCCGCAACGCATGGCAATGATTCAATAAGCGCGCGTTACAAAAATGCCGATGCTTTGATCGACGACCTTGTTTTACTTGAAAAAGTATTAACAGAAGCCAAGAGCGAGGCGCTCGCGAGCGATGTTGTAAGACCTCTTAGGCGCGCAGTTGAAATTTTTAGATTTAGTACTGTGCGGCTCGATATTCGACAAAATACCACCCGCACAACTGCAGCGTTACATGAGCTGTGGCGTCTAAGGACAGGACAGTCAACGCCTCCGTCTGTAGAGACTGAACAATGGCGCCAGTGGGTGCTTTCCGAGCTGTCTGCGCCGCGCAAGACGTCAATTGATCGTAATAAATTGACAGATGAGACGCGTGACGTCATCGAGATGTTTGAGATTGTCGCGGATTTGCGCTCTAGTCTTGATCGAGAGGCGTTTGGTAGCTTTATTCTATCCATGACCCATTCCGCCGTTGATATTTTAGGCATTTATTTATTAGCAAAAGAAGCTGGACTCTTTGTTGATGCTGAAGGCATTGAAGGATTAACGCTGCCTATTGTGCCGTTATTTGAAACAATTTCTGATCTGCAAGACGCTCCAGAAATTATGCGAGATTTATTGCAAATTCCAGTTGTTCGTCGGAGCACACAAGCCCAGGGCGATCTTCAAGAAGTAATGATTGGCTATTCTGACAGTAACAAGGATGGCGGATTTTTCTCTTCCAATTGGGAATTGTTCAAAGCTCAAGCGCGATTGACCGAGGTTGGTCGAGAGCAAGGGATCGCGATTGCCTTCTTTCATGGCAGAGGAGGCTCGGTTTCTCGTGGCGGGGCCCCAACTGGCCATGCTATCGCTGCACAACCTGCAGGCTCAATCCGTGGACGCTTTCGCGTAACAGAGCAGGGAGAGGTCGTTTCTTTTAAATATGCTAACCGCGGAACAGCGGCCTATCAGATGGAATTACTCGCGTCTTCAGTGTTTGCCCATGCGTTGAAATCAGAGAGAGAAGAGGCGCTCGCGCCTCATGCAGAATTTGATGCGGCTCTTGAAGAAATATCCAGGGCCTCATTCTCGGCCTATAACAAGTTTATCACGGACGCCGACTTGGTTACCTATTTTCAGGCTGCAAGCCCGCTTGAGGAAATCTCTCTGCTCAATATTGGCTCGCGTCCAGCTCGACGATTTGGCGCCAAAAGCCTGGCTGATTTGCGTGCAATTCCTTGGGTATTCGCCTGGGCTCAGAATCGTCATTCAATTACAGGCTGGTATGGGGTCGGCTCTGGTCTAAAGAGTTATTTAGATGAGCATGGCGATGTCGGCATGAAGCTGTTGCGACGGATGTTCGACGACTCTCGTATTTTTCGTTTAATAATAGATGAGGCAGAAAAGACGCTTGCGCTTGTTGATCTATCCATCGCTCGCCAATATGCAAGTCTTGTCGCAGACGAAGCTCTGCGCCAAAAGGTTTTTAGGTCGATTGAGGATGAGTATAGTTTAACAACCTCAATGATTTTGCGAATTACAAATAGTGAGGCTATCGCCAAAAGATTTGTAGAATATCACGCGCGTCTTGCACATCGACTACAGACCATTAATGAAGTTAACCGAGAGCAGGTTGAATTACTGCGTCGGTTTAGGTCCGCAGAGAATGCAGCGGAAAAAGAGGACGTCAAAGTACCATTGCTGATTTCTATCAGTTGCATCGCCGCTGGCCTTGGGGCCACCGGCTAACAAACACAACGGAAGGGAGTGTTAAGATGAGTTTTACATTAATTGAGCAGGCTACACCACGACTACATCGTTCAGAGCTTGCCGTTCCTGGTTCAGCTCCAGGCATGTTTGAGAAGGCGGCGACCTCCAAGGCGGATGTCGTCTTTCTTGATCTGGAAGATGCCGTAGCGCCAGATGATAAAGAACAGGCGCGTAAGAATATTATTCAAGCTCTAAATGATATTGATTGGGGCAAGAAAACGATGACCCTGCGTATCAACGGACTTGATACGCATTATTGCTATCGCGATGTCGTAGATGTTGTTGAGGCGTGCCCGCGATTGGATACAATTTTGATCCCTAAGGTGGGTGTGCCGCAAGATGTTTATGCAATTGATATGCTGGTTACACAGATTGAACAGTATAAAAAGCGTGAAAAGAAGCTTGGCTTTGAGCTTTTAATCGAAACCGCGCTTGGTATGGCGAATGTTGAAGCAATTGCTCAATCTTCTAAACGTCTTGAGGCAATGTCTTTCGGCGTTGCCGATTATGCAGCCTCGACACGCGCGCGCACGACTGTAATCGGCGGCGTCAATCCAGACTATGGCGTTCTGACAGATAAGGACTCCAGCGGTAATCGCGAGTATTATTGGGCAGATCAGTGGCACGCTGCGCAAACGCGAATGATGGTTGCCTGTCGTGCTTATGGGTTGCGTCCTATTGATGGTCCTTTTGGCGATTTTAACGATCCAGAGGGTTACAAAGCCGCCGCTAAGCGCGCAGCTGTTCTGGGTTATGAAGGCAAATGGGCGATCCATCCCTCGCAAATTGACCTTGCCAATGAAGTCTTTACGCCATCGGAAGCAGAAGTAACCAAAGCGCGTCGCATATTGGATGCAATGGCTCAGGCGGCTAAAGAGGGTAAGGGGGCCGTATCGCTCGATGGTCGCTTGATCGATATCGCCTCAATCCGCATGGCTGAGGCTTTAATTGAGAAAGCCAGCGCAATCAGCGGCTCTTAAGAAAACTCTCCCCCTCTCGATTGCGAGAGGGGGAGCATCGATTGTTTCAGACCTCGTCATTCGGACTTTGTTATGTCGCAGGATCATCGTGAGCTTCTTCGAGCAATGTTTGACGCGGCTGTTGACGCGGCTTCGCCAGCTGTTTGTTTGCCGCGCTATTTAAAATCTATCTCGCCGCCCAAGGGCCGTACGATTGTTATTGGCGCGGGAAAGGCGGCGGCCTCGATGGCGGCCGCAGTAGAGGCGCATTGGCACGGAGAGGCGCTAGAGGGCCTTGTTGTCACGCGTTATGATCATGGCGCTGCGACAAGCAAGATTGAGGTCATTGAAGCCTCTCATCCGGTTCCAGACAATGCGGGCCGCGAAGCAGCTAAGCGTATAGTGAAAAAAGTCCAGAATCTGACCGAGGATGATCTGGTCTTAGCGCTTATCTCAGGGGGCGGTTCCGCTTTGATGGCGTTGCCAGCTGAAGGCGTCAGCCTTGAAGAAAAACAAGCAGTAAACAAAGCGCTTCTGAAAAGTGGCGCTAATATTTCTGAAATGAATTGTGTGCGTAAACATCTCTCCGCGATAAAGGGTGGGCGTCTAGCGCGCGCTGCAGCCCCTGCACGTGTTGTCGCGCTGATGATTTCTGACGTGCCAAATGATGATCTTTCGGTCATCGCTTCTGGACCAACAGTGCCAGATCCCTCAACGCGCCAGGATGCGCTTTCAGTTATAGCAAAATATAAAATTGACGCGCCTCAGGCAGTTCTTAATCATCTCGCTAATCCAGAATGTGAAACTCCCAAGCCTGGAGATCCAATCTTTGCGCGTGTGCAAAATATTTTAATTGCTACGCCTCAGGGGTCTCTCGAAGCTGCTGCGTCAGTCGCTCAAAAAGCTGGATTTACGCCCTGCATTTTGGGTGATCTAGAAGGCGAGTCGCGCGATGTCGCGTTGGTTCATGCGGGAATCGCCAAGCAAATAGCCCTCCATGGTCAGCCTTTTTCGCCTCCGGTCGCGATCATTTCCGGCGGTGAAACTACTGTTACAGTTCGGGGTAATGGTAAGGGAGGTCGAGATGCTGAATTTTTGTTGGGCTTGATGTTGGCTTTAGAAGGCTTTGGCGGTATTTCAGCAATTGCCTGTGATACAGACGGCATTGATGGCGTTGAAACAAATGCTGGCGCAATCATGGGGCCTGAGAGTTTTATGCGCGCCCAGAAAGCTAATATCGATTTGAAAGCCATGTTCGCCAATAACGACGCTTTCAGCGCATTTGAAGCTTTGGGCGACCTAGTTGTGACGGGACCAACGCGCACGAATGTTAATGACTTTCGCGCTATATTGGTGCCCAAGCGCATCTGATGGATGAACATGAGCGTGAGTTCTGATCTTAATCAATTTGATGCCCCTGGAGCCGCAGCGTTTTTTGAGCGGTATCGCAGAGAGGATGCGCCGCGTCCTCCAAATTGGAATGCAAGTCTTGACCTGCTTTTAGCGCATCGTTCTCATAGACACTATTTGCCACAAAATTTGCCGTCAGGCGCGCTTGAAACAATCATAGCGGCCGCGCAATCAGCCTCAACTTCTTCGAATTTACAAGTATGGAGCGTTGTCGCCATAGAGGATGCACAGCGTAAAAGTCGACTCGCTGATTTAGCTGGCGGTCAACAACACATACGAGATTGTCCATTATTACTAATCTGGCTTTGCGACCTCGCGCGACTAGAACTCATTGGAAAAGAAAAAGGTCGAGATGCGGCGGCTCTAGCCTATCTAGAGCTTTTCATGACCGGGGTTGTCGATGCGGCTTTGGCTGCGCAGAATGCAGCTATAGCGCTAGAGTCATTAGGTTTAGGATGCTGCTATATTGGCGCAATGCGCAACAAGCCTGAAGAAGTCGCTAAAGAACTCAATCTTCCAAAAAAAGTGTTTGCAGTATTTGGAATGACGGTAGGCGTGCCTGATCCATCTGCAAATGCCGCTGTAAAGCCGCGACTTGGACAGCAAGCCGTTTTACATCGAGAGCATTATCACTGGGATGAGGCTCAACGAGAAGCGGTTGAAACCCTTGATATAAAATTTAAAGACTTTCAAAAAGAGCAAGCTCTTCCTGAGCAGGGGTGGGTGCGACAGGTTCTATCGCGCGTGCGCGGCGTAGACGCCATGAGTGGTAGGGACCGTTTGCGTGAAGCGTTAATCGCTCTTGGTTTTGAGCTCCGGTAACAAATAGCGCGATTAGAAGTCTCTCGGTGTGAGAATTAAAAAATTTCTCAAGAGATCTGTGTTGGGTCAACAATTTAAGAAGAAAATTAAACGCACGATACTTGATCGCATTTTCTGGCAGACATAATCATTTTTTTCAAAGAATTAATCCCCATCCACCCAAGCGTTCCGGTGCCCGCAAGGACGAACGCGGGCGTCATGCTCATTCCAAGATTTTCTGCAAGTTTTATTTGACGCGTAATTACATCAGAAATTATGGCCGAGTCAGCGGTTTCTTCAATCTTTTCTCTGTTAAGCCCTGCTGCTAAGGCGGCGTCCAAGGCGAGGGTCCCGTCTTTTTGGCCGCGCTGCCCAATGAGCTCTAAATGGAAATTATAGGCTGCTTTTGGGCCGTAGATCCTAAGAACCGCTTGTTGAACTTTTGCGGACTGCATGGAGCCAAGTGAAAGAATGGGATTATTAATAAGTCCAAGTCTTATGCCAGTATCTGCAGAGAGGATTTTATTTAATTCTTTTGCAGCTTGATGGCAAAAGCTACAATTATAATCAAAGAATTCATATAGAATGACATCTGCCTCTTTCCCGCCTTTCCAAATTAGGCCAGGAACAGTCGAGGGATCTAATTCCGAGGGTATGCGGAAATTTTGGATAGATTGTCCGTCGTCGCCTGTTAACTTAAACCGTTCAAGATCGCTTGATCCTGAGAAAGCTTTTCGTACCGGTATAAGAGCCATCAGAGCGCAAAGCGCTCGTCGTCGATTAAACATTCTACTGATTATGAATGCGTCTGCGTAGAGTGATGCGCAGCAATACGGGGGCGTGGGCGGCTAATCCAGCCCGCGCTTTCGGCAGGAAGAATTTTGCAATAAGGCTGAAGTGGAAGATTTTGCAGAAACTCACGAATCGCGTTTCTTCTTCGAAGGAGTTTTTTCGCAGTCATGGCGTTGTCTTTCAATGTTCAGAACTGTAAAGCAACAGCATATCAAGCGTTAACGAGCCGAAATTTATCTTGAATAAATCTCTCGCTAATTTTGTAAATAATCAAGTAACTTTACATCAATTTGGCGGCTAAGAGGCGATATTGCGCCATGGTGTTGTAAAAATAGCGCACTTCAATTAAGCGATTTCGAAAATCATTATATCCATCAAAGATAGATTTGCTGATGACAAGCCATAAATTTTGACCGCCTTAAGTGCGCTAGCAAAGGCTTATAAGTCGACTTCAACACAAGGGTTATTAACATACTAAAGTAATGAAGCGTCAAAGCGGTAATTTTTGGCGCGCAATTTCTTTTCTTTAGTCTTGACTATTTGGGTCGAAAGGATTTTGGGGCCGCCAAAAATTTTCGATTTTCCAGCTTGCCGCTTTCCAATGGTGTGGAGATTTTGGATCTTGAAGAAAATATATCCAAATAACTTGATCTTTATCTCGATAAGATTTTATTTTACAGGCTTGGCGCGGCGTATTGCAGGTTGCTTCTTCGACGCTTTCTGGAGATCGTCCCAGTTTCTGCTCAACTAAACTTTCAGTGTCTCCTACCGCAAGCCTGTCTTTTTTTTCGCCAAGCGGATAATTTCTTGGAGGAAGCGGAGAATACTGCGCCGAGACGGGGGCTGTCGCACTCAGCGTTATTAGCAATGCGCAGGCACAAGAGCGGCGGAATTCTTTTAACATTAATTCAAATTCCTCATTATAAAAATCTTAACCCTAGGCTATTCTTTGTCTAGGACATTGTCCATCGAGGATATAGCTGATTCATAACGATAGGCGAAGATCAGATCGTTCTGCGGGATAGTGTTTAATTGTTAGTAATGATGGATCTAAGATGAAAACGATACTCGTCACAGGGGCGACATCTGGTTTTGGCGCAGCATTTTCCCGCAAATTTATACGTGATGGCCATCGCGTAATCGCGACGGGTCGACGGCAATCTTTATTAGCTGATTTGGCTGCTGAATATGGCGGAGCGATTTGTGCGCGTCAGCTAGATGTAACGGACCTTGGGTGTGTAGATTCTTTCCTATCCTCCTTGCCTGAGGAATGGCGTAAGATCGATGTGCTGGTCAACAACGCAGGCGCTGCGCTTGGAGGCTTGGAGCCCGCCTGGAAAGCATCGCTTATCGATTGGGATAAGATGATCGCAACCAACATATCGGGTCTTGTGCACTTAACGCGCGTTATCTTGCCTCAAATGGTAGAGCGGAATGAAGGTCAGATAATTAATATCGGCTCAACTGCAGGTCATTATGCTTATCCAGGAGCGCATGTCTATGGCGCCACGAAGGCGTTTGTAAGACAGTTTTCCTTAAACCTTCGCGCAGATCTTGTTGGGCTGCAGATCCGGGTTACAGATCTTGAGCCAGGGCTCGTTTCAGGTTCGGAGTTTAGTAAAGTGAGATTCGGCGGCGATGAGGAAAAAGCCAGGGCTGTATATGCTGGAACCAAACCTTTAATGGCCGAAGATATTGCGGAGACAGCCTCATGGCTTGTATCGCTTCCATCGCATATTAACATTAATCTCATTGAAATGATGCCGACGTGTCAAGCAAGCGCCGGGCTTGCAGTGAAGCGAGAGCAAATTTTCTAGTCTTAGGCGTTCCAGCGGTCAGTTAGATCGCCAATGCCGTCCCATTGTGAATCAGCCGAGGATAATCTGCGCGATTCATTTTCTTCATCGCGCTGCGCAACTGATTGCAAAATATCGCGCATAAGTTTTGTGCCGCCTCGTTGATAAAGCGCTTCGCCTACAGCATGTAAGGAAAGTAACAGGGAGCCTTCAAAGGGATCGTCAGCGATCCGACGAAAGAGTTCGTTGCGTCTTTCTGTTGCTGATGGCGTGGGTTTTGATTCGAGTTTAAACGAACGTAAGGGCGCGGGGCGCAGCACTCGATATTCAACTAATTCTGTAAGGATAGCATCAAGAGCGGAGGCCAATTCACTTATCGATTTTGGGTCGGTTGTGGCCATTTTGGCTTTCCCGCTATTTTTGTATGTTAATTTTACCTAAAAAATTGAGTCTTGACGTTATATCTCTGCCGACGCGGTATTTATAGGGCTACAAGGTTCACAGGAGAGCTTTGAGCCCATATGGGTTGGGTCTCTAGGGCAAAAATAATACTATTTTCAACTTATTGACTTCTCACAAAGTCTTGTAGACTTTAAAGTCTTGATTTCGTATGCGCTCCAGTAATGCAGGAATTACTCAGGGACAACTGAGATCTTGCTTCTTGGGCTCTAAGATAGAGAGATAAAGTAATGGGTGTGTTTGTTCTAAAGTTGCCGCTTGCGGAGATTATCAATCTCGTAAGGTTCGAGTCTTCGCAGGCTTATGGCGCTCCAGAATTGAACATGATGGCGCGACGCGAATATTTAATTGAAGAGGATTTTGATCATAAGGCTCATGGATTGCAAGAAGGACACGATTTTGATCTTGTTACTTCCATTTCTACATTAACGATCGAGCCGCGTGTGGAGAGTGGATATTGGGTTTTAGAGAGCGTGATTGAAGAATCGCTCGGAGCTGTTCGGCGTATTGATGAATATTTAATGACTCCTTCTGTTTTATCATTTGAAGAATTTGAGAAAATTTTTCATCAACAAGCACATAATGTCATAACGATTCGACTGATCACGCAAACGCAATCAGCCAAAAAGAATTTTGATTATTGGTTAGCTGATCTGCGCGCACGGATGCGTGAGGAAGAATTATCCCGTCAGGAGGCTTTGTCCCTTAAGCCAAAGCAAACCGCTGCTATGCCAGGGTGGCTAGCGGAATTCCCAATCTTGATTGGCAGTGCAATGATCTTAGGGGCCGGCGTATTGGTCTGGTCGCTTAACAATGCAGAGACGGGCGCGCCGACTGAAAATATCTCTCCAAGCGTTGTCTCTGCATCTAATGTTGCTCATGGCGATAAGCGGCAGTCGCAGCTTCTCGCTCAGGCATTATTGGCGCTTCAGCATGCTCAGGATATAAATCCAAGAAGTGAAACAAAGTCGATTATCGAGGTGGTTAGCGCGCTTCAAGCACAGCCAGATCTCTCGCCTCGAGACGATCGTGATCCTTTATTGGGCTTGATTAAAGACGCCAAGCAATGGGTATCGCCGACGGGCGATTACGCCAATACGCGTCATTCTGCATTGAAGCAGATTACGACGGAGAACGCAGGCAAGCTGCAACTTGCTTGGCAATTTTCAACTGGCGTCTTACGCGGCCATGAAGGCGCGCCTTTGGTTGTTGGCG
>OMIO01000061.1 GCA_900299115.1 Methylocystaceae bacterium | reverse complement strand
CACTTTCTCTCCTGAACAATCTTTGTTTGAGCGCTTTTTGGACCAAAACTTTGATTAGACTTAAGGCGTTGACAATTTTGCTCTCTTGGGCTGGATCGCCTGAAACAGAAGACTGAATGTAGCAATATCTTTTTATCCGAGGATATGGCCTCGCAGCCCTTTCTATAGATAAGAAGTCAGGAGAGCGCTTATGCGGATAGCGTTTCACGCTGGCTTGACACCGTGGCCGGCATGGCGCTTTTTCTGCCCCATCAAATCGGTTTTGCCGATTTTTCTGTCATTCTAACCGAAAGCGACCCATGCATCGCTACCGATCGCATAATTGTGGAGAGCCTTCCGAAGCTCTCGTTGACAAAAATATCCGTCTTTCTGGCTGGTGCCATCGCATACGCGATCATGGCGGCGTGTTGTTTATCGATTTGCGAGACCATTACGGTCTAACCCAATGCGTCGTGGATCCAGACTCGGCTGCTTTTCCTCAGGCAGAAAAGCTACGCTCAGAATGGGTCGCTCGTATTGACGGGGTTGTGCGCCGACGCCCGAGCGGCACTGAAAACGCTGAAATGTCAACTGGTCAGGTTGAGATCTATGTAAATGACATTGAGGTTCTTGGTCGAGCGGATGAGCTCCCCTTGCCAGTCTTTGGCGACCAGCAATATCCTGAAGACACGCGTCTTAAATATCGCTTTATCGATCTTCGCAGAGAAAAGCTTCACGCCAATATAATGCTCAGGGGAAAAATTATTGACTCCCTGCGAATGCGGATGAAGCAGGGCGGTTTCTTTGAATTTCAAACGCCAATCCTGACAGCTTCAAGTCCAGAAGGCGCTCGAGATTTTCTTGTCCCATCGCGGTTGCATCCAGGTAAGTTTTACGCATTGCCGCAAGCGCCTCAACAGTTCAAGCAATTATTAATGGTGGCGGGGTTTGATCGCTATTTTCAAATAGCGCCCTGTTTTAGAGATGAGGATGCGCGCGCTGATCGTTCGCCGGGCGAATTTTATCAATTAGACGTGGAAATGAGTTTCGTTACGCAGGAAGATGTGTTCGAAGCCATTGAACCTGTGTTGCAGGGGTTATTTGAAGAATTTGCGCAGGGCAAATCAGTTACTAAGGTGTTTCCGCGTATTCCCTATCGCGACGCAATGTTAAAATACGGCTCAGATAAGCCCGATTTGCGTAATCCACTCATTATCGTTGACGTAAGTGAGGAATTCGGTCGCGAGGATGTGAGCTTTAAGGCTTTTAAGGGAAAAACAGTGCGGGCGATCCCGGCCCCAGGCGCGGCCTCTCAGCCACGCAGCTTTTTTGATAAATTAAATGAATGGGCCCGCAGCGAGGGCGCGCCAGGGCTAGGCTATGTCGTGTTTGAGGATGATGGCGGCGCGTTAGTAGGACGTGGGCCGATCGCTAAATTCATTCCAGGCGCCGCGCTTGAAATAATGGCGAAAAAAGCCGGCGTCAAAGCCGGCGACGCATTGTTTTTTTCAGCAGGTGAAGAACTTGCTGCAGCAAAACTTGCTGGCGCTGCGCGGTTACGCATTGGGACAGAATTGGGTGTGTCAAAAACAGAGGTTTTTGAATTTTGCTGGATCGTTGATTTCCCAATGTATGAGTGGAACGACGATGAGAAAAAAGTTGATTTCTCTCATAATCCTTTCTCTATGCCGCAGGGCGGAATGGAAGCTTTGGAGGAGAGCGATCCACTTAGTATCTTAGCCTTTCAATATGATATTGTTTGTAATGGTGTCGAATTATCCTCAGGGGCGATCCGAAACCATCGCCCTGATATTATGAAAAAGGCGTTCGAAATCGCAGGCTATGGCGAAGAAGTTCTTATTGAGAAATTTGGCGGCATGTATCGGGCGTTTCATTATGGCGCGCCGCCTCATGGCGGCATTGCGCCAGGGGTTGATCGGATCGTCATGCTGCTTGCCGAAGAAGAAAACTTGCGTGAAGTTACGCTCTTTCCAATGAACCAACGGGCCGAGGATCTACTCATGGCTGCGCCGTCAGAAGCGACTATGCGCCAGTTGCGCGAATTGCATATTCGGTTGAATTTACCTGAAAGGAGTTCGGCATAAATTTTATGCTGAGAAAGAATAGCTTAGATATTTTGTTTTGGATTTAAGGCGAAGCCCTAGGGAGCCGCAACGATGAAATGGGAAGAGTTAGAGCCTTCCAAAAATATTGAGGATCGCCGCGGAGAAGTTGGCGGCGGGCCACGCGGATCGCGGGCGGGGGCTGGAGGCTTGGGGTTAGGGACGATGTTATTGCTTGGCGCTGTCGGTTGGGCGCTGGGTATTAACCCCGCCGTTTTAATTGGCGGCGCGCAGATGCTTAATAATATGCGAAGCGGGGATAGCGGCGCTGTTGTTGAGCGGCAAGAAAGTCGCTCTAATTCTCCGCCCAGCGATCAAATGGGATCGTTCGTTGCTAAAGTGATGGGATCTAATGAGGATGTCTGGTCCCAAATATTGCCGCAGCAAAAAGGCATTCGTTTTCTGTCGCCCAAATTGGTTCTCTATAGCGGATACACGACATCGCGCTGCGGGGCCGCACAACAAGCCATGGGGCCATTCTATTGTCCCCTGGATCAACGCATTTATCTCGACACGGCTTTTTTTCGTGAAATGAATCAGAGATTTGGGGGCGGGGGCGACTTTGCCTACGCCTATGTGATCTCTCATGAAATGGGTCATCACATTGAAAATCTACTTGGAATATTGCCAAAAGTTCAGCAAGCTCAAGCGCGCGCGCGGTCACGGGCGGAGGCGAACAATCTGTCCGTTCGGGTTGAATTAATGGCGGATTGTCTGGCAGGCGTCTGGGCGCATAACGGCAATAAAAGACAGCGATTTATTGAACAGGGAGATATTGAAAAGGCCGTGGCTTCAGCTCAAGCAATTGGCGATGATCGATTGCAAAAAGCGCAACAAGGTTTTGTCGTGCCCGATAGTTTCACTCATGGATCTGCTGCGCAACGAACGGAGTGGTTGTTAAAGGGGATGCAGAGCGGAACTATTGACGCCTGTTATACCTTTAGTCGCTAAAAGAATATTATAGATGTCTTGCGCGAGACGTTAAACTTTTGCGCCTGAGATTTTTTGCTAATGCATGTGGCTGGGCAATATGAGTATATTTTTTTACCAATGATGAAGTTGTGATTAGGCCCGCGGTTTTGGCGAGATTTGGGAAGAGGCGCGTGAATAGCGTGTCAGGATTAACGTGAAGCACATAGCTGTCAGCTGGATCGCCAAAGTTTAGTAAGTCACGCAATTCATCGATTAATCCTCGTTCTAAACCAAATTCCGCGGATAAGATTAAAAGCCGCTCGTAGCGTGCTTGTTCCACCGCTTCTTTAAAGCCTGCTGCAGGATCGATATTTTCTACCAAGGAGCAACCAGCTTCATCGGCAATTTTTGCAAGAAGGTGATCGGGTTGCCCTACGAGCACGGCGTCAGCAATAACGCCGTTTACGCAGCCTTCAATCAAAGAGCTGAAACAGCGGGCGACTGTCTCGCCTTTCAGGTTACCTGAAGGCCAACGATAGGCAAGAAGGATAGCGCTCAACATTTCACATTCCTTAGCCGAAACTGAGCTGATGGGAAATCCTCGATAGATAAGGGAAGCATTGGGCAGGAATCTTCGACTTCGCCATTGCGCTCGATCACATCCTGCGGCACGATCTTAAGATGACTGTTAGCCCATATCCGCGCGAACTGCTTTCAACGCAACAGATGGCTTTTGCCGATCGCCTTACGATCGAAAGTGGTGTGCCGGGGTTAGATTTGATGGAGCAAGCGGCGGCTGAAATCGCCCAAGTAACAAGTCAGATCCTTCAAAAAACAAGTGGCCGCCGTGTGCTCGTGATATGCGGTCCAGGCAACAATGGCGGCGACGGCTACGCGGCCGCCCGCCGGCTTCGCGCACAGCGGTATAAGGTGAGGGTCGTTTCTATTAATCCTGTTACTGAGCTACGGGGTGATGCGGCTAGCGCAGCGGCAAGCTGGCCTGGAGAAATTGGTTCAGCCTGGGATGCTGATTTTCAGGGCGTAGATCTTGTGATTGACGCCTTGTTTGGCACGGGTCTAACGCGTGATCTTGACGAAAGAGCCATAGGGCTTGTTGAGCGTCTCAATAAATGGCGTCGGGAAACAGGTCAAAACATTGTTAGCGTGGATATTCCAAGCGGAGTGGATGGGACAACGGGCGGAATACGCGGCGCTGCAGTTGAGGCTGATACAACGGTCACTTTTTTTCGAGTTAAGACTGGGCATCTTCTCCTTCCAGGTCGCCTGTGCTGCGGCAAGCTCGTTTGCGCACATATTGGCATTCGCGCCTCAGCCTTAGCTTCTTTGGCTGTTGATACATTTGTCAATGAAGCAGAGCTTTGGCGACAGGCCCTTCCTACCCCCCAAATTGAAGGACATAAGTATTCACGTGGTCATGCGCTTGTTGTTTCTGGAGGCGCGTCCTTTACAGGCGCGGCAAGACTTTCTGCCCTTGCGGCGCTTCGCGCTGGCGCTGGACTTGTTACTTTGGCGAGTCCCTCAGATGCGCTTGTCGTTAACGCTAGCGCTTTAACCTCCGTCATGGTGCGGCCAGCTGATGGGTCTGTTGGTCTCTCTGCTTTGCTCCAAGATGAACGCAAAAACGCTATTGCGCTTGGGCCAGGACTTGGCGTTAGTGAAACCAGCCGACAGCAGGTCGAGACAGTGCTTGCCCCTAGCGATTATTTCCGCGCCTGCGTTCTAGACGCTGACGCCTTAACAAGTTTTGTTGATGATCCAGAGAGATTGTGGCGTGCAACGCGGGCGGCGCCAGGGCCTGTCGTCATGACGCCGCATGGGGGTGAGTTCGCCAGGTTATTTGCAGATCTAACCAATGCACACACTCAATTGTCTAAATTAGAGAAGGCGCGCGCCGCTGCTAAATTGAGCGGAGCTATTATCCTCTATAAGGGCCCCGACACAGTGATTGCAGCGCCTGATGGCCGCGCCTCAATCCTGCCCTGGGCGACGCCTTGGCTTGCAACCGCGGGATCGGGAGATGTGTTGACAGGTATCGTTGCGGGCTTGTTGGCGCAACGCATGGAGTCCTTCCTGGCTGCAAATTGTGCAGTATGGGTGCATGCGCGGGCAGCTGAAATTTTTGGCCCCGGATTGATCGCCGATGATATCATTCATACGCTCCCAGCTGTCTGGAAAGAGTTTCATCAAATCATACGCGAGGGCGTTTAAGTCGGGAATTTTTCCCAAACATATTGTCTTTATATGCCGCAGTGTAAGCACTGGCGACATATGTGATGGTTCCATCAAATTCTTTAGATGTGGCTCCTTGAGTTCCCCTTTTAACGTCGTTTTTTTGTTATAATTTTATGTATGGAGTAAGCGCGAGTTTTTCTCGCTTAAGGGTTAACGATGAAATCGCACGAAAAACTTCTTTTAGAAAATAAAGCATGGGCAGAGGAGATCCTTCACCGCGAGCCCGACTATTTTGAGCGTTTAGCGGCGGATCAAAAGCCGAAATTTTTGTGGATAGGTTGTTCAGATAGCCGCGTTCCCGCAGATATTATTGTTAATGCTGAGCCGGGAGAAATATTTGCTCATCGCAATATTGCTAATCAGGTTATTGCAACAGATTTTAATTGTTTAAGCGTTATTCAATATGCTGTTCAAGTATTAAAAGTAGAGCATGTCATTGTGTGTGGTCATTACAATTGTGGAGGCGTAAGGGCTTCGCTTTCTGCTCAATCACCCGAACTTTCTTTATTAAATAAATGGCTCATGCATTTAAAAGATATTTATCGCATGCATCGTCATGAGATAGATGCAATTGAGTCAATTAAAGATAAGGCTGATCGTCTCGTAGAATTAAATGTTATCGAGCAAGTTCGACGTCTGTCGCATTTGTCAATTATCCAAACGGCTTGGGCGACACATCAGGCGCCCATGCTGCATGGATGGGTCTATGCGTTAGATGATGGTATCTTGCAGCAACTTATTACCTTGCCGGCAAATAGCGATGTTGATGTGATTTATCAACAGCTTGGAGCCTCAGACTAGCTTTGGCTTTGAAATAATTGATTAATATCCATGGAGGCGATTTCTTGAGTCGGCAAAATTTAAATTATTATCTAGCCCGTATGAACAGTGATTTGGCGGCGGGTCTCGTTGTCTTTCTTGTCGCCTTGCCTTTATGTCTTGGCATCGCTGTCGCTTCTGGCGCTCCTCCTTTTGCTGGCGTTATTTCTGGAATTGTTGGCGGGTTGATTGTTGCAAGCTTCAGTGGCTCACAATTAAGTGTCTCTGGGCCTGCTGCGGGCCTAACAGTAATTGTCGCAGCGGCTATAGATAAATTCGGTTTTGAGGGATTTCTTTTTTGTGTTGCAATCTCGGGACTTATTCAAATTGTAATGGGGTTTTTGCGTGCGGGGGTTATTGGGGCTTATTTTCCTGCGGCAGTTATTAAAGGCATGCTGGCGGCAATCGGTCTGATCCTGATTATGAAGCAATTACCGCACGCAGTAGGATATGATGCCGATGCCGATAGCGACCTTTCCTTTCTAGAAGATGACAGCCATACTACTTTATCTTTTCTATTTTCTTCACTGAATGCTATTTCGTTTGGTGCGACAATCGTTTCCTGTGCATCTTTGGCGATTTTATTAATTTGGGAGTCCTCGTGGATTAAGAAAACCCCATTTGCTTCATTAGTGCCTGGACCGTTAGTCGCAGTAATCTTTGGTCTTCTATATAATGCTTTGACAAAACACTATTACCCTACCTTGGCGATTGCAGACCAGCATCTTGTTTCTCTACCAGAAATATTTGGTCCAGTAGCTTTTTATCATCAGATACATTTTCCAAGTTTTAGTTATTTATCTGACGTGCATATTTATGTGACAGCCGCGGCAATAGCGCTTATCGGAAGTCTGGAAACATTACTCAGTCTTGAGGCTGTAGATAAATTAGATCCACTTAAGCGTACGGCCCCTACAAGCCAGGAGCTCATTGCTCAAGGTATGGGCAATTTTATAAGTGGGTTAATTGGCGGTTTGCCGATCACGGCTGTCATTGTTAGAAGCTCGGCAAATATAAATGCCGGAGCGCAAACAAAGCTTGCGGCAATCTTTCACGGTGTTTTACTTCTACTTAGCGTGATGTTTTGCGCGAGCGTCTTAGATCAAATTCCTCTAGCCTGCTTGGCCTCTGTGCTCATTTTAACAGGGTATAAACTCGCTAAGCCAAAAATCGTTATGGAGCAATACGCTAAGGGATTTAATCAATTTGTGCCCTTTGCTGTAACGATAATCGCGATTTTAACCACTGACCTTCTTAAGGGCATGACGATTGGCATGGCTGTAGGTTTGTTCTTTGTGTTGAGAACGAATTATCATTCAGCTTTTACGTTAACGCAGGACGGCAATAATTATTTGTTGCGTATGCAAAAAGACGTCTCATTTTTAAATAAAGCCCCGCTGCGCGGACATCTTGAGCGGATTAAGGAAGGCGCTCATTTGATGATTGACGGCACGCGCGCGACTTTTATTGATCAGGATATCCTGGAGACGCTATCTGACTATATTCAGGCGGCAAAAGAAAAAAACATTCATATAGAATTAAAAAATCTTCGCGGCATTGAAACAAATATTTCTTCGAAATAGCGCGAGTGTAATCCCTGTTGAGAAGCTTTTTTTAGTTTTTTGGTCTGTATCCTTCAAAAACAATTTGATCAACCCATTTTAAAGTCTTTTTTTCTGCTTGTAGCGAGCGAATAGTCCAAGATGTGACAGGCTTATGCAGCGCTGTTTTAAATAAATTGGGTATGGCGTGTGGTAAATCTGTGTATCGCCATGAAATGAAATCTGGCTGTGTTTCATCAAAATGCAAAAAATGTGTCATGCTCTCATTGAGATCTCGTGAAAGCATTGGCCATTCTTTTTCGCTATAATTTTTCTGCGCTATAATTCCAAGAGGAATATGGCTAAGCGCAAGCTTTTTCGCATGACGGCGTATATATGCAATGATGCGTGGATCAAAGCTTTCAAGCGCAATGGGTCCTTGATATTGGCTTAGGGTCCTTGCAATTTCATCAGGAAATTCAACGCAATCACTAAAATCGCTCTTAATTTCAATAAATAACGGCGTTCTTCCACCTATTGTTTCTAAGAATAGGTGAAGGCTCGGGATTGTGTCTTGTGTGGTTAAAAGTGGGATTTTCTGAAGATCTTGAAGCGTATATTGCGAGATCGCTCCGGTGTGAGTAGTTAGCCGGTCAAGCGTGTCGTCGTGAAATACGACATAATTGCCCTCGCGCGTTTTTTGGATATCGCATTCAATTGCATAGTGAGACTGAATTGCACAAAGTGCGGCTGAAATCGAATTTTCAATAATGCCATTGCGTAAGTCATGAAGGCCTCTGTGTGCGATCGGTCTCTCTAGCATGCAATCCTTGAGAGGAGAGCTCATGATATGATCTCAAAGATGCCTTCAATTTCAACAACTGCATCGAGGGGTAATTGGGCAACGCCTACGGCAAAGCGCGCATGGCGTCCCTTCTCTCCTAAAATTTCGACAAAAAAATCCGATGCGCCATTAATAATTTGTGGGATAGCGTTAAAATCAGGCGTCGCATTAACATAGCCGCCAATCCGAATGGCGCGTATTTTATTTAAATCTCCAGCCGCAGTATTCGCGTGGGCTAGTATGTTAAGCGCGGCCTGACGCGCAGCAGCCTGTGCAGTTTCTAGAGAAATGTTTTTTCCTGCCTTTCCTTTGAACTTCTCATCCAGGCCCGTTTCTGAGATTGGGATCTGTCCGGATATAAAGATTAAATTACCCGTGCGCGAGAATGGTGTATAATTTGCTATCGGCGCAGCTGTTTCTGGCAATCTGAGACCTAATTGAGCCAGTTTTGATAGGGGGGAAGAATTGTTTGAGGCTGTCATGATTGGGCTCTATGATGTAAAATTGATTAGAATGAATTTTATTAAAGAAACGCGTGTCTCGCAACTTCATTTATTATCACCTAACAATGATTTAATGAGGAATTAAATGAGTCGATTGTTATTGATGGCTGTGAGTTTCGTTGCAGTATCCGTATTTATGCGTTCAGAATCCTTGGCGGAAACTATTCTACTAGCTGGACATCGCGCCGTTTATAATCTGAGCCTTTTAAAGAGTGAGGGCGCAAAGGCGCCAATACAGGCTCAAGGTTCGATCATATTTGAATTTTCTGGTTCTGAATGCCAGGGCTATGTGCAGAATTTCCATCAGTCAACAGAGATTCAGCCTGTTGAAGGCCAGGCTAAATTTTCAGAAGTTTTCTCTGCGACTTATGAAGAGCCTTTGAATAGAGGTTTTAGCTTCAAGACAGCAACGAAGATTGATAACGCTCTTACTGATCGACTCGAGGGCGTTGCAAGTCGGCAGAATAAGAATCTTACTATCCGCCTGAAAAACAAACCCGGCGCGCCTATAATTTTTCAAGACGAAATTCTATTTCCAACGGCGCATTTGCGCGCAATCCTTCAGGCTGCTAACGCGAATAAAAATTTATTAGAAGCGCGTGTTTATGATGGAAGTGGGCAGGGTGATAAAATTTTGCAGACTTTGTCGATTATCGGGAAGCCATTATCCGATGCTCCCTCAGAGAAATTTTCTCACACTAGAGAATTGATTGGATTAAAGCGCTGGCCGGTGACGATATCTTATTTTGAGATTGGTCATATTGATGGGCCGCCGATTTATGCCCTCTCGTTTGATCTTTACTCAAACGGTGTATCACGTGCGTTGAAACTGGATTACGGAGACTTTATTCTTTCTGGCGAGATGAAAGAGTTAAGTTTTTATTCAATGTCAAAATGTGAATAGAGAATAAAAGAGCAAAGTTTTTTTTAATTAGATCAATGAATTTCAGTATTTAACGAGTTAGGACTTATTGCTGCATTGCGCTGGAAAGTCCGTCATTCATAAGTTTTCCGATATTATTTTGGAATTTCATTTCTCCAAGAGTACGGAAATTGACGGACAGATAAATCGTTTGATTATAGTTTTTACCCGTATACCATGGCTGATAAACAGTCGAATAATTGAGCGTCGCGCTCAAACATTCGTCATTATACCCTCCGCCAGCCCCCCATATAGCAGAGGAATAGAAAGATGACTTCGGGGTCACCTGACTAAAGGATAGCGTCGGAAGAGGCTGATTTATCGCTGCGGCAGAGATAAAATTATTATAAAATACGCCCAGTGGATTGTTATAATATTGCTCATAGGCCCCTCCGCGCGACATATCAAGCGTCACACTACCGTTTAAGAAGTAGTTCTTAGTGACGTCCCAACGCCCGCTCGTCGAAAGGCCGCGGCGGAGATAATTGAAGCCTATTTGGGGTTGCTGATAGTAGTTGGCGTATTGAATGCCCAATGTAACCGGATTGAGGTTCAGCGTGGCAAGAAGATCGATGCGACGAACGTCGAAGGTATCTTTATCAAATCTTCCCTTACTCGTTAGCGAAAAGAAGGATGCGGGAGCGACAACAAGCCTTCCAACGATATCTGATGTTCGTGTGTTAAGACCTGAAGCAAGGCCAACATTGGCCGCGTCAGCCATTGCATAAGCGTTAGCGCCAGCTAGCTGTGAGGATTGGCCGACCATTGCGTTGATAAAGCCGCCATTAGCAAATTGAGTTGTTGCTTGGCCGCCATAATTAATACGTGTGCCAGTTTCAAAGCGATCATAGCCGGAATATTTATTGATATCGAATAGATTTGTATCATCATAAACCAGACTTTGCGCATCCAGGTTCACGAGTGAGGGGATCGATGTTTGATTAGGTCTGGCGATCAGTTGCGCAATTGGTTCAACAACAACATCGCCCAAAGGACTATGTGCGAGCAAGGGGTAACGGTATTCTACACCAGCGCCAGGTGTAATTTGGCCGCGGAATGAGTTGTTTTGACCAGGTATAAAATAGGTCTGGTTATAATTAGAGATTGGTAAATTTAATGAATTATATGCGCCATAAGTTCCAGTAGTATTATAATCAAGATAGCTGCCCATGAGGCGCGTGAAAGCGAATGGCGACCAGACACCACCTGTTGGGTCGATTATTTTTCTTTTCCAGTTTGCGCTTACAACACCGCGATTATAATTGCCGCCGACACCACGCAACAAACATTGGCTCTGATTAGGATCGCTATTTGGCGAGTAAGTTTGACAAACATTATATAAATTATAGCGACTATCCAAAGTTTGCGGCTGTATAGATTGATAATTGGCCATTTGAGCAGAGACGCTGTTGAAATTGCTATCGAGCTCTATCTGTCCGCCAATACCCCCGGTTTTAGCTGGGTCGACATCAAATGTACGATTATAGTCGATCATTGGATGTGTTGTGGGAAGTTGCGCCTGAATATCGCCAGGCAATAGTCCCTGGAAATACATGGCTTGCATATCAAAGAAGCTACGTGGGCCTTGCCCAGTTAAATAAGCTTTTGATTGGCTCTCTCTAAAGAAGAACATGTTGTTTAGCGTGCTATACATGCCAAAATCTTGCATGAAATAGCGATCTGTGAAGTAGGCGCCATTCCAGCCTGTCTTCCAGCGATCATTGAGATTAAATTCGCCAACACTCTGGACCACGCCGCGGAAGGCGCGATCACGCGCCCCAAACGGAGCAGCGGTAAACAGATTGCGCGCGCTTTGGTTTAGGTAAGCGCCGTCGGCGCGCAGCATTACATTGCCATTTTCAAATTGTTTACGGAAGACGCCTGTTAGATAAGGGATACCATTAGAATAATAAGATGGGGTTAGCGTTATGTCCGTGTCTGGCGAGATTTCCCAGAAAAAGGGAACCTTGTAGCCTGTTCCGAGATAGGAGCCGTACATAACCGATGGCATTAAGAAGCCAGTGCGGCGCTTAACTGTTGGGTCAGGTTGTGTGAGGTAGGGAAAATAGGCAATTGGAACGCCCAGCAATTCCATACTGGCGTCTTCATAATAAACTGTTTTTGTCTCTGCATTGTGAATAATGCGTTTGGCGCGCACCTGCCAGAGACGTGGACGATTGGGGTCGTCTTTACAAGCTGCGCAAGCAGTATAGGTGCCCTTGTCGTAGACACGCGTGTTGCCAACGAGTTCGGCATGCGGCGCACTCATTTGCGTATCATTCAGCGCGTCATATTGGAGGCTATTAATGAAGCCGGCTTTGAAGTCATCCGTTAGCTCAAAGCGCTCAGCGCGTACGACGCTGCCGTCGCGTTCCGTTAATTTTGCATGGCCTTCAGCAAATATTTGCTGTGTTTTACGATTGTATATGACGCGGTCTGCTTCTAGGGCGCGACCCTTGTAGAAAATCTGAACGTTGCCACTTGCGGTAACAGTATCTGTATCTTGATTATTGATGAGTTCCTTGGCTTCAACCACCATATTCTCATCTTCAGCCGTGCCGGCGGCTTGAGCTGCGGAGAGCGTGAATACGCACACCATTGACCCGCATAGCAACCGTAAGCTTTTCTTAAAAAAGCGATTGAGCCAGCGCGGGCTTGGTGGGCGGGATAGAAACGGCAAGAGCATTAAATCATCCGGCCGTATGAAAACGAAAATGGAAAAAGCGTTGAACTTGAAGCCGCCGAAACATTATTGGCGCAAGGCGCTTCAAGGTTGTTCATGACACTGATCTTTGGAAATATTTTACAGTTAAAATAAACCATGAAGCGGCTTAGGGCGCTACAGCAATCGACGACAAAGGCCCAGAGATCTCCTAAGAGCGTAAATAATTTACTACCATTTAATCGTATTTTAAGGCGCGAGCGCGCTGAACTTGTCTGCTGGCGCAGGACAAGATGATTTGGCTTTCCGATTCTGTTGGTCGACAGGCCGGAGCGCATTGTTTCAGCTTTAGAATTCACGCTGCGGAAGATGAGGGCTCTTTGCGTAGAAATCATGGCGAATAGACCCTTTCTCCGTCGAAAGATCAAAACGTGAGATCTACGGTCGTTCGATGTTGCTAAGAAAATCAGGCCTTAAAATTTGATTGTACAATTTTAAGATGGGTCTTGCGGAACAGCTTGCTGCTTTTGCATCGGTTTTAGACAAGTGGAGACAGGTTTTAGGGGGCCTTATTTTAGCGCGGTCTTATTGGATCAAAGTTAATTTATAAAAAATAAAAAATTAAAACTCTATTTAATTCAATTACTTATGATTGTTGCGGCATGGGAAGTGTCGGCCTGTATTGTTTGTTGTCAAACGAGGCGCTCTTTTTTGTACAATTCAAAAGTAAGGCGTGAGTTATCAAGCGAGGCACAGAATTGATCAATTATTACGTAAAAAATGTAATTTTGCTGTTGGCCTGGGGAAGGGGAGGCAAATAGGCTGGATGTTTGAACCTATGAAATCATCCACAGATCTTCAGTCAACAGCCATTAAGAAACGCTAAGCTCGGGCCAATTCGAAACAAATTTTGTCAAACTTCAGTCTCAAAAAGCTCAATTGCCACTTTTTAGCCACAGTTAAAATAGGGGGGGGGAACTTAGTCGCCTCAGCTCTCTTACGCTGTGTGAGGCAACGCGACTAGAAGGTTGGCCCCTTAGTGAGTTGTTCAAGATAATTATAACTTGAACAATAGCCTTCATTTCGATTTTCAGGCAGCTTGCATGCTGGCGGAGCCATGACGAGGGAAGGGTAGGTCTTCGTCTTCGTCGCGACGAAGGGTTCCTTATTAACCCGGTCGCTGTTGCAGCCAAGCAATGAAATCAAGGCGACGAGAAGGAACATTTTTTTCATCACAAGACCTAAAAATCTCAATTGATCGAGAGATTGCCACTCATCCCAGTAATTAGCTTTTTTTTCAAGTGGTCAGACCATAAAAGTCATCGCAACGCGAGCTTCTAATGATCGAAGGTAAGTTGGAAAATTGGCCAAGATCAAGGCTTGGATATAAAAAACCAAATGCTTTCTTTAAAGCTTCGCTAAAATTCTGCCGCGCTTTGAGGCTGAATGTAGGGGGTATGATTAATGTTGATTGCGGTGAATAAAAAGCTGAGCGAGTGCGCTTGAGGCGACGCGAGAAACACAATCATCTGAGCGGCTTGTGAGAATAATGGGCGCTCTGGCTCCCAGCAGCAGTCCGGCGGTATTGGCCCCAGAGAGGAAAACAAGTTCTTTGGCAAGAATATTCCCAGCTTCCAGGTCGGGTGCAACGAGAACATCTGCTTCACCTGCCACAATGGAGTGAATATTTTTAGTCGTCGCTGCATCTAACGAAATCGCATTATCAAATGCTAACGGTCCATCCAGAATGGCGCCAGTAATTTGGTTGCGTTCTGCCATTTTACACAAAGCTGCAGCTTGAATGGTTGAGGGAATCTTTTCCTCTATTGTTTCAATTGCTGAAAGAAGCGCAATTTTAGGACAATCAATTCCAATGGCATGGGCTAAATCAATTACATTTCGGACTATGTCGCGCTTAACATCTAGGTTTGGGTTAATATTAATGGCTGCGTCTGTAACAAGAAGTAATTTATGATAGCTTGGAGCATCAATGACGAAGACGTGACTCATCCGTCGTTCTGTTTGAAGGCCGGATTCTTTCTGTAAAATAGCAGACATAAGTTCATCTGTATGCAAGGCGCCTTTCATGAGTGTTTGCAGCTTGCCTTGACGAACAAGCTCTACAGCTTTGTCTGCTGCGGCATGACTATGTGGGGCATCGATAATTTCAATATCTGAAAGTGACAGATCTGCAGAACGAGCGGTTGATAGGATCTTGTTACTTGGTCCAATTAGCGTCGGCGTTATTAATCCTCGGTCGCGCGCCGCTAGGGCGCCGGTAAGTGAGGGTAGGTCACAAGGATGAACAATGCCTGTATGCGCTGGCGGTAGTTTTTCAGCTTGCTTAATGAGTTGCTCAAGGAGCGTTCCGGCAGGGCGTAATATCTTCTTCATAATTATAACCGCTTTGTAAGGTTTAAGTCTAAATCATTATGGGCTAAATCAAAACAGATGGCGTAAATTCTTCAATACTAGGTTGATCTCGGTTTTTTGAACCGCATATGTTATTTTTGCGGTCCATATTTATGCAAATGAGCGCCATGGATTTTGAGCCAGGCCTCTGCGGAATCTACCCCAGCGCAGAGCTGTCGTGTTAATTTCCAAAATTGCGGGGAATGATCAAGATGTATTAGATGCGCCACTTCATGTGCTGCTAGGTAATCCAGGACAAAAGATGGCGCAAAAATTAGACGCCATGAAAAATTCAAAACTCGATTAGTCGAGCATGATCCCCATCGACTGACTGGATCGCGTAGGCTTATTCTACAGGGCATGACGCCAACGGTTTGTGTGTGGCGGTATACGGCTTGTTCAAGGTCTTGACGGGCCTCTTTTTTTAAAAAATCAAGAACGCGTCTATTCATATGCGCTCTCTCGCCAGCAACATAGAGACGCATAAGGGATGAGTCTTTTTCTGCAGGAGCGCTCCAGACGGTTCCTCTCATTGTTTCCTGATGAATTAAGATATGATCAAATCCACGAATAGGAATAACGGCCCCTTCCATGAATGGAATAGCCTCAGGCAAACGGTTAAGCCTCGCAGCGATCCATGCCGCATTACGTTCAGCAAAATCATGAGCCTCTTTTAAGGAGGCGCGTTTGGGCATCGTTAAGACAGCGTCGCGTGTTGCAAATCTTACGCGTAAAATAAATCTTTTAGCGTTTTGAATTCGTCGAATAGAGACGTTAATTTCTTGACCTGAATGCGTTAAAGTAAGCAAATTTATTCCATCATTTTTGGACGTTTGATACTCTCAAAGTTACAAGTAGCTTCATAATTATATTTTTGTATCATAGCTGATTTCAGCTTTTTTGTACTAACGATCTGACTGAATGGACGCTTTTACAAATATTTTTCAATGTCACGGGCTGCGTCATAGGGACGACGAGAAACATCAAAGGGTGAAACAAAATGACCGTTTTTATCCATCAAATAGACAACGGTTGTATGATCAACAGTGTAATCAATATTATTTCCTGGTGCGCGCTTGGCGTAAATCCTGTATTCCCGTAACATTGACTCAAGCTGTGAGCGCGTGCCTGTAACGCCGATGATTCGTGAATCGAAATTTGACAAATAATCTTTTAACACCTCTGCGCTGTCGCGTTCAGGATCTACTGTAACAAATAAAGCGTTGATTTTTGCATTAGGTCCTAAAGCGCGTAAAATCTCCGACATTTCGAATAATGTTGTATGACAGACATCTGGGCAATGGGTGTAGCCAAAAAACACCAAAAAGGGTTTTCCAGTTAGGTCTTGTTCATTGATGTTCGCGCCTAAGTGTGTCGTCATTTGAAATGGGCCGCCAATATGAGCAGGTGGCGTAGAGTGGTTATTTGTTAAAATAACAAACGCCGAAAAAATCACTGCAAAAAATAGTCCTGCGGAGATCAATAGCGTTTTGGAGACAGGCATAGAGAGTTCCTGTCCTTTTCCGCTTCGTTTGCTGGATTTTACCGATCGTTTTGCAGGCGGCTTTGCCATACTTAGGACTTTCTGAGTAAATTTATCTGGAGTTACGCTTTAATGTGAGCACTTGTTCAATAAAAGCTTAGCTTAGGCATGCGATCAAGATAAGCCTTCACAAAAAATAACTATAAATCGCTTACTTTAATATCCCGATTTGACACTATCTCCAAATTTACATTTTTGTGGTTTCAACTATGATTTTGAGATCTAATATGTTTGTGCGTTTTCTTATAAAGCTTGTTGAGGCTACATAATTTCATAGAGGGATTGGTTGCGATGAGCTTGAGCCCAAGCAGTTTGACGGATAAAATTCTTATCGGGGGCGTCGGTGGGGAAAAAGAGCACGGCTATCAATATCTTAAGCTAGCCATGGGCAACCGTCATGGCTTGATTTCAGGAGCGACGGGGGGCGGCAAAACCGTAACGCTTCAATTGATGGCTGAAGGGTTCAGCAATGCAGGCGTTCCTGTTTTTTTGACCGATATTAAGGGAGACCTTGCTGGCCTGTCTCAGCTTGGCGATTCCAAGCCAGCCTTCATATCTCGGGCTAACGACTTGGGTATCGCATATGCCCCAGACCGATTTCCAGTTGTTTATTGGGATGTTTTTGGCGAGCAGGGACATTCTGCACGTTCAACAATATCCCAAATGGGTCCCTTATTGTTGGCGCGCATCCTTGATTTAAATGATACGCAAGAGGGCGTGCTCAATATCATCTTCAAGGTAGCGGATGACCAAGGACTTCTCCTCATTGATTTTAAAGATCTAAGATCTGTTATAAGCTATGTAGGTAAAAATGCTCCTGAAATTCGACAAAATTACGGGGCGATCACCAGTGCCTCGTTGAACGCCATCCAGCGGCAATTGCTGGTTTTAGAATCCCAAGGAGCAGAAAATTTCTTTGGCGAGCCCGCGCTAGAAATTGCGGATTTTATAAAAATAGATCGAGAGCAACGAGGAGTTATAAATATACTCTCAGCTGAAAGGCTAATGCGCTCACCCAGGCTTTATGCTGCTTTTTTATTATGGATGTTATCGGAATTATTTGAAACCTTGCCGGAGGTTGGCGACTTAGAGCGGCCTAAGCTCGTTTTCTTTTTTGACGAAGCGCATTTGCTCTTTGATGGCGCAACAAAAGCCTTAATGAGTGCGATTGAGCAAGTTGTCAGACTCATTCGATCTAAGGGTGTTGGGGTCTATTTTATTACTCAAAATCCAACTGACATTCCAGACGTTATATTGGGGCAGTTAGGCAATCGGGTTCAGCATGCTCTTCGCGCCTTTACACCGCGAGATCAAAAAGCGGTTCGAGCGGCGGCTGAGACATTTCGTCAAAATCCATCATTTAAGACCGCTGAAGCGATCTTAAGCCTCGGCGTCGGAGAGGCGCTTGTCTCGATGCTTGATCAGAAAGGCGCTCCAGAGATCGTAAATCGTGTCCTGATATCAGCGCCAACTTCGCGGGTAGGATCGGTCTCGGCAGATGAGCGCGCTGCAAACATCAAGACAAGTTGGCTTGCTGGAAAATATGACCACAAGATTGATCGAGAATCTGCCTTTGAGAATTTGCGCGCGCGAGAGGAAACGCAGTCCTCCCCTTCTAAAGGCGGTTTATTGGGAACAGTGGGCGTTTTGGTCGATATTTTCTTTGGGAGGGGAGATCGTAAGCGAATGTCGCCTGCAGAACTCGCTATGCGCTCTGCAGCGCGCTCCGCTGGATCGCACATCGCTAAGAAGATATTACGAGGCGTGCTCGGGGGCATGAGCAAATAAGCGACGATAGGCTTTTAAGAAGCTGAGATAATTTATTAAATAATTTTAATACAAGTTTTAGGCTGCGGTCAGGCTAGCGTATTCCCCTTTGATACTATTTTTGATTATAATTTCCATCAAGTTGGCTAATCGTAAATAGCCTGTATTTTAAGAGCGCCTGTCTTTGAGCGCTCGTCAAGAGGGATAAAATGATGGCAAAATCTTTGCCGGCGATATCAGAAGGTGGTTTAGCGCGTTATCTTGCAGAGATCCGGCGTTTTCCAATGCTAGAGCCTCAGCAAGAGTATATGCTTGCAAAGAGATGGCGGGAACATGAAGATCCGCAAGCCGCCCAGGAGTTGATCACATCTCATCTCAGGCTCGTTGCAAAAATAGCTATGGGTTATCGGGGCTATGGTTTGCCGATTGGAGAAATCATATCCGAAGGCAACGTCGGATTGATGCAGGCTGTAAAGAGATTTGAACCAGATCGCGGCTTTCGCCTCGCTACCTACGCAATGTGGTGGATACGCGCTTCAATTCAAGAATATATACTACGCTCATGGTCCCTCGTGAAAATTGGAACGACAGCCAGTCAAAAAAAGCTTTTCTTTAATTTGCGCAAAGCTAAAAGCCGCATCTCCGCCTATGAAGAGGGAGATTTAAAACCCGAAAACGTCGAGAAAATCGCCAATCGTTTGGGCGTTTCGAAGCAAGATGTCGTTGATATGAACCGTCGTATGAGCGGTGACTCTTCATTAAATACGCCGCTTCGAGATGAGGGAGAGGGGGAGTGGCAAGATTGGTTGGTGGATGAACATGCTGATCAGGAGCATGTTCTTTTAGAACAAGAAGAGACCAGTAATCGCCACAAAGCCCTCCAAGGCGCGCTGGCAGTATTAAATCCGCGCGAGCGCCGGATCTTTGAAGCGCGTCGTCTATGTGATGAACCGGTGACGCTTGAGCAATTATCTGAAGAATTTGGTGTTTCGCGAGAACGCGTGCGTCAAATAGAGGTGAGAGCTTTTGAAAAAGTGCAAGCTGCTGTGAGAGGCGGGTTAGCTCGCTTGGAAGTTGCGCCTGTATCCGAGCATAGGATTTAAATTTAGCTGATGGCTTCATTATCGATTAAGAAGGGAAGAGATGAATATGACGCCTCATCTTTTCATATGCCTATTTAATCTGCTCCCTGCTGATGGAATCTACAATCTTTTGTTTTAATCCTTTAGCTGCTTCTGGCGTTAGAGCTTGGCGAGGTGTGGGATTAACAAAAACTTCTTGAATTGAGGCTGGCGTTGTTTTTGAAAACAAATAAAGCCGATCAGAGAGAGCGATGGCTTCATCTATATCGTGCGTTACAAGTAGAGTTGTCGTACGAGAAGCGTCTATAATTCTGGAGAGTTCTCTTCTTAACTCCTGTGCAAGTTGCTCATCTAACGAGACAAAAGGTTCGTCTAATAATAAAATATCGGGCTTAATAGCTAATGCCCGCACTAATGCGACGCGTCGGGCTAGGCCTAGAGATAACTGACCGGGAAAAAGATCTAAATGTCTGCTTAAACCAATAATGTCTATTAACTTAGCACAATATTCTTGCTGCTCATGCGGCGTAGAGATTTTTAAATTATCTCTAATCGTTCGCCAGGGCAAAAGTCTGGGTTCTTGAAAGACGACCCCAAGGCGCCAAGACCTTGGGTAGCTCACGGCGCCAAGGAAATCTTTATCAAGCCCAGCGATGATCCGGATCAAGCTGGTTTTGCCGCAGCCTGATGGCCCAAGGACTGCGCCAACTTCACCTTCTTTGAGGCAAAATCGAATTGTATTTAAAATGCTTTTTGAGCAATTTTTATCAGATATGAATGCTTTCGCCTCAATTGATACTTCAAGCATCATTGTTGCGCCATCTAGATACGCGTCGTTCAAAAGGCTGAACGAGCGCTGTTTCAATGAAAAGCATAAGGGCAATAAAGGGTAATGCATAGGCAAGCAAAAGTCGCATATCAAAAAGTTGAAAGGCGAGATTAATCTGAAAGCCAATGCCATCAGAGCGTCCAAGTAGCTCTACAATCAATACAAGTTTCCAAACTAGAGAGAGGCCGGTTCGCATTGTGGCCGCGATATATGGTCCAAGTTGTGGAATTATAGTATGGCGCAGTCGATTCATCACTGAAAAATTAAAAACAGTCGCTAATTCCTCAAGTTCTTGACTGAGGGATCTGGCGCCTTCTCTGATGGTAATAACAACATTAGGAAGTTTATTGAGTGCGACAGCGCCTATCGCGGCAGTTTCTGTTAGCCCAAGCCAAATATAAGATAATACAATTACAACCAAGGCGGGTATATTCAGGAGTATAACAATCCATGGATCTAGTAAGCGGTCGATTGTCCTTATGCGCCCCATCATGTAACCAATGGGCATTCCAAGACTCATGGCTAGTAAAAAGGCAGCGCATACGCGTAAAGTCGTTGCTAGTAGGTGCGTTAAAAGGGCGCCGGATTGAGCTTCTCCAATGATTGTTTGTGCGACTATAATTGGCCCGGGAAGCTGTCTGGGTTCAGAAAGTAACGATGCGGCCTGCCATAAAATGACAAGGCATATGAATGATAACGCGCGGATCAATGTGGGCCTTTATAAAATACATTTGTATCGAGTGTTTTTGTTGAACCAACAAGCTTTTCCCCACCAATTTCGGCAAGGATTGAATATATTTTTGCAACTTCCGCTTGTTCTTCAGCGATTGATTTTTTTGGCGAGGCTTCGGAGAAGCTTTTCCGATAGAGGTCCAAAGTAGCGGGATTGTTGTTTTTTAAATATTTTACAACAACGTTCCAGGCTCGATCATCCGTCTCTATTAATTTTCTGGCCTTTTTTGTCATTATAAAAAATTTTTGCAGAGTTGTTGGGTTTGTTGCCGCGAAATCCTCATTAAAGACATAACCCGTGACAATAACTTTATCTTTCACGCCTAATTCTTTTTCAATATTTGTGAGATCAATTACGCGCTTAAATCCTTGAGCCTCAAGATCTATTGCAAAATTCCAATATTCTAGGACGGCGTCAATTTCCCCTTGCTGGGCCTTTTCTGCAATTAGAGGGGGCGCTGCGTAAACTATGGTTGCTTCTTTCTCAAGATCGACGCCTTTCCTCAGGGCGGCGGCTTTTAACAGCAGCCAACTTTTATCGAGCGGACCACCAGCAACGCCAATTTTCTTTCCCCTCAGATCGGCTATCGCGTTAATGCTTGAGTTTTTCGACATTAGTGCGCCAATGGCGGAAGAATAAGGATAAAAAGTCACTTTGAGGCCGTTCGATCTTTCACGCGCAACCCAAAGCCAATCAGAAATAATGAGGTCAGCATTCCCGCCAAGAAGCGCTATCTTACTGGCTTCGGGAGAGGCGAGCTCATTAATTTGAAGCTCTAGATCTGCTTCTTTATCTAACCCAAATGCCTGCGCGACATGAATTTCCCAGTTGCCGGTGCCTGTCTTTTGTAGGGCTAACCGAAGTTGTTGCGCGGCGGAAGCGGCGCTAGGCAAGGCAAAAAGGGTCGCAAGACAGGCAAAAAGGACAATTGTAGCGCGGTGCATGTGTTTTCCGTATAATAAAAGTCGTCCTTGCTCATAGCGCAAGCGGGGTCTCTCGTCATCATTGGGCAGTTGCGCTCGCTCTTCTTGGTAAGAATCGTTAATATTCCAACATGGCCACGAAACCTGATCTTTTTGGAGCTACGTCGCGAAAGACGTCCGCTTCGCGACAAAGCGCCAAAGTCGGCGCAGGCGAATATTCTGCAGCATCAATCGAAGTGCTTGAGGGGCTTGAGCCAGTGCGCCGGCGACCTGGCATGTATATTGGCGGAACCGACGAAGCGGCGATGCACCATCTTTTTGCTGAAGTGCTTGATAATGCAATGGACGAAGCTGTAGCAGGGCATGCGACCTTCATTGAGGTGACTTTGGAGACGGATGGATGGCTGCGCGTCAGTGACAATGGTCGTGGGATACCTGTTGATCCACATCCAAAGTTTCCCGGAAAATCAGCATTAGAAGTTGTGATGACAACATTACATGCCGGGGGAAAATTTGATTCGGGTGCGTATCAGACTTCAGGCGGATTACACGGTGTGGGCGTTTCTGTTGTAAACGCGCTCTCAGAAAAGCTCGAAGTTGAAGTTGCAAATGGCGGTCAACTTTATGTCCAAGAGTTCTCTCGCGGTTTGCCATTAGGTAAATTGACGGTGCGTGGACGGGTTCCAAATCGTCGTGGGACCTCAGTGCGCTTTAAGCCTGACGTTCAAATTTTTGGAGCGCAGGCACATTGGAAGCCTGCGCGTCTTTTTAGAATGTCGCGATCAAAAGCCTATCTTTACGGAGGCGTAGAAATTCGTTGGCGATGTGACCCGTCGCTTATTGAAGCGAGTGCGGATACGCCAACTGAGGCAATCTTACGTTTTCCTGGAGGACTAAAAGACTATCTGGCCCGTGAAGTTCAAGCTAAGGAAATGGTCACAGACCAGCCTTTCGTTGGCAAGATCTCTCGCGAGGGAGGTCATGGCTCTCTGGAATGGGCGGTTGCCTGGCTGGCGGAAGAGGATGGCTTTGTTCTTTCCTATTGTAACACAGTGCCAACGCCAGATGGCGGCACACATGAATCTGGTTTGCGTCTGGCGCTAATAAAAGCTTTAAGAGATCATGCTGAGCGTATTGGACAAGCAAAGCGGGCAAAAGATGTTTCCGCTGATGACTTGATGGGTCAATCAGCTGCGATGATATCTGTTTTTATTCGAGAACCAGAATTTCAAGGTCAGAATAAAAGTCGCCTTATGAGCAATGAGGCTTCGCGAATAGTTGAAAATGCAATACGCGATGCTTTTGATCATTGGCTCGCAAGTGCGCCGTCTCAAGCAAATAAATTATTAGATTTTGCAATTGAGCGCGCAGAAGAGCGACTGCGTCGTCGAGCAGAAAAGGATGTGGCGCGTAAATCGGCAACACGTAAATTACGGTTACCCGGGAAGCTTGTTGATTGTACGAACAATTCAGCTCAAGGGTCTGAATTATTTATTGTTGAAGGGGATTCCGCTGGTGGATCGGCTAAAGAAGCGCGTAATCGGGTAACGCAAGCTGTTTTACCTCTTCGTGGTAAAATCTTAAATGTTGCTTCTGCAACAAAGGATAAATTAATGGCAAATCAGCAACTTGCTGATCTGACGCAGGCGTTGGGATGTGGTCTGGGCGCTCATTACCGTGAAGAAGAGCTGCGATACGACAAAGTCATTATTATGACTGACGCAGATGTCGATGGCGCACATATAGCTTCCTTATTGATTACTTTTTTTTACAGACAGATGCCTAAACTAATTGAAAAAGGCCACCTCTACTTAGCTCAGCCTCCTTTGTATAAACTGACACAAGGGACAAAGACTGTATATGCGCGAGACAATGAGCATAAAGAGGAACTTATTCTTAATGAGCTCACAGCCAAAGGTAAGATTGAAGCCAGTCGTTTTAAAGGTCTTGGTGAGATGAGCGCCGCTCAATTAAAAGAAACAACAATGGATCCAACCAAGCGGACCTTGCTCAAGGTGTTTGTTGTTAATGATGAACGAGAAGAAACAGCAGACTGTGTTGAGCGGCTGATGGGCAATAAGCCTGAGGCGCGCTTTGCTTTTATTCAAGAAAAAGCAGCATTCGCAATAGAGCTTGTTGATATCTGATTCATCTATGAAGGTCTCAGAGTGACTAAATTTGAAATGACTGATGCTGGCGTCACAGGGAGCTTGGCAAATGTTGATCATGAAATAATGAATGATCCAGCCTATGCCTTGCAAAGAATGCAACTGGCGTTAGATGCAGGAACTACAGGTATTTGGGATTGGAACCTTCTCACCGGAGAGGTTCATCTTGATCGACGCGTGCGTAAGTTGTGGGGCATGAGCGAAGCGACACAAGCAACTCTAGATATGTTTCGTAGCGCTATCCACCCTCAAGACCAAAGGCGCGCTCGTGATGCGGTTCAAGCGGCCATAGACCCAAAAAACAGCGGTGATTATGAAATTGAATATCGTGTTATTGGTCAGGAAGATCGCATCGAGCGCTGGGTGTCAATTCGCGGTCGCACAATACTTGATAACGGCGTTGCAATACGTATTCTAGGCACGGCGCGAGATATTACCGGTCGTAAGCAAAGAGAAAATCATGTGCGCGTGTTATTGCGCGAATTGGTTCATCGATCCAAAAATTTATTAGCTGTAGTACAGGCGATGGCGCGTCAAACAGCTATCGGCGCCCTGTCTCTTGAAGAATTTCAAAAAAAATTTGGCGCACGTCTTCAAGCCTTATCCATGGCGCATGATTTGCTGATCTCTCAGGACTGGCGAGGGGCGTCAATGCATGATTTGATCCAAGCGCAGATGGGCTATTGTTTAGACCTTTCTAAATCTGAGCTAAGCGATCGTGCTGCGATCAGTGGCCCCCCTCTGATGCTTAAACCTGAGGCCGCTCAGAATATCGGACTTGCTTTACATGAACTGGCCACCAATGCGCTTGCGCATGGCTGCCTATCACGCGACGGTGGTGCCATTGCGATCGCGTGGGCGATTAAAGAGGGACGATTGACCCTTGAATGGCGCGAGAGTGGCGGGCCTTGTGTTGTTGCGCCGCCGCGAGAGGGTTTTGGTCATAAGGTTATCAAGAGGCTTGTCGCGCAAGCCTTAGATGGTGAAGCGACGTTAAGTTTTCCGCCAGAAGGATTGGTTTGGAGCTTATCTATACCAGCGACATATGCAATAATAAAACCAGAACCAATGGCGCTGACTTAATTTTGTTCTATCCATTTTATGAGCGGCGCGATCAGGGGTATATCCGCTTCGGGCATCTTGAAATTTTTTAATTCTTGCATGGTTGCCCAGGCAAGATTCTGTCCCTCTGCTGACTGCGCCTCGCCATTCCAAATACGACATGCATATAAAGGCATGAATAAATGAAACTCCTCATAGCTATGGCTAGCAAAACTAATTGGATGAAGATGTTGTTTCTTTACCTGAACGCGTAGTTCTTCGTCTAGTTCTCGAATAAGCGCTTGCTCAGGCGTTTCACCCTCATCAATTTTTCCACCCGGGAATTCCCATAATCCGGCTAAATTTTTTCCAGCAGGGCGCTGAGTGATTAAGATTTTCTGATGATCGGAAATCAACGCGGCGGCGACGACATATAGAATTTTCATGATTATTTATTTATTCCATGTTTTTTTTAAAACATTAGCGCGTTGATTTTAAATTTAAGCTGGTGGATGTTAAGTTATAAATCCGAGAAATATATAAAATCTCGATCAAAATCTGTAATCCAATGGTTTATTTTCAAATTAATTACAAATAGCTCACGAAGACAAACTCAATGCTTTGCGAGTTACCCTTTAGCTTCTATAGTCGCCGTTAATAGCGACATATTCCTTTGTCAAATCACATGTCCATACTTTTGCTGCGCCCTTGCCAATTCCTAGATCAATCTTAACAGTTATGAAATCATCTTTCATGAGCTGAGAGACTGCGGCCTCATTGTAATTAGCATCACGGAGTCCTTTGTGTGCAACCCGAATATCACCAAACCAAATCGAAAGTCTATCTCTGTCTGCTTTTTCGCCTGCTTTACCAACCGCCATTACAATACGACCCCAATTTGCGTCCTCTCCAGCAATAGCGGTTTTAAACAAAGGGGAATTTGCAACTGATAGAGCAATCTTTTTAGCTGATCTAGATGAGTTGGCGCCGGTTACTTGAATTTCAATAAATTTTCTTGCGCCTTCGCCATCTTTTACAATCTGATGAGCAAGTTCAAGCATAAGCTCGTTTAAGGCCCGTTTAAAATCTGACAAATTTTTATCATTAGGTCGATCGATTTTTTCCAATCCACGCGTATGTGCGGCTCCTGTTGCGAAAAGTAACAAACTATCTGAGGTTGATGTATCGCTATCAACAGTGATGGCGTTGAATGTTCCCTTTACTGCATTTGTGAGCAGGGCTTGCAGTGTTTTCGCTTCGATCCATGCATCGGTAAAAATGAAAGAGAGCATCGTCGCCATATCTGGCGCGATCATACCTGCGCCTTTGGCGAAACCGCTTAGCGTCACTTCAACCCCAGAGATAATGGCTTTGCGAGTAGCTAGTTTTGGAAAGGTGTCAGTTGTCATTATGGCGCGAGCCGCTTCCAGCCAATTTTCTGGTTTAGCCTGCGCGATAAGCGGCGTAAGTTTTCCCTGAAACTTGCTGGCGTCGAGAGGTTCGCCGATGACGCCAGTTGAGGCAATAAATATATGCTTTTCCTTTATTCCGGCTGCTGAGGCCAGAAGTTGCGCGGATAATTTTACAGCTCGCGCTCCGGCCTTTCCAGTGAACGCATTAGCATTTCCGGAGTTGACGAGAAGCGCATACGCCTTGCCGCCTTTTAATTGAGTGCGACACCAGTCTACTGGCGCTGAGGGGCATTTTGATTTTGTGAAAACGCCTGCAACTGTTGCGCCTTCATCGAATAAAGCGAGCATCACATCAGGGCGATCCGCATAACGTATGCCTATTGCGCCGGTTGCAAAGCGAACGCCCTCGAGCGGGGCGATGGTGGGCGCTGATTTAGGGGCAAGGGGAGAAAGTGCTGAGTTCTGCGCCATTATAGAAAGCCTTAATTATATTTGTCTTGGCCGCCGCCAAAATAGGTAATTTTTAGAAACCATAAAAATTTTTTATTACAATGATGTGTCGACGCTTTTTAAGCGTCGACACATTTGGAATTTATTTTTTCTTATCTTCTGCTTTTGTAGTTTCAGGTGGTTGGTCTAATCGTTCAATCTTCGCGCCTTCTCGTAATTTTACAACTAATTCGCTTTGCGCTTTCTGGACGACATAGCGAGCGACTTGATCCTTCACTTGATCAAGAGGAGGGAAAGTCTTTGGCCGCTTTTCATCCAATTTGATAATATGCCATCCAAATTGAGTTTTGACGGGTTCGGAAATCTGCCCGGGCTCAAGCTTGCTGGCCGCTTCACCAAATTCCGGAACCATGCGATCTTTAGTAAACCAGCCTAGATCGCCGCCTTTTGCGCCGGGGTCTTTTGATAGTTCGCCGGCAACCTTATCAAAAGCCTCTCCGCCCCTAACCCGTTTAAGCGCATTTTTAGCCTCTTCTTCTGTAGGCAGAAGAATATGGTGCGCGTGATACTCTGTATCTGGCTTTTGGTTTTTAGCCGCTTCATCGTAGGCAAGTTTAATTGCCGGCTCGGTTGCAGCAGATTTTGCAATATTGCTTAATAGTGTTTCCATCAATGCTTTGTCGCGTAGATAGGCAAGTTTTTTTGCAAAATCTGGCGACTCGGATAATTTATCAGCTTGAGCCTTTTGAACGACAAGCTGCTCATCAATCAAAAAGTCAAGGACATAGCTCTCCCTTGCTTTTCCTTCTAACTGACGCGGGATACCAGGGCCTAGGTCATCCATGGCAAGTTTTAAATCCTCGTCGGTGATCTCAACTCCATTGACCTTCGCCAGCGCCTTAGCGTGAGCCGGCGCGCTGCCCAAAGCAAGAAGAAGGGCTATGCTTGCGGTCCCCAGGGAGAGGGTTAAATGAATTTTTTTACAATTCTTTGTGTCTGACATCCGTAATCTCCAACTGATGGGCCATAATTTGAATGTTAATTTGATGCTTCGCAGGCAGGGCGTGTTAAACTGTCTGAATTAGGCGTTTCTATGCCAGGGACGGTCATTCGACAACTGCCAATTTAAATATAAAGCTTATGGAGTAACCTCTCCTAGCAAAGAAACGAATATCTCTCGTATTTGACGTTCTTTTTCGATCAGGCAGGCTTCAAGGTGAGATAAGTCTGGAGAGCTAGTGAAGGCGAGGAGTAATTGAACGAGACCGAGGCTCGCCTTTTCAGGGTTGAAGGTTTCGTCAATTGAAAGGCGGATAATCTGAGTAAGGCCTTGGTAAAGATGGAAAGCCTGAATTAAATTTTCAGCTACATTGGGCGCTATCAGTTGAGTATTTGATAGATTTGTTAAGGCGGCCGTAATGGATGTTGAAAAAATATTATGATGGCGCGCTCCATTGAGGAGTAGCAAATATTGAGTTATAAATTCAATATCTACAATTCCTCCGGCTGTTTGTTTTAATTCCCATAAATTTTTGCTGTTTTTTTCAAAAGCTAGGCGTTGACGCATTGATAAAATATCATTTGTTAATTTTAAGGAGTCTCTTGGGCGGGTAAGGACGTCATGAATGGCTTCTTCTACGACTTTGTTAAAATCTTTAGAGCTTGCGATTACGCGCGCTCGCGTTAACGCCATATGCTCCCACGTCCAGGCTTCAGTTGCTTGATAATCAATGAATCTTTCTATGCTAATTGCAATGGGTCCTTTATTTCCGGAAGGCCTCAGTCGGAAATCTGTTTCATAGAGAATGCCTTCTGTGGTCTGAGCTGAAAGTGCAGTAATAAGGCGTTGCGTGAGTCTGGCGTAATAATGGGACGTTGATAGCCCTTTTTCACAGCCAATCGATGAGGCTGCAGGATCGGCCTTATAAATGAGAATCAGATCTAGATCAGAGGCGGCCGTCATTTCGAAGCCGCCTAATTTACCCATAGCAATAACGGCGACTTCTCCGTTTTCGATGTAACCATTTTCACGTGAAAATTCATCTAAAACATGGTGAAATAATTCACGGAGAATTACTTCCGCTAAGTTTGTATAAGCCGCTCCAGCGTTAGCAACCGAAATTGAGCCGGTAATGATCCGCACCCCAATCAGAAATTTTTGCTCCTGACCAAATATTCTTGCGCGATCTAACTTTTCTTCATAATTAGCCGCTGCTTTTATTTGTAAAGAGAGACGCTCGGCAAGTTCGGTTCTGGTTGGAGTTTCTTTATAGAATTCAGGCTCTAATAAAGCACCGAAGATTCTTGGACGACGCGAAACGGTCTCAGCTAATTTTGGCGATGCGCCAAGAATGGCTGATAGAAGCACTAATAGCTTTGGGTTGGCTGCAAGAAGTGAAAAAAGTTGTACGCCGCTTGGTAATCCTTTAATCATATTATCAAATGCGATAAATGCTTGATCAGCATTTTGTGTGTGTGCAATCCGTTCAAGAAGCGCTGGGGTCAGTTCAGTCAGTCGCTCGCGCGCAATGGTAGATCGCGTAGCTGGATATCGTCCAAAATGCCAACTTCGAATAATTTCAGTAATTGTTTTTGGATTATCATATCCCATTTGCATCAGCGAAGCTAATGTCTCAGGATCATCCTCATCTCCGGTGAACACAAGATTTCCGGTCTTGGTTGTTAATTCAGGGGATTTTTCAAAAAGTTGGGAATAATAATTTTGCACGATGGTAAGGTGATGAGTTAAATTTTGTGCAAAATCACTATAACCGATATAACCCATCATTCTACCAATAATGGCGACGTCATCATCGGTTTCAGGTAAACAATGTGTTTGCTCGTCCGCAACCATTTGTATGCGATGCTCAACATCACGTAAAAAAATATAAGCTGTCTTCAATTCGCTGCGAGTTTTTTCTTCAATCCAGCCGCTTTTCGTTAACTGATCCAACATTTTCAGTGTTTCGCGGCCTCTAAGCTCAGGATTTCTGCCGCCTAAAATTAATTGTTGTGTTTGAACAAAGAACTCAACTTCTCTAATGCCGCCCCTGCCAAGCTTGATGTTATGGCCATTTACTGTAATTGAGGCATGTCCCTTGTGAGCATGAATTTGCCGCTTGATAGAATGGACATCTGCTATTGCTGCAAAATCAAAATTCTTTCGCCAAATAAAAGGTGCAAGCTCGTTTAGAAAACTTTCGCCAGCTTGCACATCGCCCGCAACTGGTCTGGCCTTTATAAATGCGGCTCGCTCCCAATTTTGTCCCATGCTTTCATAATAATTCATTGCTGCTTCAAGCGGTAAGGCGATTGGCGTTGCGCTGGGGTCAGGACGAAGTCGTAAATCGATACGAAATACATAGCCATTTTCTGTATAGTCACTTATGATTTTCACTACTCTTTTTGTCATTTTAACAAAAAGTTCAGTGTCGGCTTCAGGCTCTGCGAGACGTGCGCGGTGTCGATCGAAGAAGACGATTAAATCAATATCTGAGGAGTAGTTTAATTCAAAGGCGCCCATTTTTCCCATACCAAGAAAAATCCATCCGCTGCCGCGTTCCGGATTCCTTATGTCTGGGAGCTCAATTTTTCCAGCTAGCGCCGCCTCGCGTAATGTAAATTTTATTGCTGCGGAGAGAACGGCTTGAGAAATTATTGTTAGAGCGTGGGTTGTTTTTAACGTATCCCAAGTTTTAGCTAGGTCGGCCAGGCCGATAATCATCGCGGCTTCTGCTTTTATGCAACGAAGCTTATGCATTAGCTTTGCTTCATCGTCTAAATTTTCTTTTTTGATATTTTCAATCAGATTGCTTATTTGCGTCTCAGGATTCATCGAGAGCACGCGTAAAAGTCGAGGGGGATCTTGTAATGCAAGATGTGAGAGGTATTTTGATGTGCTGACTACGCCTAATAAAAACTCTCGAGCATTAGGCTTCTCTTTGAAGAGGTTCAAAAATTCTAGTTTGGTTTGCTCGTCTTTTTCAATTATTTGGGTTAAGGTCAGTTCCGCTTTGCTTTTTTCAAGGGTAGAAATAATTATTTTCAAATTGTTAATTATGGCTTCAGCTTGCAAAATCGCCTCCTAAAAATGAGCTTAAGAAATAAATCAAAATAGACAACAAAATCATTGGCGTATAGATCTGGTTAAATTAATACAAGGCCGTGTGAGTTGAGAAATGAAAAAGAAAGATATCACAGCTTGTCTCTTGCGTCTCACGGAAGCAGTCGAGCGGCTCGCGCCGCCTTTGGCCTCTAAGCCTAATTTTTCATCTGCGGAAGCCTTTATTTGGCGAAGGTTATCCCAGGGATTTCATCCCGTTGTCAGAATTAATCGCGTTGAACTCGCTCTTTTAAAAGGCATTCAACAGCAAAGTGATATTTTGTTTAATAATACCCAGCGCTTTGCTCAAGGACTTTCAGCAAATAATGCTCTCCTTTGGGGGGCAAAAGGCATGGGAAAATCATCCTTGATAAAGGCAGTTCATGGTGCTTTATCAGATGCAGGCGCGCTAAAATTAATAGAGATCCATCGAGAAGATATTGATGCCCTGCCAGATCTATTATTCACTTTATCTCAGGCTCCTTTTCGATTTATTGTCTTTTGTGACGATCTTTCTTTTGAAGGATCGGAGACGTCCTATAAGGCGCTTAAATCTGCGCTGGATGGTGGTGTAGAAGGGCGTCCAAAGAATGTTATTTTTTATGCCACAACAAACCGACGTCACCTTATTGCGCGAAACATCATGGAGAATGAAAGCGCGACGGCAATCAATCCTGATGAAGTGATTGATGAAAAAGTCTCACTTTCAGATCGTTTTGGCCTTTGGATTGGTTTCCACAACTGTAGCCAAGATGACTATTTGTTGATGGTTTTCTCTTATGTAAATCATTATAAACTCAATGTTTCTTCTGAACATGTTCGATCTAAGGCGCTCGAGTGGTCGGTCACGCGTGGCGCGCGTTCTGGACGTGTTGCATGGCAATTCATTTGTGATTTGGCAGGGCGGTTAGGGCAGTCAGTATAATGTCTCTTTAAAAAAACGACCCTAGCGCACGGGCTGAAGAGAGTTTTCAGTATCTTTTATCGAGCTAGGGAGTAATTCAAAGTTAAGAAGTTTAACCGGCTTTACTTTTGGATTAGCTGAGGTGTGGGTAATGTCTCCACGTTCGGTAAAGCAATCTCCTGTTTTATACACAGTTTTTTCATTGTTTATAACATAGGTTAATTCGCCTGAAACTATGCAGCGAATACCGGGGCCTGAGTGATGGTGGTCTTTCATGTAGCCTTGTGGGTCAATTGTGACTTCCGTTACCCTTATTTGATATTTACCGTTCAACTCAGATAAATATCCAAGTTCATGTAATTGTGCCCGCAGCTTACCGTGAAAGCCCTTAAGGTCAATCTTGTTTTCTGCATAACAGAAAGGGGATGAACAAGAGACGAGGATACTTAAAAAAATGGATAATTTTTTCATTTTGCCGTAGATGTTAAATTGCTTATTTTTTCATTAGAGTTGCATAAATCAAAAATGATGCAGCGGTTACATTCAGGTCTGCGTGCTTTGCATACATATCGACCGTGTAAGATCAGCCAATGATGGGCGTGTAATAAAAACCTTTTAGGAATGAGGGTCATTAAACCGTCTTCTACTTCTTGCGGCGTTTTGCCTGGAGCAAGCGGAAGTCGATTTGAAAGCCGAAAAATATGCGTGTCAACCGCTATTGTAGGCTGATGAAAGGCGATATTCATCACCACATTTGCTGTTTTTCGCCCAACCCCAGGTAAGGTCATCAGCGCGTCTCGGTTTTGCGGCGTTTGACCGCCATATTCATTAACTAATATTTGACACAGGCCTATGATATGTTTGGCTTTAGTTCTGAATAAACCAATTGTTTGAATGAGCGTCTTAAGGCGAGGCTCGCCAAGCGCTAGGATTTTTTCCGGCGTATCCGCTAGGTTGAAGAGCTTATGTGTCGCTTTGTTTACACCGACATCCGTCGCTTGGGCGGATAGAACGACCGCAACAAGTAAAGTGAAGGGATTTGTGTAATAGAGCTCCCCTTTAGGATTTGGTGACGCTTTAGAGAATCTGGTAAAAATTTCTTCAACCCGACGGCGCTGGACGAGGCTTGGTCTTTGCATTTTTTTCGCGCTAGAGTATTGCGCCTTGCGCTGGGTTTTTGGGCTTATTTTTTTCATTTAACTAAGCTAGCTTTACTTAGTAGAGAAAAAGTATTGTGAGATTGAACCATGCCCGATGCTTATGCAAGAAAGATTTATGCTACGCGTCTATCGCCGCATAGATCTATGTCGCCACGATCATTTATAATTTTTATTATCGCTTTTCTAATCCTCCAGCTCATTTATGCAATACCATTTTTTATTATTGGCGCTTGGCCGGTGGTTGGTTTCATGGGGCTCGATGCATTAGCGCTCTATATCGCCTTCAGATTGAATTATCGCTCTGCGCAAGTCTTAGAAACGCTCGATCTTACTATGCTAGAGCTTGTTTTTACAAAGATAAATGTGCGCGGCCAGCGGCGGGAGTGGCGATTTAATCCTTTTTGGGTTCGCTTGGAACAGCATAACCATGAAGAATTTGGGATGCAGAGCGTTGCGCTAGCTTGCAAGGGGGAGCGGATTGAAATTGGTTCTTTTCTTGGCCCAGACCAAAAAGCGGATCTAGCGAGAGATTTACGCAATGCGTTAGCTGTTGCTCGGGAGGGTGTTAAATTTAATTAGGTGGAAAACCATTCGCAAAAAGCGCTTCAGATTCTTCATTCAGTCGCTGGGCGTTTTTTTTATAAAAACGCCAAATAAAAAAGAGACCTATCAACAAAATAACAAAAGCAATTTTAGCGGTTGGCGATTGAACTTTTTCAAAATTTTCTGTCAAAATATAGGCCCCATAACCAAAACATGCCGCCCATAGAACGCCCCCTAAGGCATTGTAAAAAAAGAAGCGCAAAAAGGGTAAATGACTTGCCCCAGCCATGAGTGCGGCAAAGACGCGGAGTAAGGTTATAAATCGTCCAAATAAGACGACGAGGCCGCCCCATTTATAAAAAAGATATTGAATAAGGCGTTGTTTTTGAGGTGGAAGTCCCAGTCCTGGTCCATAGCGGCGCAGAGCTGAAAAACCAAATTTGTATCCGATAAAATATCCTAAATTATCGCCAATGATTGCTCCGCTAGCAGCTGCAAAAATAATATATTCTAGATGGATTACACCATTACTACGCGCGTAAATAGCAGCGCCGATCAGAACCGTTTCTCCTGGCAACGGGAGTCCGGCGCTTTCAAGAGCAATCATAAAAAATATGACCCAATAGCCATAAGTTATGAGAAGCAAGTTGATTGTTTGTTGGTCGATTATCAAAGAGGCTTTTTCGATTTAGAACTTTGAAGAAGGTGACTCTATAAGTCAAAAATCTAAAATATAAAAGTTTCGTAAATTGTTTTTTAAGACGCTGAATTATTTTTAGTGCAGTTGAGGTGATTGCCCCCAGCTGCATTGAGCTTTTGCGAGAGGCAAATCTATATCCTGATTTAAGATCATACAATCATTTTCTATGGCAGCTTCAAGCAGCGCTTTGAGCCCAAACAGCAGCGGCTGGTCGTGGCCTAAAATTTGATCTTGTAACGCGATCTTAGCTGCGCCGTCAGAGTATAGATCAAAATTTCTAACGATGTTCGAAACAAGGCGGCCAATAGTTAGATTGTGTTTTTTTGCGCATGTAGCGGCTTGTGTCGCGAGATCGCCGCCAATTGATGCAATTGCCGCTTGTGCAACATTCTCATTAGAACAGGAATGGATTAAATCTGCAATAAGCATGATCATCTCCGTTCTGCGCAGGCGCTTTAAAAAAAACAAGCCGAAAGCTGCGCGAGTATGGTGCAAATAAAATTAACTTACTGCAAGTCTAATTCGTGATGCGCTGCACATAAGGCATATTATCAACTATCAAGAGTTGATGACATTTTCATGTAAAGCTATTGCTTTATCTAGCGATTTGCTGAGACGCGATTATTGAGCCTATACCCACATGAGTTTCTCATATGTGATTATCCCCTCTCTGTGGCCGCAAAATAAGAGCAGGGAACGTTGAGTTTATGAGTATTTAAGCTTATTTCACTCAGCAAGAGGTGAGGTTGGGATCGTCTATTCAGCTGCTGTTGCGCTGCAGCACATCTTTTCACCATTGACCTATATTCTCTTGCGAGATCCAAGGCTCTTGCGGCGGTAGGGGCTCTCCTTTTTGAAGAAGTTCTATGGAAATGTTATCGGGCGTGCGCACAAAGGCCATATATCCGTCTCGCGGTGGGCGGTTAATAATAACGCCTGCCTTTTGTAGGCGTTTGCAGATGTCGTAGATATTGTCCACCGACAATGCGATATGGCCAAAATTACGTCCGCCAGCATAGCTACTTTCGTCCCAGTTATGAGTGAGCTCGATCAAGGGCGCAGCGTATCGAGCAGCGGTATCAACATCTTCTGGGGCAGCTAAATAGACAAGCGTGTAACGACCCGTGTTGTTATCTGAACGCTTGATTTCTTGAAATCCAAGTAAGTCACAAAAGAAATGGAGCGTATCAGTTAGACTACTGACGCGGATCATTGTATGAAGAAAGCGCATGTTGCCTCCAGCTTTTCCGGTAAACCCGAGATAGGCGGGAATTTATATAAATATCAAGTTAAATTGATTTCTCAGTATCTCCTTGATAGGTCATTGGGAGCGGTTCAGCGGTGCTGTCCCTTAACCATTATTAAAATGAACTATTTATTTGATCCATGCAGAGTCGGAAGATTATAGCTGCTCGCGCCTCAATTGTTGCTAGCGCATTGCTTGCCGTGGCTAAATTGGCCGCGGGTCTTTGGTCGGGTTCTTTAGCCCTACTGTCAGAGGCTGGCCACGCATTTGTTGACACTGGCGCAACGATTCTTACCTATTTTGCAATTAAAGAGGCGGAAAAACCAGCTGATGCCGAGCATCACTTTGGGCATGGAAAGGTTGAGGCTTTAGCGGCCTTGGTTGAAACGGGCTTCCTCTTTGGTCTTGCGCTGCTTGTGATCGGAGAGGCGCTGCGTCGTTTTGGTGAATCAAGCGTTAAAATTGAGGCAGGTTGGCCAGTATATGCTATTTTGGCTCTATCAATCATCATCGACTTTTTGCGCTCGAGACAGCTTGGACTCATTGCTAAGGAAGAGCATAGCGAGGCGCTTGAAGCTGACGCCATTCATTTTGCGAGTGATTTAATTTCTTCAGCGCTCGTTCTTATTGGCATTATTGCGACACGTTATGGTTTTGAGCGCGGCGATGAAGTGGCGTCTGTGGCGGTGGCGGGATTTATTGCTGTTGCAGGATATCGGCTTGGTAGGCGAACGATTGATACCTTACTGGATGCTGCGCCGCATAATTTAGCGCCTGAGATTGAAAAAAGCGTGCTGCAGGTTCCAGGTGTAATCGCAATTCAACAATTGAGATTGCGGAGTGTTGGCGCAGAAATTATTGGAGAAATTATTGTCAGTGTAGCGCGCAGCTTAAGAATGGAGCAGGCCGCGCAAATTAAGGTTTTTGTGACTGAAGCGATAGCTTCAGTGGAGCCTCGCGCATTGCTAACAGTGGTTATAGAGCCCGTTGCGCTTGACGATGAAACAGTAATTGAACGCACAATGCTTGTTGCGGCGCGGCGGCATCTTTCAATACATAATATTATAGCGCAACAGGTGAATGACCGGTTATCAATTGGTGTCGATATTGAATTAGATGGAGCTATGCCAATCGGTCAGGCTCATGCCATTGCGACAGATTTTGAACGGGCGGTTCGGGATGAATTTGGAGCCGATGTTGAAATTGAGACGCATATAGAGCCTTTTTCGCCCCATGTTTTGACGGGTGTAGATGTATTGCCGCCTATTCGCAATAAGATCGCCCAAGGTTTAGCGGATTTTAGCAAGATAACCCAAAGAATATTTGATATCCACGATGTGCGGGTCCGTGAGACATTAGGGGGCTGGATCGTGAATTACCACTGCTCTATAAAGTCTTTACTGCCTGTAAGCGAGGTTCATCACGCTCTAGATGATATTGAAAGACGGATGAGAGATCGATTCCCAGAAATACTACATATTGTTGGTCATGCCGAACCAGAAGATCATGATTAATTTTTACTCATTAAATTAATAAAATACAGGAGTTAAATCTTGACGACAAGTAAGATGGCGGCGCTTAATAATCCTGCTGAGCTTTCCTTTGAAGTAGCAATGCAGGAACTTGAACAAATTGTTTCCACGCTTGAAAAAGGATCTATCTCCTTAGATGACTCTGTTGCGCTTTATGCTCGAGGAAAGATCTTACAAGATAGATGCGAGAAGCTCTTGTCTGATGCCGAATCGCGAATTGAAAAGATTACCTTGGGTGAAAATGGAGCAATAAAAGGCGTTAAGCCGTTGGATATTGAATAAAGACTATTCAACATTTTCCTCTTCAGCGGCTCGTCGAGAAAGATATCGCACTCGAGCCATAAAAGCCCAAGAAATAATTATTGCTAGTGGTAGGCCTAGCGCCGACGCTATTTCTGCGCTCATAGATTGTGGTAAGAGTTTTGAATCCCTTAATCCTTGCGCAATATATGAAAAAAGACCCGTCAGATAATATGCAAGCGCGGCTACTGAGATTCCCTGAACCATAGCGTTCAGTCGCATTTGTAACCGCGTTCGACGGTTCATATCATCAAGCAACTTGCTATTTTGTTTCTCCATTTCTAGGGTAATGCCTGTCCGCATAAGATTTGTGGCGCGTTCTACATCAGTTGACAGGCGATGTTGTCGCTCCTCAATCGCATTGCATGTTTCAATTGCTGGATTAAGGCGCGTACTGAGAAAATTGGAAAGAGTGGGGTATTGGTTGATTTTTATTTCTTCTAATAGATCAAGTCGATTATTTACTAGGGCATGATAAGCCCTGCTCGCGCTAAATCGGAACGCAGTTCGTGTCGCCATGGCTTCGCTTGATGCAAGGAGATCGGACAAGCGTTTTAGTAAATCTTGGCTAGTGCGAGAGCCCTGGGCTATAGAGAGTGCATGGGTTATGTCTGTAAGTTCTTTTTCCATCTCGCGTAATTTTGGAGAAACGTTACGCGCCAGAGGTAAAGCAAGCAGCGCCATCGTGCGGTAGGTTTCGATTTCGAGAATACGTTGAGCGAGACGGCCAGCTTCTAATGGCTTCGCGTTTATTACGCGAAGAATAAATTTTGTATAGCCCTCATTTTCTGCATAAAAATCACCAAATATTTCTGCGTTTCCTTTATCTGCGCCAATGACGCAAAGACTTTGAGAATTAAAAAACTTAGTAAGTTTATCGATAGATTGAGTATGATCAATTACAGCGATCTGTGTTGCGGTAATCAACTTTCCTGGCGGCAAAAAAGCTACTTCACCGGTCTTTACTGGATCATCATGTTCAAATGGGACTTCAGCATTTAGTCCGGTAGACCAGGTATATGTTGTAAATTCAGTATGCTGCTCCCAACGTAGCCTCCAGTCATTTAGATTAAAATAATGAAACTTTGCATCCGCTGGCGGAGGGGGGGTGTTTTTTTCTTTTGCAAATTCTTCTAAATTAATGCGGTCTAGGATTGCATCATCATGGGTTGTGGTAAAAGCATAATGATAAATTCGCCTTGGCGTCGATACTGGCAGAAATGGACGGGCGTGAAGCTCTTCTAGCACCGCTTTTCGGAATTCGTGATTAATGAAAATGGTTTTCTTATCAGAGATCTTAGGCGTTTTTTCCATCTTTTTTGCATCCAAACATTAAATCAAATTTACAGAATTATCGAACTTAGAGATAATTTTGATAGATAAGCTTTAGCTCGTTTTTTTCACAAGCCTATAGCCATTCTCGCTTGTTTCTAGGGACCATTCAGCGGCTGTGTCCGTGTCAATTTTACGGCGTAAGCGATGAATATGCGTTTCTAAAGTACGCGTAGATATTTCAGGTCCATACCCCCAGATCTCCTGAAGTAATTTTGATTTTTCGACGCTGCGACCCAAGTCCTGGAGAAGACGATTAAAAATTGCCGCCTCTTTTTCTGTAAGGTTGCTACAGATTGTTTGAGGAAGTCGTCGTAAGCGGTCTGCTTTTGATAAGCATAATTCTATAAGTTCGCTGAGGTCATTCAAGCGAAATGGTCGTTTAAGGTGAACAATCGGAGGGGGATAGAAAAGTTTTTCGGCGCTGACTAGGATGATAGGGCCAGCATATCCGCTAGACTGAAGAGCCTTGATTTCTCTCGGGACGTTTTTTTTGCATGTTTCATCATCAAGCAGTATTATGTCAGGAAATAAATCATTTCTCTCTATAAGAGCCTGAATTGAATTTGTTGACTGCAGCACTAATTGTTCAAAGGCGCTGCTCTGCTCGTTTAATCGTTTTATTAAGGCGTTATTAGCAATAATTGTCATATAAACGGTGTTATTCATGCGTTATATCGAGAGCCGTCTTTGTTGTGTATGTTCATAGTCAAGCCTTACTATGGATTTGATATTCTCCCCCAAGCCGAACGCATAAGCAACTATGCTGCTGACTAAACTTTATGTTACACAACGGCCAGGCGGATTGCCGCACGAAGGTCGATTGGTTGCAGGAAATACCTTATTTTCCTGCGCCCTAGGTCGTCGTGGCGTTACCTATAATAAGCGGGAAGGGGATGGGGCGACGCCTGCTGGCGACTTTAGGCTTCTCTATTATTATCTTCGTTACGCCTGTAATCTTCATGCGCCATGGCGTCTCACGCGTCCTAACAGTGCATGGTGCGACGATGAAAGTAGTTTTCTTTATAATCGCCCTTTAATGCTGCCGACACAATTAAGACATGAGGAAATGTGGCGGCTAGATAACCTTTATGATGTCGTTGGGGTAATGGATTATAATTTAAATCCCGTTAGGCGTTCTCGCGGAAGCGCTATATTTTTTCATATTGCAACCAATCAGCTGGAAGCGACAGCTGGATGTATCGCACTGAGGGAGGGCGATATGCGTAAGCTTCTCCCCAGGCTCGCGCGCCGGGTTTGCATTTATGTCAGATAATCCCGCTGACCCATAATTTTAGACCCAACGCGCACAAATGTGGCGCCTAATTGTATTGCGACTTCAAAATCAGAACTCATGCCCATTGAGAGTTGGGCTAAATTGTTGCGACGTGCAATTTCTGCTAGTAAGGCAAAGTGAGGCGCGGCCTGCTCATTGACTGGAGGCACGCACATAAGTCCTTCAATCTTTAATTTATAGATCTCTTGACAAATCTTTATAAAATTATCCGCTTCTTGCGGTAGAGCACCTGCCTTTTGTGGTTCTGCCCCCGTGTTAATTTGCACAAATAATTTTGGATATCTTTTACTTCGTGACATTTCTTCAGCGATCGCGCTGGCAAGTTTCTCGCGATCTAGGCTTTGTATTACATCAAAGGTTTCCACCGCTTCGCGCGTTTTATTGGACTGGAGGGGGCCGATAAGATGAAGTTCTATATTTGAGTAGTGTGCGCGAAGGCCTGACCATTTTCCTGAGGCCTCTTGAACGCGGTTTTCGCCAAAAATCCGGTGGCCAGCTTCAAGAAGCGGCGCGATCTCCTCAGCGGAAAAAGTCTTTGTTACGCAGATCAGCGTGATGTCTTTTGGATCGCGATTGCTATCTACCGCCGCTCTGGCAAGGGCGGTTTTTGTCGCATTCAGGCGGTCAGTTATGGTCATGCGTTTGGTTACCGCGCATTTAGCCGTCCGGCAATCTTTTCTGAGCGTCTAAACTTGGCTTTGACATCTCGCTTGCTGATCGGCATTAACGGTTAGACTCCCTATTTAATCGGATTTATGCCGCCATGAGACCTGACCGCTATAATTTTGCTGAGTGTGAACAGCGCTGGCAGAAGATCTGGGAGGAAAATCAAGTTTTTAAGGCTGGCGAGCTCGCAACTGCGCCTAAATATTATGTCTTGGAGATGTTTCCCTATCCATCGGGGCGGCTGCATATGGGCCACGTCCGTAATTACTCGATGGGGGACGTTATTGCGCGTTTTATGCGCGCCAGGGGTTATGACGTTTTGCATCCAATGGGGTGGGACGCCTTTGGATTGCCTGCGGAGAACGCTGCGGCGCAGACAGGCGCGCATCCTGCTGAATGGACCTACGCGAATATCGCCGCCATGCGCTCGCAGCTGAAAAGTCTAGGTCTTTCTTTAGATTGGACGCGTGAGATTGCTACGTGCGATCCTGAGTATTATCAGCATCAGCAAAAGTTATTTTTAGATTTTCTCAAATCCGGCTTGGTGGATCGAAAAAAATCAAAAGTTAATTGGGATCCTGTTGATCATACAGTACTTGCCAATGAACAAGTTATAGATGGTCGTGGATGGCGCTCAGGCGCATTAGTCGAGCAGCGTGAACTGATCCAGTGGTTTCTAAAAATCACCCTTTACTCTGACGAACTGCTTACCGCATTAGATAGCCTTGAGCGTTGGCCTGAAAAGGTCCGACTCATGCAGCGTAATTGGATTGGTCGCTCTGAGGGCATGCTCGTTCGTTTTGCTTTGAGCGAGCCATTTGACAGCATCGAAGAAATTGAAGTCTTTACAACTCGAGCGGATACGTTGTTTGGAGCAAAATTTATTGCGCTCGCTGCGGATCATCCTCTATCAAAAAAGCTTGCAGCAGAAAGAAGCGATATTGCTGAATTTTGTGAAGAATGTCGTCGCGGCGGAACCTCGGCGGAAGCGATTGAAACAGCCGAAAAGATTGGCGTCGATACGGGGCTGCGTGTTGTGCATCCTTTTGACCCCAGTTGGAGGCTGCCTGTATTCATCGCTAATTTTATCTTAATGGACTACGGTTCGGGCGCCATTTTCGGGTGTCCAGCGCATGACCAAAGAGATTTTGATTTTGCAAAAAAATATTCTTTGGGTGTAACGCCGGTCGTTTGTCCGGATGGGGTTATGCCATCAGAATTAAATATTGACCTTGAGCCCTATGAAGGAGAGGGCAAGTTGATTAATTCTCAATTCCTGGATGGGCTGACTGTTTCTCAAGCCAAAGAGACGGTCGCCAGTAGACTAGAAAAGACACTGCTCTTCAGTGCGCCGCAGGGTTCAAAAAAAGTTAACTATAAATTACGAGATTGGGGCGTGTCGCGACAACGCTATTGGGGTTGTCCCATCCCTATCATTCATTGTGATGGCTGCGGCGTTGTTCCTGTGCCAGAGCAGGATTTACCAGTGCGTCTGCCTCAAGACGTTACATTTGATCAGCCAGGGAACCCTCTCGATCGTCATCCTAAATGGAAACATGTGTCTTGCCCCAGCTGTGGCGCAGCCGCGCGACGCGAAACAGATACAATGGATACTTTCGTTGACTCTTCATGGTATTTCGCACGCTTTGTGGATCCTCACAACAAACATCTCCCTGCAACAGCGGCTTCCCTCAATCGTTGGCTGCCGGTCGATCAATATATTGGCGGGATTGAACATGCGATTTTGCATCTTCTTTATTCCCGTTTTTTTGCCCGAGCCATGCGCGACAGCGGCTATGGCGCGGCGAGTGAGCCTTTTTCAGGTTTGTTTACACAGGGCATGGTGGTGCATGAGACCTATAGAGACGCGCATGGCGCCTGGATCTCTCCCGCGGCCGTTCGGCTGGAGACAATAGACGGAGCGCGCAAAGCTTTCCTCATTGAGGGCGGGACGGAGGTCGAGATCGGTCCCATCGAAAAAATGTCAAAATCTAAAAAGAATACTGTGGATCCGGACGAAATCGTCGCCAGTTACGGGGCGGATACGGCGCGCCTTTTTGTTCTTTCAGACAGTCCTCCTGATCGCGATGTCATTTGGTCTGATGAGGGAGCGCAGGGCGCTTGGCGCTTTATACAACGGCTATGGCGCGTAACGGGCGAGCTGGGGTGCGTTGCAGCGGCGCCAGGCGCAGTTGCTCCCGAGCTAATAGCGGCTGAGGCCTTCGCGCTGCGCCAGGCTACACATCGGGCGATTGCTTCGGTAACGGAAAATATAGAGCGGCTGCGATTTAATAGCGCCATCGCGCGCATCCGCGAGTTTGTCAATGAATTAACCGAATCCTTAGATAAGGTACAGGAGGATGGCGTTGGCGCAGATCAGGCCTTCGCCTTTCGTGAAGCTGCTGACGTTTTGGCGCGGTTAATCGCACCAATGGTTCCGCATTTGGCCGAGGAATGTTGGTCTGACTTGGGTCACAAGGGTCTCGTAGCTCAGGCTGTTTGGCCAATCGCTGATCCAGAGCTTATTGCTCAGGCTAGGATTATTTTGCCAGTTCAGGTTAATGGCAAGAAACGCGCAGAGATTGACGTATCGCATGATGCAGACGAAGAAACTATTCGCAAGGTGTCTTTAGCGCATGAAGCGGTCGTGCGCGCAATCGACGGTAAGCCGATAAAAAAATTCATTCTCGTCCCCAAAAGGATCGTCAATGTTGTTGTTTGATAAGGCCAAAAAGCATTGTCTTTCGCTTCTCCTCATCGCCGTAAGCGTATTTACGCTTACGGGGTGTATAGAGCCGATGTATGGGCCGAATGTGAATGGCGTTTCTACAGCGACTGAGCTTCAGGCTATTGAAGTTGATGAAATTAATGACCGTACGGGTCACTATGTGCGCAATGAACTGATTTATGCGTTGAATGGGACCGGATCTACGCCAACGCCTCGCTATCGACTGAAGGTTACCTTATCAGAGCGCGTTCAAACGCCTATTTACAACGCGCAAACCGCTTTTTCGAGTTCAGCTACTGTCGTTGTAATTGCGCAATACACGCTTATTTCATTGCCAGATAAAGTTGAGATATCTAAGGGCTCAACAGAGTCAATTGCCAGCTATGATCGTTTCACAGCGCGTTTTGCTAATGTGCGCGCTTCTCGGGATGCAGCAATTCGTGACGCAAAAGTTATTGCCGAAAATATTCGTACGCGTATCGCTATGGATTTGGCGGCGCGGCGTTAGGGCGCCCGTTCGTGGTTGCAATTAAGACAAGAGACGCCGAGCGTTTTCTGTCAACGCTCCCTGAAGATGTGTTTCTGTTTCTCGTTTACGGTCCTGATGCTGGGATGGTGCGAGAGCGTGCGTTGAGCATAATTGATAAACGCATTGAGGATCGGCGTGATCCTTTTCAATTTGTTCAACTGTCTGGAGACGCAATTGCCTCCGATCCATTGCTGTTGTTGGATGAGGCCAATACAACGCCGCTTTTTGGCGGGCGACGCGCAATTTTGGTTGAGGTCACTGCGAAATCAATTCTTCCAGCAATTAATTCTTTGGTTGCGGCTCCGCCTGATACTTGTACGATCGTGCTAACAGCTGCTGTTTTGAAAAAAGATGCGCCCTTGCGCAAGCTCATTGAAGGGGCAAAACGCTGTGCGGCGGTTGATTGTCAGGAAGACAGCGCGCATGACTTGAATGGACTGATTGATCGTACCCTACGTGAGGCTGGGCTGACAGCGACGCCAGAGGCGAGGGGGTTGTTACTTAACTCCTTAGGCGAAGATCGGTTGATGAGTAGGTCCGAGCTGGCAAAGCTAGTGCTTTATATGCATGGACGCTCTCAGGTAGGCGCAACAGATGTTGAGGCGATTATTGCTCACGCGGCGCGTATTGCCTCAGATCGTATTGTGGCTGCAGCCTTTAATGGTGAGACTGGCTTACAATTAGAGAGCTATTTTGCGCATGGCGGAGATCCTTCAGCATTAATATTTGGAGCATTGAGATATCTCATTGCGCTTCATAAGGCGCGGATCTCTATCGAGCGCGAAGGCGGAAGATTAGAGCCAGGTATGAGTGTTATGATGCGCGCTGGTTTTGGCTTTATGCATCGTGGCTTATTGGAATCTCAGCTAAAATCTTGGACATCCATGCGGATCAATCAATTGAGAGAACCGCTCAGAAGCGCTCAGACACAGGCGCGCGCTCATGCCGAGCTAGCGCGAATGGAGGCGGAGCGGGCGCTATGGCGGGTCGCAAAGATTGCGCGATCTAAATAAAATCAGGCTGCGCAAACAAGACTGTCAAAAAGTCCTTTGCCGTCAATCCCGCCAACTAACGGATCGATCAGATTTTCTGGATGTGGCATCAGCCCAAGGACATTTTTCTTTTCAGAAAATATGCCAGCAATGTCATTTCGAGATCCATTAGGATTTGCCATGCCGCCAAGGACACCCTCCGCATTGCAATAACGAAATGCTACACGGCCATCGCCCTCTAGCCGGTCGATCGTTGTCTGATCTGCTTCGTAATTGCCTTCTCCATGTGCAATACAGACCTTGATAATTTGTCTGTTGGCGTATTTATGCGTGAAGCGGCTATTAGTTTGCTCTACGCGTAGATATTGCATTCGGCAAACGAACCGTAAATGCGCGTTGCGCATCAAAACGCCTGGCAAAAGGCCGCTTTCACAAAGTATCTGAAAACCATTGCATACGCCGAGCACGAGCCCGCCTCGTTCAGCATGAGCGCGCACAGCATCCATAATCGCCGCGCGACCGGCGATGGCACCACAGCGTAAATAGTCGCCGTAGGAAAAGCCGCCTGGCAGCACGACCAGATCCGTTCCCTTTGGAAGTTCGCGTTCTGCATGCCACACCATAGCTGGTTGATGTTGCGCGGCTTGTTGCAGCGCGCGCGCCATGTCGCCTTCGCGGTTGGATCCAGGAAAAACAATGATGGCTGATTTCATAGAGGCCAGCTAGATCTCGATGGAGTAATTCTCAATAACTGTATTTGCGAGGAGTTTTTCACAAGCGATTTTCAAATTCTGCTTTGCCTGAGTTGGATCTTGCGCTGATATTTCGATGTCAAAGACTTTTCCCTGACGTATGCTGGCGATATCTGCAACGCCCAGAGAGGTAAGGGCGCCTTCAATGGCCTTGCCTTGAGGATCAAGAACGCCGTTTTTTAAAGTGACGACTACGCGAGCTTTCATCGAAGGTTCCAAAATTAAATGATAGGCTACAGTCTTGGATGGTGTCTTTTAGAGTATTGTGGCGTCTTAGCGATGCTATTTAACAAGTTTAGGAGCGCCAACGTTAGCGGGCTCGCCCTCTTGCATGATGCCAAGTCTGCGCGCTACTTCCGAGTAGGCTTCAACCAGCCCGCCCATATCGCGCCGAAAACGATCCTTATCGAGCTTGTCATTTGATTTAATGTCCCAAAGCCGACAGCTGTCAGGAGATATTTCGTCGGCGACAACAATGCGCATCATGTCGCTTTCCCATAACCGACCGCATTCCATTTTGAAGTCGATCAAACGGATGCCGACACCTAAAAAAAGACCGGACAAGAAATCATTAACGCGAATTGCCAGCGCCATAATGTCATCAATTTCTTGAGGCGTTGACCAGCCAAAGGCTGTGATATGCTCCTCAGAGACCATGGGATCGTCAAGCGCGTCATTTTTATAGTAAAATTCGATAATGGATCGAGGTAACTGTGTGCCCTCTTCGAGGCCCAATCGTTTGGCGAGTGAGCCAGCGGCGACATTACGAACAACAACTTCCAAAGGAATGATTTCGACTTCGCGAATGAGTTGCTCGCGCATATTTAAGCGACGGATGAAATGTGTTGGAACCCCAATGCTATTGAGATTTTGAAACACATATTCGGAGATTCTATTGTTCAGCACGCCTTTGCCGTCAATCACTTCATGCTTTTTAGCGTTGAAGGCTGTAGCGTCATCCTTAAAATGTTGAATTAAGGTGCCAGGCTCTGGTCCTTCATAGAGGACCTTGGCTTTGCCTTCGTAGATGCGACGACGGCGATTCATGGGCGTTAACCGGGGCTTGAGGAAATCCAGAGCGATCGGCCTTGGCTCCTTTCGATTTGGTCACAAAGACCCTCGTTAAGGGCGAGGCGCCCTCAAGGAGCGGCGAGACAGAGTTTCATAACCGGCCGCAGATTGACTTCGATCTACCTGCTTTGGGCCTAGGAAACAAGCTTTGCGCGGCTTTTCCACTGGATAAGGCTGGCGGCAGGGCTTATGAGAGCGGAAAGCGCATTAAGGTACCGGCATGTCGGAAGCATTGGCTTTGCCGTGGAATACGCCTATACCCTTGCTTCGCGGCGGGCGCGCCACGGGCTATCACTGGCCCTGAGCGCCGGGCTGGGTTAGCCCAAAACGCGGTTTTTATGTATAAAACTTTCTGAGGACGCGCATGAGCACTTTCGACCAACGCGAAGAATCGTTTGAGAAACGCTTCGCCCATGACGAGGAGCGTCAATTCCGCGCCGAGGCGCGCCGGAACAAATTACTTGGTCTTTGGGCCGCGGAAAAACTAGGAAAATCAGAAACAGAGGCCCGGGCCTATGCTGACGCTCTTGTGGCGGCAGAGGTAAATGCAGACGCCTCAGAGCGGGTCTTTCTAAAAGTTAAGCAAGATTTCGCCGCCAAGGGCGTCGATCAGTCCGATCATCAAATTCGCCGCGTTATGGATGAATTACTGGCCCAAGCAGTGCAGGAGATTTCTGCGGGTAAGTGACCCGTCGATAACAATCCTTGCCGATGCAGGATTTCATTAGGGAGTTGGCGTTAGACTTTACGAGATGTCTCTTGGTGGGACAGCTACTAGTCACGCCCCCCTTATTGAATTGTTAGATGTCTCACGTCGCACAGCTCGTCTTTCTCGCAGACCCCGCGCTTGCTGATGCGGCGCAAGATTGGCTGCGGCAACTTGCATGTCAATACAGCGTTTCAAAACATACTCAGATCGCTTACCGGCATGAAATCCGTGTTTTTTTAGTTTTTTTAACCCAGCATCAGGGTCGTCTTGTTAATTTTTCAGACCTAACAGCCTTAGAACCCAGAGACATCCGGGCCTATCTCGCGCAACGGCGAGAAGAAGGCCTTGGCAATCGATCTTTGTTGCGCGCCTTAGCAGCGCAGCGGAATTTCCTGCGTTATCTTGAAAAAAGAAATCTAGCGCGCTCAGACGCCTATGGCGCAATCCAGGCGCCAAAACGACAGAAGGCCTTGCCTAAAGCCCTCAGTATTGCTGCAGCCCGTGATCTTGTGGATGTGGATTATTGGGATGACCAAACTGTCCCTGCTTGGATTTTGGCGAGAGATTCTGCTGTTTTAGCCTTGTTGTATGGCGCTGGTCTACGAATCTCAGAGGCGCTTTCCCTATCTCGCGAGGAAGCGCCAATTGGCGGGATCGATCGACTACGCATTACGGGCAAAGGGGGAAGACAACGTGTTTTACCAGTCATTGAGCCAGTGCGCAGAGCTATTGAAAATTACATAGAAATTTGTCCCTACAATCTTAAAGGGGGAGCGCTGTTTGTTGGTGCGCGTGGTGGGCCGCTCTCGCCCAGAGTGATTCAATATGTTGTTGCGCGACTGCGCGGCGCACTGGGTTTACCAGATAGCGCGACGCCGCATGCGTTGCGTCATTCTTTTGCTACGCATCTTCTTGGTCGCGGTGGAGATTTGCGCACTATCCAGGAATTGCTCGGCCATGCATCGCTTTCGACAACGCAAATTTATACGTCTGTAGATTCTCAGCGCTTATTAGAGGCGTTTCATTCAGCGCACCCTCGGGGCGATTAATAAACGTTGGATTACTCTATAGGTTCTACAGCGCTAATCTCGATGCCAAATCCTGATAGTCCAACAAAGGCGCGTGGTTTCGCGGTTGTTGAGCGGAGGCGAATTGAGGAGACGCCCAAATCTTTGAGAATTTGTGCGCCAAGCCCAACATCAAACCATTGACGTTTACGGTTTTCCTCTGCGTTTTCATTTTCAGCCAAGTTAAAGTTTGTAGGCACGCCAGCTGCCCCATCACGCAGATAGACAAGAACGCCGCGACCTTCCTCCTTGAAGCGCGCGAGTGTTTTTCTAATGGTCTGCGCGCCGCCCATGACATCATCGAGTATATCTGCGCGGTGCAGGCGTGTTGGCGTATCGCGCCCATCGCCAATAGCGCCAAGTACAAAAGCAAAATGACGGACGTGATCAAATGCAGTTACATAAGCATAGCCTGTCATCTCGCCATATTCTGTTTTGACAGGAAAAACAGCAACACGCTCAACAAGTTTTTCACGCGCTTGACGATAGGCGATAAGGTCGGCGACGGAGAGTGTTTTGAGCGCATGTTTTTTGGCGAAATGAACAATCTCATTGCCAGTCATGACTGTTCCGTCATCATTGGCCAATTCGCAGATGACTCCAACAGTGGGTAGTCCCGCAAGTCGACAGAGATCGACTGCAGCTTCAGTATGGCCTGAGCGCATCAAAACGCCGCCATCTCTGGATATCAGCGGAAAAACGTGACCTGGCCGGACAAAATCTGTTGCAGCCATGTTCCCGTTTGCAAGGGAGCGCACAGTATTGCTGCGCTGTTCTGCAGAAATACCTGTTGTCAGTCCATGTTTAACATCTACCGAAACTGTAAAGGCAGTCCCAAGCGGCGCGTCATTTTGCGCAACCATTGGCGCAAGCTGGAGCCGTCGCGCGTCTTCAAGCGTTAAGGGCGCGCACACAATTCCGCAACAATGCCGAATAATAAAGGCCATTTTTTCAGCCGTGCAGAGCGCGCCGGACATAACGAGGTCGCCTTCATTCTCTCGATCGTCATCATCTGTCACAACGACGATCTCGCCTCGAGCAATCGCCTCAATTGCTTCAGTTACTGAATGGGACAAGTCTTTTCTCCTAATTGTCCTCAGCCGGATATAAAATATGTACTACTATGATCAGCTTATCTTAAATCGCTGCTTTTGAAAGAGCATTAAATGGTAAAGCTGACACGATTTTACTCGCTTACTGATTTAAGGATTTGTATCTTGCGGTTTAAGCTTCCATCAATGTCTTTATGTGCATTGCGACGGAACGAGCTAAGTCCTGCGGGGCATAGCCGCCTTCAAGCAATGAGACGATTCGATTTTGGCATCGCCTTTGAGCAATTTCCATGACTCTGAGCGTTACGTTACGAAAGTCTTCCTCAAGCAGTCGAAGGCCGCCTAGAGGATCGTGGATGTGTGCATCGAAACCTGCACAGATAAAGATGAGATCTGGAGCAAAAAGCTCGAGTCTAGGCAGAATCCGGTTCTTCAAGGCCTCTTGAAATTGCTCGCCGGAATCGCCGCGGCGTAGTGGGGCGTTCACAATATT
>OMIO01000060.1 GCA_900299115.1 Methylocystaceae bacterium | reverse complement strand
CTTTTTAAACTTACTTTTTTTACTTTTTTTTAGCCACAATTTTAATGAATAGTGAAGATAGTTAAGTCATCTTAGCGACTGACGGCGTATTTTGTAATTTGTTCATGATTTCGTCACAGACCTAGCGTTATCAAATTAGGCCAGCTTTTGCTGCCCGTTGAGCCCGTGGAGAATAATAATAATATGACCGACACAATTCGCCGTCTTCTTGCTCAAAATGGTAAGCTGCACACGCCAATTGAGCAACTTTCCAATTCTGCCGATCTTTATGACGCCGGCTTAACGCCATTTGCTGCAATTCGCGTCATGCTGGCTCTCGAAGAAGCTTTTGACGTTGAGTTTCCACCAGAGATGTTGCGCCGTCAAAGCTTCTCGTCCATCGATGCGATTAGCGCCTGCCTCGCACATGCGACGCCGATCGCTAAATTACGACGCGCAGCCTAATCATATCGGGCGCATGCCGCTCAAAGCGGCGTGCGCTTTATTATAGTTGCGCGCTAATTTTGTTTCCGTAGGCAAATTTACAGCCTATTTATTTGCGATCCTTCCCTCACTCTCTTCAAGAGAGCCGCCTTTGGGGTTATATCTCCAGGCCTATCGTGACCCTCGCCGATTATTAGGCAGGACACCGCGAAAAAAAATTACTCCTAGAACTAAGAAAGTTTCGCCATGCCGCCCTATCGTTCTCGCACTTCTACACATGGCCGCAACATGGCGGGCGCACGCGGCTTATGGCGTGCGACAGGCATGAAGGACGGGGATTTCGACAAGCCAATCATCGCCATCGCAAATAGCTTTACTCAATTTGTGCCAGGTCACGTCCACCTCAAAGATCTGGGGCAGCTGGTTGCGCGCGAAATCGAAAAGGCTGGCGGCGTAGCGAAAGAGTTTAATACAATCGCCGTAGATGATGGCATCGCAATGGGTCACGATGGGATGCTCTATTCTCTTCCCTCGCGCGAACTCATCGCAGATAGCGTTGAATATATGGCCATCGCGCACTGCGCCGATGCCTTGGTGTGCATTTCTAATTGCGATAAAATTACTCCAGGCATGTTGATGGCTTCTTTGCGCCTCAACATCCCGACCGTATTTGTTTCCGGCGGCCCAATGGAAGCGGGAAAAGTTGTTCTGAATGGAAAAGAACACGCGCTTGATCTTGTTGACGCCATGGTAGCCGCAGCCGATGATAAAATAAGCGACGAGGAAGTCGCAGCGATTGAACGCAGCTCCTGCCCGACATGTGGCTCGTGCTCTGGCATGTTTACCGCCAATAGCATGAATTGTCTTACAGAGGCCTTAGGGCTCTCATTGCCCGGAAATGGCACAACGCTCGCAACGCACGCAGATCGCAAGGAGCTTTTCGTTAAAGCTGGACATCTAATCGTAGATTTAGCCAAGCGCTATTACGACCACAATGATGAAACAGCCCTACCCCGTTCAATCGCAACGTTCAAAGCCTTCGAAAACGCAATTGCGCTTGATATAGCAATGGGAGGATCAACGAATACGGTTTTGCATTTATTGGCTGCGGCGCATGAGGCTGAAGTCAGCTTCACGATGGCTGATATTGATCGAATGTCGCGACGCGTGCCAGTTTTGTGTAAGGTCGCTCCCTCAAAAGCCGATGTGCATCTTGAAGATGTGCACCGCGCAGGCGGCGTCATTGCTATTTTGGGCGAATTACTCCGCGCCGGGCTACTCCATGGCGATCAGCCAACCGTGCATTGCGCGACTATGAAAGAGGCAATATCGCGTTGGGATATCGCGCTATCGCCGAGTGATGAAACTAAAACATTCTTTAGCGCCGCGCCCGGAGGCGTGCCCACGCAAATCGCCTTTAGCCAAAATCGACGCTTTAAGTCGCTAGATCTCGATCGCGAAACAGGCGTCATTCGCAGCGCCGCTCACGCCTTTTCGCGCGATGGCGGTCTTGCAGTCCTCACCGGCAACCTCGCGCTCGAGGGCTGTATTGTGAAAACAGCCGGCGTCGATGAAAGCATCCTCAAATTCTCTGGACCCGCAAGAGTCTATGAAAGCCAAGACGCAGCAGTCTCAGCTATTTTAACGCAAGAGGTTCAACCCGGCGATATCGTTGTGATCCGCTACGAGGGCCCTCGCGGCGGTCCTGGAATGCAAGAAATGCTCTATCCAACGAGTTATCTCAAATCAAAAGGCCTTGGCAAAGCCTGCGCATTGATTACCGATGGCCGTTTCTCAGGCGGCACATCCGGTCTATCGATCGGACATGTCTCGCCAGAAGCTGCTGAGGGAGGATTGATCGCGCTTGTCGAGAATGGAGATCGCATTGAGATCGATATTCCATCACGCAGCATTACGCTTGCTGTCGATGCAAAAACGCTTGAGACACGCCACAAAGCGCAAGCTGCAAAAGGATTTATTCCTGCAAAACAACGCCCGAGAAAAGTTAGTCCCGCGCTGCGCGCTTATGCCAAGATGACAACCAGCGCAGCAAAAGGAGCCGTGCGCCTTGTTGATTAAACGTCAAGTTTGAAAACCGCTTGCTATTTTTATTGAGCCTCAGCTTTTGCAAGCCGTTCAAAAATACCTAAAGTGAGGGCTTTTTTATCAAAGTTAAACACCTCCACTTCTTGAGCGAGCTTGTGGATTTCTTGCCAGGCTTGAGCGTAACCAATCAAATTTGACGCTGAGTCTGCATCTTGAGCGCGCGCCCTCACGCGCTCATCAAGGTAGGTTTCAACCGCTCTGATAAGGGTTTCATAAGCTGCTTCTTGATCGCGACCCGTTACTTTTTCTGCAAGTTGATGGACGCTGATCCAATCAATCTGTGGCAGGCGGCGTAAGAGACGGATGATTTGATCATGGAATTGGATCGCCTCAGAGTCCAATAATCTCAAAGCCTCGCGGATCGAGCCATCGGCGTGCTGAGACGCAAGCGACACATCTTCTTTTGGAACATCCGCCCAGGGCTTGCCTAGGGAAAGAAGCGTCGCCGCAATTTCATGCTCATTCAGCGAATGAAGCATCAGTTTGCGACAACGAGATCGCAGCGTTGGCAGCAGCCGACCAGGTTGATTGGAGATTAATAAAAAAAGAGACTTCTGCGGCGGTTCTTCAATAAGCTTAAGCAACGCATTGGCTGCAGAGCGATTAAGATCATCCGCGCGATCGATAATGGCGATCCGCCAGCCGCCAAGGCCTGAACTATGATGAAAAGCGCTGATTATTTTACGAACGTCATCAACACGAATTTCTGTAAATAATTTTTTTGTTTTTTCGTTCCACTCACGTCTCAGCAGGAAAATTTCCGAAAACGCCTGCGCCTGAATCAGTCGAGCGACCGGATGCTGCGGTGAAATTTCCAGAGATTGCGCATGTTGTACTTCATCTACGCTTGGATCTGGATAGGCGGCCAGAAACCGCGCTAAGCGCCAGGCTAACGTCGCCTTGCCGACACCTTCCGGCCCGCCAATAATCCAGGCTTGCGCCATCTTATTTTGACGAAAGGCTGTGAGTAATTCCTGCTCTTGAGCGCTATGCCCAAAGAGATCATAGCGTTCCCTGGGATGGGGGGCGTCATTAAAGCGATCGCTTTCAGGAGCCTCCATTATGTTAAGCCTCCTGATTAATGCTCTTCATAGAGTGGTTAAAGAACCGATCATCGATAAAATTTTGAATTATTCTTGCAACATCTGCAACGGGCGCCGATGCGTCAATCACATGGCAACGCTGAGGGTATTGGCGGGCTATGTCGTGAAAGGCGCGACGCAAGGCAAGATGAAAAGAAAGCGCCTCTCCTTCAAAACGGTCGGCAACCTCATTGCTTTGACGCCTATTATGCGCCCGCAATAATCCCTCGCGCGGATCAAGATCTAGAATGAGCGTTAAGTCTGGGATCATTTTACCAATAGAAGCAGCTTCAATCCAATGCATTGACTGATGACTAACGCCGCCATTGGCGCCTTGATAGGCGCGGGTAGAGTCCATAAAACGATCGCATAAAACCCATGCGCCACGTTGCAATGCAGGCGCAATTAATTTTTCAATATGATCAATGCGCGCAGCCGCAAACAGCGCCGCCTCGGCCAGCGGACCCAATGATTTGATCGCTCCTGAAAGTAAGGCGCGTCGCAGCCTTTCCGCTTTTGGCGTGCCGCCCGGCTCTCTCGTTACGACAACCTCTAGGCCGCGATTTTGCAAATAGGCGCACATAAGCGCGATATGGGTGGATTTACCAACGCCTTCACCCCCTTCGAAAGTGATAAAACGTCCCTGCTCCGAAAATGAGGGCGTCACTTTTTACCAGAAAACTTATCGGCGATTTTTTGATGGATTGCGCCTGCAATCATTTCATAGAGCGCATCAAATGTTCTGCCCGAAAGGGAGCCTTGAGCGATCGACTCCGTCGCCTCCAAGGGCTGCTCTAAGATTACGGCTGATCCTCTTTTAATCACAAGACGGCCGATTGGCGCCCCCGCAGTTATTGGCGCAGATACAGGCCCTTCATAAACAATCTTACCTGAGAGTTTTTCTGTTCCGCCATGGGGTAAAAGCGCTTTAACATCCGTCGTAGAAGCTAGATCCACAGAGCCTTTAACGCCGCCATATATTTGCGCCGGTCCAATAATCTCACCTGCTTTAAAGAGTTCTTTTTCTTCAAAATTACGAAATCCCCACTGTAATAATTTTTGTGCGTCTTCGGCGCGTTCTTTTGCTGTCTTCGCGCCATAGACGGCGACGATGAGGCGTCGACCTTCTTGCACCGCGGAAGCAACAAGACCGAAATCTCCTTTTTCCAACGCGCCTGTCATGAGGCCATCTGCGCCTAAGCTCATTGTCAATAAGGGATTGCGGTTCTGTTGGCGGATTTTATTCCAGGTAAATTCTTTCTCGCCAAAGTAAGGATAATAAGTCGGGTAAGTCTTAATGATATAAGCGGCAAGCTTCGCCATCTCGCGCGCTGTGACTTTTTGATCTTCGCTAAATTTTCCCCAAGGACTGCCGAAGCGCGATTTGGTCAATCCTAATTCATTGGCGCGTTTATTCATGCGCAATACGAATGTTTCCTCAGAACCGGCAGATCCTTCCGCCAAGACAAGGGCCGCGTCATTCCCAGATTGAACCAATAGACCGCGCAGCAAATCTTCAATCCGCGTCGAACTCTTTAGCGGCAAGAACATGGCCGTTCCACCTGCAGGGCCACCGCCATTGCGCCAGGCGTATTCTGAAACGACATATTCATCATCCAGCTTCAATTTGCCCGCGGAGAGATCATGAAAAATCATCTCAGCTGTCAAAATTTTCACCGTCGAAGCTGGCGGCACAAGAGCATCGGCGTCTTTTTCAAACAGGACTGAGTTAGTGCCTGCGTCAATCAAGATCGCGTTGGGCGCGCTAATTTGTAGAGACTGGGCGCTGGCGTGATTTAATCCCAGAGCTGAGACAAAAATTAAGAACAGAGAAAAAGAACGAAGAAAGAATGTCATGAGAATAGAAAGCTCCACTCAGCGGCGTAAAACGCTGCGCTGCAGCAATATTCTTTAATCCGCCAGCTGAAAAATGCAATCAGCGATTAACCCGCGACTTCAGGATTAGTGGCGTCTTGGCGGCAAGGGAGGCGTTAATTTCACAAGCTTTTTAACAGACTGAGGCGCCGTTTCGCTCTCCACCGGCGCTGCAGCTCCAGTTTGATCGTCGCTATAGGCCAAAGCGGCATTTTCTGTATCTGCAATGGTCTCGGCCGCTGCGACCCGGACAGCCTCGGCTCTCGCGGGGAGATCGGCAATTTCAGTAGCTTCTTCTCTCAGCGCCGTCAGGACAGGCGCGCCATTATCCAGAGCGGCTGGACCGTCATCGCGTAAGGTGGCGAGGAGATAGGCGTCGTCATCTCCTCCAATTTTAGCGCGAGACACCCATTCTACTTTTACGCGCGCAGTGCCCGCGCTGCGAAAATCGAGAGCTTCCGCCACACGTTGGGAAACATCCATGACGCGTCCCCCATGATAGGGACCCCGATCATTAACGCGCACAATCATAGACCGTGAATTTCTTAAATTAGTCACCCGAGCATAGCTGGGCAGCGGCATTGTTGGATGCGCCGCGCTGATAGACTTACGATCAAAAATTTCGCCATTGGCTGTACGGCGCCCATGGAAGTCTGCGCCATACCATGACGCCGTGCCTTCAACAGCATAGGGCTTCTCGCTGGGAACATAGGTTTTGCCAGCAATTTTATATGGCTTGCCAACCATAAAACCGCCGCCGCCTTTGGGCACTTCTTCCCCATCCGCCACAACGCGAGGACTGGCCCTGACGCCTAGTCGCGGGTCAATTTCGCCTGACTGACTTGCAAGCCGACCAGTTTGTCCATTTGAGGCGCATCCTGCCAAAGCGCTGAGCGAAACAAGAAGAACAGCGGCTTTTAGGCTTCGCGCCATTTTGGGAGCATCACCGGAATTTTCGCAGCTTATAGAAGTTACCTTCATCAATTCCGTCCCAGTCGCGCGCATTATTTTGCATCTATGAGCGTCTTTGTGCGTGAGGCGTTTTCAGCCGACAAAGACCTGCAGAATATGCAAACGCACCCTTAACAGCCTGTTGCTTGGGCCCACCAAGCCCTGAGATTCTGACTTAATTGCGGCTTTAAGGTTAAAAGAGACTTGTCAGGGGAGATTAAAAGGCGCGGTGTGATCTTTCCGCCACAGTTTAAGTTTGCACCTGGGCCATATCGATTATGGCTGTCTGCGGCCGCTCTCGGCCTTGATAATGATTGGATGAGATCCGCGCTGCAATGTGGAAACGCCCGCCTATTCCCTTAAGAAGCGCTTGACCCAAGGGGGCATCAACAGCGCGGAAAGCCATAGCCTCGAGGCTTGCGCCATCGCCAGAGCGCAATCTTGCGCGCAGATGGCGGTCGCCGACCACGGTAACGGAAACAATCTGCTGATTGGGGAGCGCAAATAAGGGCTCTGGATTGCCTTGGCCAAAGGGTCCCGCGCGGCTTAATTGTTCGAGGAGAGACATATTCACCCCGCGGCCAGTTAGAGCGCCATCTATGATGAGCGCATCCTCCTCACGGGCGCGATCCACGGCATCTGCAAGATGATCGTTCAAATACAGGCTAAAGGCGCTCAGCTGCTCTTGATTAAGGGTCACGCCCGCGGCCATCGCATGCCCGCCGCCCTTTTCAGCAAGACCCGCTTCAACACAGTTTCTCACTGCTTTACCAATATCGACGCCACTTAAGCTTCTACCTGAACCAGTTAGCTTATTTCCTTTAAACGCAAAGGCAAATGATGGAATATTAAACCTATCTTTTAAGCGGCTTGCGATCAAGCCCACAACACCTGGATGCCAATCGTCACTCTCAACGATCAGACAGGATAAGCGGTTGGTTTTCATAAAACGCTGTTCAGCCAGCACAAACGCCTCATCTACGCTGCGTTGCTCAATTTCTCGTCTTTCAAGATTCAATCGATCTAATTGCGCAGATAGTCTCTCTGCCTCTGACGCGTCGCTGATGGTTAAAAGGCGACAGCCTAAACTTGCGTCGCCGATCCGTCCTCCGGCGTTAATTCTCGGCCCAAGGGCAAATCCTAGGTGCTGAGCTTTGAGAGGTCCCTCAAGACGCGAAACAGCCAATAAGGCCGCGAGACCAACGCGGTGACGGTTACTTAAAACTTTCAGTCCCTGAACAACGAAGGCGCGATTTAATCCCGTTAAAGGCGCAACATCGGCCACAGTCGCAAGCGCAACGAGATCAAGCGCAGCCAAAAGGTCCGGCGATTTGCGGTCCTCATTCCACCACCCAAGATCTTGGAGCGCCCGGTTAAGCGAAACGAGAGCAAGAAAAACAACCCCTGCTGCGCATAAGATCCCCTGGCCAGAAAGATCGTCTTGACGATTGGGATTAATAACCAGGGCGTCGGGAAGAGCCACAGGCGCTTGATGATGGTCGAGAACAATGACATCCAAGCCCAGCTCTCGCGCAGCCGCTAACGCCTCATGGCTGGTTGTCCCGCAATCTACAGTAATGAGCAGAGTTGCGCCTTGCGTAGCGAGCTGCTGGATCGCTTCAATATTCGGGCCATAGCCTTCAAAAATTCGATCGGGGATATGAAGAAGCGGTTCTCTACCGCCGGCTGCGCGAAAATAGTCAATCAACAAAGCTGCCGAACAGGCTCCATCGACATCATAATCCCCAAACACAGCGACTTGCTCGCCTGAGGTCAACGCCCGCGCTAAGCGCTCGACCGCCGGAGCCATGTCCTGAAGCGTGGTGGGATTTGGTAAGAGAGCCCGCAGAGACGGGTTGAGATAGTTCTCAAGATCCGATGCGGTGATACCCCGCCCGACCAAAATCCGCGCGAGGAGATCATCGAGACCATAGGCCTGGGTTAAGGCCAAAGATTGAGTTTCACCGATGCTATCCAAGCGCGCACGCCATCGTCGTCCTAGAATAGAACGCTCCACCTGCAGGAAAATTGGCCCGTAATGCTGCGACAGACTCATGGCGTCGCGGAGTTTAACGGCATGCATAGCTCCAGCGCAAAGCGCTTATTTACCAACTATTGATAGAAACTTGGTCAATGAACGCGCCCTGTCGCTGAGGAGCTTCACCCATTATGACCACCGATGTGATCTTACGCCACGCTAATGGGGATTGCGCAATCCTCAATCCCTTTGGGGCTGAGCTTCGTCGATGGCGCACAAATGAGACTGAGCTGATCTGGCGCAAGGATCCAAAAATCTGGGATCAAACGGCTCCTGTGCTCTTTCCGATCGTAGGCTGGACGCGCGACAATCGCGTGAGGGTAAAAGATCAATTTTATCCTCTTAAACTTCATGGCTTCGCCTGGAAAAAAAAATTCTCCATCACGCAACAAGACGATTGCTCTGTTTGCTTCACTCTGGTCGATGATGCAGAAACGCGCAGGCTTTATCCATTTCGGTTTCGTTTTGACTGTGAGGTCATTTTAAGCGCGGGCGCTTTGCGCTTTCGTTTATCAGTCAGCAATCAGGATGATCAGCCCCTACCCTACGCCTGCGGCCTTCACCCCGCTTTTTGTTGGCCTCTTGCGGCTTCTTCCTCAATACACAGCATCCGATTTGAGAAAGAAGAGCGACCGGATATCCCGCTGATCTGCGAAGGGGGGCTCTTCTCAAGCGCCACCCGCCGGATATCGCTTTACGATCGAGGCTTATCTCTAACGCCAGATCTCTTTGCGCAGGAAGCTTTATGCTTTCTCGATATCAACAGCACTCAAATAATCTATGATAATGGCGCGGGACAAAGCTTGTCTCTCGAGCTCGAGCGCTTCCCCCATCTGGCTTTATGGTCAAAGGCTGAGGGCGAGTTTGTGTGTATTGAAACTTGGACAGGCTATGGGGATCCAGAGAATTTCTCTGGAGATTTATATGAAAAACCCTCAATGCAAATCTTATCTCCCGGCGCCACGCAAACCCATAGCGCTACTTTTAAATTTCAAACAAATTGACTGTTGTTAAAGAAAGAAACCAATTGAAGGGTTAAGAAAATTTGTTCATTTCCGTTACGAAATATTCTAAAAAAAGTCTCCACCTCATAATCTCAGGATCTCTTAATGACTGTCTCCCAAAGCTCTGTCGCCTCTAGCGTCATTGACGCGATTGGGCGCACACCGCTCATCGAACTGCGAGCGGCGTCGAGAGCTACAGGCTGTCGCATTCTGGGTAAAGCGGAATTCATGAATCCAGGCGGCTCGGTAAAGGACCGCGCCGCGCTCTATATTGTTAAGGACGCCATCGCGCGCGGGACCTTAAAGCCCGGCGGCGTGATCGTTGAAGGCACAGCTGGCAATACAGGCATTGGCCTTGCTCTGGTGGCGAATGCGATGGGATTTCGCACAGTCATCGTGATCCCCGACACGCAAAGTCAGGAAAAGAAAGACATGCTGCGCCTCCAAGGCGCACAACTCGTTGAGGTCCCCGCGGTCCCTTATGCAAATGCCAATAATTACGTGAAATATTCAGGGCGACTTGCAGAAAAACTAGCGCGAGAAGAGGCTGCTGGCGCTATTTGGGCTAATCAATTTGATAATCTCGCTAATCGCCAAGCCCATATTGCAACAACAGGACCAGAAATTATCGAAAGTCTTTCGGGCGCTGTTGATGGCTTCGTCTGCGCATGTGGCACGGGCGGCACGCTAGCGGGCGTTGGCATCGCGCTTAAAAAATTCAATCCAAAAATTCGCATTGGTTTAGCCGACCCCTTTGGCGCAGCGCTCTATTCCTATTACACAACTGGCGAATTGAAAGCGGAAGGATCTTCCATAACTGAAGGCATCGGCCAGGGACGCATTACCGCTAATCTAGAAAATGCGCCAATTGATTCCGCCTATCGCATTGGGGATCAGGAAGCATTGGAAATTGTTTTTGCGCTTGCGGAAGAAGAAGGTCTGCTATTGGGCGGATCCTCAGGTATTAATATTGCCGGCGCGATGCGTTTGGCGCGCGAACTGGGACCTGGACATACGATTGTAACGATCCTTTGCGACGGCGGCGCCCGTTACGCATCAAAACTATTCAATGTAGAATTTTTAAAGAGTCAAAATCTGCCGACGCCCTCTTGGCTTAACGCAAAACCCTCTATTGCATCGGCATTTGCCTAATTAATCTTTTTTTAACTTAATGAGAATCTCTTCCGCAATCTCTAAATCGTCTGGTGAATTGACGTTAAAAAAAGGATCGAAAGGATCAAGCGACCAGCCGACATCAACTTTTTTATGTCGATCAATAAATTGCGAAACAGCTCTCACACCCTCTTCACTCAGCGCTTTGCGCAAAGTCTCTTTTAGAGAAATATCCCATAAAGCGACTGTATGATGCGCGCGGCCGCCTGACATCGCCACAGCGATAGACGCCTGCGCCTGTGTCTTGGCTGCGTATAATCGCTCAACAAGATCCTCAGGCAAAAAGGGCGTATCGCCAGGCGCGCTAATTAAGAGCTTTGCATTTGGTTGATATTTGGCGGCTGCATCCATGCCGGCAAGAATGCCTGCAAGGGGACCGAGAAAGCCATCGATTGGATCGCTTAAAACCGGCAGCTGATAAAGTTGATAAAGATGCAGTTCACGATTGGCGTTAATACTTAAAGATGCGCATTGCGGTCGCAAAGCGTCAATGACGCGTGATAGGATCGACATCTCGCCCAGCGCCATCAGCGGTTTGGCCTGCCCACCCATACGCCGCGCAAGCCCCCCGGCTAGAATGACGCCTGCAACTAATCCCTTTGACCCCATCGCGCCTCTTTAGCGAAGTTAACTCATGAAGTGTAAGAGCAATTTAAAAAAATTCGACCGCAAAAGTTTATTGCTAACGAAGGCCTTGCGCCAGAATAAGGGATAGATTTTTAATTCTTTGGAAAACCCCGAAGAACAAGGCATAAATAGAATTGATCATCGGCGTGATCAAAATTGCGTAAAGCGAATGAGGATTTTTATTATCCTGTTCAGCGCCAAATACTAATTTTGGGTTGCGCTGTGGCGGTATTTCCAGCGTCCCAAATAACCAGTCCCAAATCGCCAGCACGCTGCCTAAATTACGATTAAAATGCGCAGGGTCGCGGGAGTGATGAATTTGATGATGCGCCGGACTTAGAATTAAATATCCCCACAGCCCTCGAAAAGGGATCCAGAATTCCGAGTGCTGCAGATGGCCAATTGTCCAGAGAAAAAAAATAAAAATTAAATTTTTTCCATCCACTGAAAAAATAGCTGTTTTTTGCGCAAACATCCAATCCAGCGCGCCGGAAGCCCCCCCAATAAAAACGGCCAACATATAGCCAAACACCAAATTATCGATTGGATGATTTCTAAAAGTTGTAAGGGGCGTAAGCACATCTGCAGTGTGATGGAG
>OMIO01000059.1 GCA_900299115.1 Methylocystaceae bacterium | reverse complement strand
CCGAACGCAATTTAATTCTTGAGCGTCTTTCAATAAAATTAGAGGCAATAATCATTTAACGAGCGCCCTAGTTTTTGGTCACGAAACAGCCAAGTCCAGAACGTTTTAATACCTTACAGGCAGCCTCGGCGCTCTGCTGTTCCAATCCCGCAAAGCGAGCTCTATAGAGGGTTTCATTGCCTTTTTGTACTTTCTCCGTGAAAGCCTTAACTTGCGGTGAGAGGCCTTGAAGTTCTGACTTCGCTTTATTCAAAAGCACATTGGCTTTCTCATTGCTTTCCGCCGCTGCGATCTGAATCATCCATCCAGAACGCGCAGGACGGCTTGTTTCAATATCGCCATGTGGCTGATTGCTCGCAGGTCGTAATGTGGACGGCGTTGTCGAGTTTCCTGATACAGAAACGGATTTTGCAACTCTAGTCGTCGTTGAGCCATCTTGTATAAGCGCTGAACTTGGATTGAGAGAAGCAAGGCGCCTTTTTTTATCGAGATCAGGCATAACCATCTTTGTTTTCTGGACGCCAGATACAAAGGCTGGACGAATAAGCTGAGGGTGGGGCAAAACTTTTTCTTGTAATGGAGAGGCTATCGGCTCAGCCTGAGCATGGGCGGTGCCAACAGGCTCAGCATCGATATTGCTCGTTGAGACTATTCGACTGCCGACCTTTTGAGTCGTTTCTTTTCCCAGGCTATTATCAATTAGAGCTTGTGAAACTCTTGCAGGTTTAGCTGGGAACGCAGTCTGATCTGCAGCGTCATCATTTGCCTGCGAAGCATCATTCTCTTCAGTGATTGCCGCTGCGCTTTTGACAGAGGATCCTTCGCCAATATGCTTCTCGATCAGATCGGCCATTATATTATCACGAGAGCCAGCTGAAACACCGCCCATAACAACAGCGACGATGTGGTGGCGTCCGCGACGCACCGATGTAAGCAAATTAAAGCCAGATGCGCGGGTATAGCCAGTTTTAATGCCGTCCATACCTTCTACGCGACCAAGTAAATGATTATGGTTACGGTGCAGAGCGCCATTATAGGCGAAGACGTGGGTTGAAAAATACTTATAATATTTTGGAAAGCGCTCTTGGATGGCGCGTCCAAGTATTGAAAGATCTTTTGCCGTTGTTACCTGATCAGCATCAGGTAAGCCTGAAGCGTTTTCATAATGCGTCTGCGTCATACCAAGGGAATGCGCTTTATTAGTCATTATCTGCGCAAAAGCATGTTCGCTTCCACCAATATTTTCAGCAACTGCGCAAGCGATATCATTAGCTGATTTCGTGACTAATGCTTTGATTGCATTTTCAACTGTAATTGTTTGCCCAGGAGCCAGTCCTAGTTTCGAAGGAGCTTGCGCCGCCGCATGAGCTGAAATCATCAATGGCGTGTCTAAGCGTAACCGACCCTTTTCTAATTGTTCAAACAACAAATATAAGGTCATTACCTTCGTTACAGATGCAGGATGGCGTAATTCATCTTCATTGCGCGCATAAAGCGTATGGCCATTGTTCCCATCAATAACGATCGCAGCAAAACCATGATAGCGCCCAACAGTATCATTTTCTGCACTGGAGTGGCTTAATCTGGCGTGTGCGTGACTAAATTGCGCTGAAGAATGGTGCCGTCGGGCATATGCAGGGAGAATGGAGGAAAAACAAGCAGCGCTGAGTGAGACAACAAATAAAGCGCGACGCAGATTTTTGCGCGCAGTTATTGTTTTTTCACCGGGTCTCTGCATCCTGTTCGCCTCAGTCCTACAATCACACATAAGGGGTGTTGACTATCAACATTACCCAGTAATGGTCAGAACTACCTCAGGCGAGTTACTTACGCGTTAAATCTGTTTTTTTTGTTATATTGCGTTGCAACATAAAACTTGACAAAATTTGTGCACTGCATATAGTCCAATATTAACGCAACCGGATTAGCAAGGCCTCCCTCCCTTGCAGACCCATTTAAAACAGGAAAAGCATCATGGTCGCCAACTTCGATAACGTTCAGCAAATTGGCAAAGAACAATTTGAAGCTGCATCCGCATCCGCTGCGGCAGTCACCAAAGGCTGGCAGAGTATCGCTGCGGAAACGACTGATTATTCAAAGAAATCCTATGAAAAGAGCAGAGCGCTTGCTGAAAAGCTCCTTTCCGTCAAAAAAATCGAAGAAGCGCTTCATCTTCAAACTGAATACGCCAAAAGCGCTTATGAAGATTTCGTCGCAGGAGCCAGTAAATTTAGCGAACTCTATACCGCGATGACGAAAGATGCGCTGAAGCCCTTTGAAAGCGTCTCAAAGCATTTTACCCCTGGAAAATGAAGCAAGCAGTTTCACCAATTTCTCAGACCCGGCAGTTTTCTGCCGGGTTTTTTTACATTTAAAGATCTCATGTTTTTTAATTTAAACTCTTACCGCTTCACGATAGTCTAGGCGAGGATAGTCAAAAATATCGATAAGAATCAGGGTCGAGTGTTCTTCCACCCAATCAGGCGCGCCTAACGATGCACTCAAGCCCCCCCGGTTTTATTCATTTGCACCTTCACACCGCATTTTCATTGCGGGAAGGAGCTTTGACTTTAACAAAACTCATTGATCTTGCAGTTCTTGATCACCAGCCGGCGCTGGCGATTACAGACACCAATAATCTTTTTGCCGCTCTAGAATTTGCCGAGAAAGCTTCAAAATATGGCGTCCAGCCAATCACTGGCATTCACCTCTCTGTTGACTATGCTGATTGCGATACAAGTTCCGCACTAACGCGGGAGAGATCCTTCGGTAACGTTGTTTTATTAGCACAAACGCAAGAGGGCTATAAAAACTTGATGCGGATCGCATCGCGGGCCTATTTGGAGCCCGAGCAGGGCGATCTTCCACATGTTTCCTTATCAAGTTTGAAGGCGGATGCTGAGGACCTCATCGCCTTATCCGGCGGCCCCACTGGGGGGATCGATCGGGCATTTGCTTCCGGCAATCCAGAACTCGCGCTTCGACGCGTTAAAATTCTTGAAACGATCTTTAGAGATAAATTCTATATTGAATTACAACGTCATAATCTTGCGCAAGAAAGGGACATTGAACCCTTACTTCTCGATCTTGCGTATCGTCGTGGTTTGCCAATAGTTGCAGCAAACGAGACATATTTTGCCTCAATGAGTGATTTTGAGGCGCATGACGCACTCTTATGCATTGCTGACGGCACTGTCACTGGCGTGAGTGATCGGCGGCGCGTCTCTCAAGAACACCGTTTTAAAACCCAAGCTGAGATGTTGCAGATTTTTGCAGATCTGCCTGAGGCCACAGCTAATACGATTGAGATTGCTCGTCGGGTTTGCTTTCGACCGCAAACGCGTAAACCAATTATGCCCCGTTTCATCCAAGAAACTAAATCAGGCATTTCACTTGATGAGATAGAGGCTCAGGAATTACGCCGTCAGTCGCATGATGGCCTTACACAACGCCTAGCTCTTCATGGTCCAGCTCCTGGCCACTTAGAAGAGGAGTATCTCAATCGGTTAAACTTTGAATTAGACGTTATCGAAAAAATGCGTTTTCCGGGGTATTTTCTTATTGTATCGGACTTTATAAAATTTGCTAAGTCACAAAATATTCCCGTTGGTCCAGGCCGCGGCTCAGGCGCAGGCTCCCTTGTTGCCTACGCCTTGACCATCACAGATCTAGACCCAGTTCGTTTTGGTTTATTTTTTGAAAGATTTCTTAATCCTGAACGAAACTCAATGCCTGATTTTGATATTGATTTTTGTCAGATACGACGCAATGAGGTCATTGATTACGTCAGAGCGCGATATGGTGAGGATCGTGTTGCTCAAATCATCACATTTGGATCATTTCTTGCGCGAGGCGTTTTAAGAAGCGTTGGACGTGTTCTTGAAATGCCTTTGGGACATGTCGACAAACTGGCAAAACTTGTTCCTCAAAATCCAGCCAAGCCGATTACGCTCGCTGAAGCGCTCGCAACTGAACAAAAATTAAGAGAAGAAGTCGAAAAAGATGAAAAAGTCGCCCGACTGTTTAAAATTTCTGGCGCTTTAGAAGTTTTATATTCGAACGCTTCAACGCATGCAGCAGGCATTGTTATTGGCGACAGGCCGCTCCATGAGGTTACGCCTCTTTATCGCGACTCCAAGTCAGATATGCCTGCGACCCAATTCAACATGAAATGGGTTGAGCCTGCTGGTCTCATTAAATTTGATTTTCTCGGATTGAAGACACTCACAGTCCTTGCGATGGCGAGTGATCTTGTTCGGCGCCGTAGTCCAGAGTTTAAATTAGAAAATATCGCCTTAGATGATCATGAAACTTATGCAATGCTTGGTCGAGGTGAAACGATCGGCGTATTTCAACTTGAAAGCGCGGGTATGCGAAAAGCGCTTGTTGAGATGCATGCAGATAGATTTGAAGATATCATTGCTTTAGTCGCCCTCTATCGACCTGGGCCAATGGCGAATATACCTACATATTGCGCTGTAAAACTTGGCGATGAAGAGCCTGATTATATCCATCCAGCTATTGAGCCAATTTTAAAAGAAACTTTTGGCGTCATTATTTATCAAGAGCAAGTTATGCAAATTGCTCAGGTGTTATCAGGATACTCCCTCGGAGAGGCAGACAATCTTCGACGCGCTATGGGTAAAAAAATCAAATCCGAAATGTCCGCCCAGCGCGATCGTTTTGTTACAGGGGCTGTTGAAAGAGGGTTAACGAAACACAAGGCCAATGAAATTTTTGACCTGCTCGCCAAATTCGCCGACTATGGATTTAATAAAAGTCATGCTGCAGCCTATGCGCTCATAGCTTACCAAACTGCTTGGTTTAAAGCCCATTATCCAGCTGAATTCCTTGCTGCTTCCATGACTTTTGCTAAAAACCAGACAGATAAGCTCGCTGAGTTTCGCGATGAGGCGCTCAGAATAGGCATTACTGTCGATCCTCCGTCAATCTGTCGCTCCGGCATCGATTTCGATGTGGCGATAGATGAAGAGGG
>OMIO01000058.1 GCA_900299115.1 Methylocystaceae bacterium | reverse complement strand
GCGCGCGCGGAGGGGCAGGGCTGATTGGTGGCGGCGCAGAAGGCGCTAAAGACGGGGAGGGCGCAGCGGGGCTGACGGCGGGCGCGGTTGGGCTGCTGGACGCTGAACTTTTCTGGGCAAAAAGATCTGGGGGGAGATTAACTGGCCCAGGTGGTTTAAGACCAGGCGCTGAGGGTCTTGCTTCAGGCGTGGGCTCATCCGGAGCGGGCGTGGGTGGAGCTGGCCAATTAGCAGCGGCTCCCGTCGGCGCGTTCCGATTTGTGGCTTGATCAACCCGATTAATGGCTCCTTCTACCAGGACATCATTTGGGCCGCCGATAAGAAGAAGGTGCTCGGTATTATCGCGACGGACAATAACGAGCTGACGTTCTTTATCGAGATCAAAAACATCGACCACATCTAATCTTCTAGGGCGGTTGCGCGCTTCTGGGGCGCGGATGCGCTTTCCAAAGACTAGCCGGAAAATATAAACGAGCAGCAATGCGGCGAGTAAGAACGCTACAAGGGCGCCCAGTAGGGGCAATAATTGTGTAAATTTATCAGCCATGAAAAGGGGGTCTCTCGTTCGTCCTCTTCTGAACTTGCCAAACTATCAGCCTTTCTGGCAAGCGCGGACGGAATATGAATAAATGGTTAATGCCGGCTCGGCGCAAATTTAAGCGCTTATGAGGCCAAAGCCGGTTCAACGCTTTTTTGTTTTGAGTAGGGTCAAGTCGAATTGGCTTCTCCCAACGGAATATTTTCTTTTCGGCGTTTTGACTCGGCGTGTTTAGCATTAACCTGGCGCAAATATCGAATCGCTGAAAAATCCGAGCACGGCGCACGACCTGCTCTTTTGTCGACAGGGCTTGTAACATGACCGAGCGGGTGGCGTCCCCCGCCTATGAGCGAAGCGAGCGATCCGGCAGTGCGGTGCTGGTGGTGGCTTTAGCCTGTCTGATTTTAGGAGTCGCAGCTATTTATTTTCTCGCGCCAGTAGGTCTGGCGCCGCGGTTCACCATGCTTGCTTTGGCGCTTTTTGGCGTCGCCGGTATCTTCTTTCTATTCGCTTATGCTGTGGGCTTGATCCAATTCTCAACACGGCAAGTTGCAGACGACGTCAGCAAAATTATCGCAGATAGTTCGACTGAGGGGTTGCTCATTACAATTGGCGAAGCAGAAATTTATTTCGCCAACCCAGCCTATTTAACTCTCTGTAGCACACAGGATGTGGCGGGTGTTCGCGGCGTTGAACGTCTGTTTTCCGGGCCGCCTGAAGTATCGGAGGCGGTTTATCGGCTCGCGCAGGCAGCGCGCGCCAGCGTCGCGCATGCGGAAGATATCCGTCTCTCTCCCCCGCTGCCGCCCAATAATGGATCCGTAGGCTGGTATCGCATTCGCGTACGCCCCTTGCCGCAAATCGCTCAACGCGCAACTCTCTGGACGGTAACGGACGTGACGCTGGAGCGTCAGCGGCAAGAAAATGTATTTCAAGAACTCCAACACGCCATTGATTTTTTAGATCACGCTCCGGCAGGCTTCTTCTCAGCGGAGCCTACTGGCGATGTCTCTTATATGAATAATACGCTTGCAGGTTGGCTCGGTTATGACTTAACGCAAGTTGGATCTGGCGGCGCGACGCTCTCCACAATCATCGCCAATGATAGCGCGACATTGTTATCCGCTATTCGTGGCGCGCCTGGAGAGGTGCGGATGGCGCAATTAGATTTGGATTTACGCTGTCAAGATGGTCGCTCTTTACCAGCGCGATTGCTTCATCAAGTAGCCTTTGGACAAAACGGCCAAGCAGGCTCTTCGCGCACGCTTGTTCTTAATCGAACTGCTGGCGAGCAGCCTGAAGAAAATCTCCGCGCAGCTGAAGTTCGCTTTGCGCGGTTTTTTAACTCAACGCCAATGGCGATTGCTTCGCTCGATAGCGAAGGTCGGTTACACGAGGCTAATGCTGCTTTTGCCAAATTGATGCCTCAAGCGCGTGAAGCTGGCGCTTTAAAAAGCGGATCGCCATGGCTCTTCATGCAGGGGATCAATGAGCGCGATCGCGCGACATTGCGAAATGCCATTGATGAAGCTTTCAAGGGTAAGAGCGATATTCGGCCAGTTGATGCAACATTAGAAGACAGCGGGGCGCTGCGGTCTGCGCGTTTCTTTGTTTCCCCTGGGGGAGACGCTGGTAAAAGCGGGGCAATGATTTATGCCTTGGACACAACTGAACAACGAAAATTACAAGAAGAATTCGCCCAATCTCAGAAGATGAACGCCGTTGGACAACTTGCTGGCGGCATTGCGCATGATTTTAATAACATGCTCACAGCAATCATTGGTTATTCGGATTTACTCTTATCAAGTCATCGTCCAACTGACCCAGCGTTTAGAGATATTCGTCAAATTAAAGAAACAGCCAATCGCGCTGCCGGTTTAACACGACAATTATTAGCTTTTTCTCGGCGCCAGACATTGAGACCTCAAGTCTTACAGCTCAGTGAGGCGCTCTCAGACCTGCAGATTCTCTTGCGTCGCGTTGTTGGCGAGAAAAATGAACTTGAGGTTCGTCACGGGCGCGATCTATGGTTTATTAAAGCCGATATTACTCAATTTGAACAAGTCATTATCAATCTTGTCGTTAATGCGCGTGACGCGATGCCCGCTACAGGTGGGCGCGTTCAAATTCGCACGCGTAACGTTTTGATGAAGGAATGCGCATCTGTCGCGGATGAGACTTTGCCAAGTGCAGATTATGTTTTGATTGAGGTTGAAGATAATGGCGGCGGCATACCTCCAGAGGTTAGAGAAAAAATCTTCGAGCCTTTCTTTACGACAAAAGAAGTAGGCAAGGGCACTGGTCTTGGTCTCTCAACCGTCTTTGGTATCGTAAAACAGTCAGGCGGGTATATTTTTGTTGATAGCGATTTGGGCAAGGGAACTGTTTTTAGAATTTTTCTACCTCGCCATGTGCCGGATGAAAAGGAAGCTGTTGCGAAAAGCGATGAGGCGGCAAAAACAACAGCAGATTATACGGGGCAGGGGATTATTTTGTTGGTTGAAGATGAAGACGCCGTTCGTTCTATCGGCGCCAGAGCGCTCAGTTCTAGAGGTTTTACAGTATTAGAGGCGACAACAGGTCAAGAAGCGCTTGAGGTTGTTGATGCGCAAAAGGGAAAAATCGATCTTATTATCTCTGACGTGGTGATGCCAGAAATGGATGGCCCGGCGATGTTTGCTGAATTGCGAAAGCGCGGCGTTCGCGCAAAAATTGTGTTTGTGTCTGGGTATGCTGAGGAAGCTTTTGCCAAGAATTTACCAGAAGGCGAGTTTGGGTTTTTGCCTAAACCTTTTTCTATCAAACAACTTATCGAGACGGTCAAAAGTCATTTAAGCGCTCAACCCTCGTAGTTTTTTAATTTTTCAACTTTGTAGATTTGCTTTTATAATTATATCTAATCAGGGCTGATCTTTATGTAAGACCGTTGGCATCCAAGAAGCGGTGATAAAGCGTCTGATATAGAATTTGCTTGCGTGTCTCTCCTTATTCCCTTGGGGGTGAGATGCGCCGCATGGAGGGTTAAATGAAACGCCGGATTAAAACAGTTATATTATTCCTCTGCGCTCTTTTATGGGCTCATGATCTTACAGCGCAAGAATCTCCTGATCTTATTTTCCGTAAATCTACGGATTTTAAGCTGCTTACTCCAAATGATAAATTAGCGACTTATGGCATTGATGATCCATTGGTGGATGGTTTGGTTTGTTACTATACGGCTCATGAAAAAGGGGGCGTTGCAGGCATGTTTGGCGGCGCGGAGCAAACATCAGAAGTTTCGCTTTCTTGCAATCAGCATGGACCGATAAAATTTAAGGATAAATTTAGTCAAGGAGATTCAGTTTTTAGCGAGCGGCGCTCGCTGTTATTTAAGCGTATGCAGATCGTGCGGGGGTGTGACGTTAAGCGCAACATATTGGTTTACATGGTCTATTCAGATAGATTGATTGATGGGTCGCCAGAGAGTTCAACATCGACAGTGGTCATAACCCCTTGGGGCGGGCAAGGGTCAGCCCCGCGTTGCGGCGATTTTGTTAGAAATTAGAGTCAGAGTGCGGATGCACTCAAAAGTTTAGCGGTTCTAGCTTGACCTCGACGCAGAGGCCATCGCATGGTTTGGAGATGTTGCTGCTTTTTTTAATTTTTGCCAGCTAAGTGATAGCTGAGTTTAGCTTCGGCCGTAGTCGTCTTGTTTATTTACATGACATGAAACGACATCCCGGCCGGCTGTGGTCTTGGGGAGACTATGTCATCATCTCTTAAACTCTATAATACGCTGACGCGATCTAAAGAATTCTTTGAACCAATTGATCGCAACAATGTGCGTCTTTATGTCTGCGGCCCGACTGTCTATGATTATGCGCATATTGGCAATGCGCGGCCAATTATCGTCTTTGATCTCTTATTTCGGCTACTAAGGCATTTATACGGTGATAAACAGGTTAAGTATGTTCGAAATGTCACCGATGTCGATGATAAAATTAATTCGCGTGCGGCTGAGCGCGGTATTACAATCCGTGAATTGACCGAAAAGACCAATCAAATTTTCCAAGCAGACGTTAAGGCGCTTGGGTGCCTTGATCCCACTGTACAGCCAAGAGCAACTGAACATATCCCACAGATGATCCAGCTGATTGAGCGGTTAATCAGCGCAGGACATGCGTATGAAGCAGATCGACATGTTTTATTTAATGTGCCGTCAATGGCGCAATACGGCCAGCTGTCGCGACGTACTTTAGACGAGATGCTTGCTGGCGCGCGTGTTGATGTTGCGCCTTATAAACGCGGCGACATGGACTTTGTCCTCTGGAAGCCTTCTCAACATAGCGAGCCGGGTTGGGATAGCCCTTGGGGACGCGGGCGTCCGGGGTGGCATATTGAATGTTCAGCAATGTCCTGGGCGCATCTTGGTGAAATTTTTGATATTCATGGGGGCGGCATTGATCTGATCTTTCCTCATCATGAAAATGAGATCGCTCAAAGCTGCTGCGCTTTCGATCGAGAAATTATGGCCCATTACTGGATGCATAATGGATTTCTTCAAGTTGAGGGCGAGAAAATGTCCAAGAGCTTAGGAAATTTTATTACAATTCATGAGCTGCTCCACTCTGAAACTTTTGGTGGTCGCGCTTGGCCTGGATCAATCTTGCGGCTTGCAATGCTGCGCACCCATTATCGTCAGCCTATTGATTGGACAGTGAAGGCTTTGGAAGACGCTGCTAAAGTCTACAATGACTGGGTGCGAGCGGTTGATGGCGTGACGCCTTCTGAACCAACGGAAGAATTTATTATTGCTTTGAGCGATGATTTAAATTTTTCTAAAGCTGAGGCGCATTTACATATATTGAAAAGATCCAACGCGGCAGCTTTAGCCGCCTGTCTTAAGTTCATTGGATTTGATGGTCATCAAGCTGATTCATATGATCAATCTGAGGAAGCGCAATTAGCAAAAATTGGTTTGACGCAATCTGAGTTAGAAAAGATCATTTCTCAGCGGATTGAAGCCCGATTGACAAAGAATTGGGCAGAGTCTGACCGTATTCGCGACCAGCTTGAGCGTTTGGGCGTAACGCTTAAGGATAATAAGGATGGCACGACGTCATGGACGGTGATTTCATAACATATTGTTGCTCGTCCTTATCGAGCGAGCCGAGTTGGGGATATCTATAATGTCGCATGAGGACTGGAAAAAATCTCTGCCATTTAAGCGGCATTGGCTTTTGTATTTGATCTTTAAAGTCATTATCTTGGCGCTTGCAGGATTTATCTCTTGGCGCTTGCTTCAGGTCTTTGAGCTCGTTTGATGGGGATGAAAAACCCGCCTCCTACTTTGCGTCCATTCTTGCCTCAAGACGTTAAGGCAGTGAGTGAGTTATTTCGCGCGAGCATTGAAGGTTTGACGGCTGAAGATTATGATGAACGGCAGCGCGAGGCCTGGATATCAGGCAGTAATGATG
>OMIO01000057.1 GCA_900299115.1 Methylocystaceae bacterium | reverse complement strand
GAGAGGAGGCGTCCTTGGGCATGGTGAAGCGGGATCGTTTCTTGCGCGAGAATTGGAACGCTGCTGAGAATGCGATGCCGAGCTTCGTCGACGGATAGAAGGGGACTTGTCATTTAGCCCATCTCTCCACGCAACCAGTCGCCAGATTTTCCGCCTTTCTTTGAGACGAGTTCGATACTGTCAATACGCATTGCTCGGTCTACAGCTTTTAACATGTCATAAATCGTCAGACACGCGAGAGATACGGCCGTAAGCGCTTCCATTTCAACGCCAGTTTTCCCTCTACAGCCTGCCTCAACCTCAACTAAAACGCCAGGCAAGGATTCATCTGGCGTTATTTGGACGTTAATGTGTGTGAGCGGAAGCGGGTGGCACAAAGGGATTAGGTCGCTGGTTTTTTTTGCAGCCATAATTCCTGCTACGCGCGCAACCGCAAATACATCGCCCTTTTTTGCTGAATTTGTCATGGCGAGCTGAAGGGTTTCTAGCGACATGAGCACACGTCCACGCGCGCATGCATGTCGCGTCGTGTCTTCTTTTGCGGACACATCAACCATCCGAGCATCGCCATTTGCAGCAAGATGCGTCAGCTTTTTATCTGTCGCCAAGCTCATGGCTAGGCTCCAGTTCCATGCAGAAGCGCGCGCGTCGCCGCCTCAACATTCTCCTCACGCATGAGGCTTTCGCCAACTAGGAAGGTGAAGATTCGTGATTTTTCTAATCTCACGCAGTCTTCATGTTTCATAATACCGCTTTCAGAGACAATGATTTTATCGCGAGGAACGCGTTCCGCGAGACGTTCACTGACTTCCAAGGATACTTGGAAGTTATGGAGGTTGCGGTTGTTAATGCCGATCAGTCGCGTTTCAAGCGCAAGCGCGCGATCTAGTTCCATTTCATCATGTACTTCGACCAGCACATCCATGCCTAAATCATGAGCCGCGGTGTTAAGCGTGCGCGCTTCTTCATTTGTAACAGCAGCCATAATGATGAGGATGCAGTCCGCTCCATAAGCCCGGGCTTCGTAGACCTGGTAGGGATCATAAAGAAAATCTTTTCTTAATGCTGGCAAATGCGTTTTTTGACGCGCACGCTCGAGATATTCTAATTTACCTTGAAAAGAAGGCGTGTCAGTAAGGATTGATAGGCAGGCTGCGCCAGCTGACTCATATGCTTTTGCAATTTTTTCAGGATCAAAATTAGCGCGGATCACGCCTTTTGATGGGCTCGCTTTTTTGACCTCTGCAATGAGCGCTATTCTTCTTTCATTAAGTTTTTGCTCGATAGCATGTAGAAAACCGCGTGGCGGATCGTGTTCGCGTATATTTCTTTGTAGGGCGGAGAGAGGCATACGCACTTTTGCTTCAGCGATCTCAGTGCGCTTGTAGGATTCGATGTGATTGAGAATGTCTGTCATGAGGTCTGCTTATGGTCTTGAAATCATCTGGATAAAAATTCTTTTACCAGTTTCCAGCGGCGTTGAGATAGAGAGATATTAGAAAGACACCCTTTTATTGAGCTTGTCGAGAATATTGAACTAAAGCGTTTAGCTTCTCTTTTGCTGCGCCTGTGTCCAATGCTCTGGCGGCGCATTCAGCCCCTTCACGAATAGTCCCAGCCTTTTCGGCGACAACGAGAGCAATTGCCGCGTTTAAAACCGCAATATCGCGATAAGGTCCTTTTTCACCGGCCAGCGCCGCCCGAAGCGCCGCCGCATTATACGCCGGATCGCCGCCTATGAGGGCTTTTGGTTCTGCTCGGGGCAGGGCTGCTTCTTCAGGCGGGAGCGTGAAGGAGCGTATTACTCCGCTCTCTAAAGCAACGACACTCGTTTCACATGTTGTTGTCGCTTCGTCTAAGCCATCCTGCCCATGCAACAGCCAGGCGCGTTTGACGCCGAGGCGTCGTAACGTTTGGGCAAGAGGCATAAGCCAATTAGCGCTATAGACGCCCAAAACCTGACATTCTACCTGCGCCGGGTTTACCAAAGGCCCGAGAAGGTTAAAAATAGTGCGTAAGCCTAATTCAGCCCGAACTGAAGCAGCATGTTTGAGGGCGGGGTGATGCGTTGGTCCCGCCATAAAACATAGGCCGATTTCCTTGAGGCAGGCGCTTGCAGCCTCGGGCGAAATGCCGACTTTAACGCCGAGTTCGTTTAGCACATCTGAAGAACCCGAAGCGGAGGAGGAAGCCTTGCCGCCGTGCTTGGCGACGGTCACGCCGCAAGCAGAAACAATAATAGCTGCAAGTGTCGAAATATTATACGTATTTGCGCCATCGCCGCCCGTGCCAACAATGTCAATCGCTCCTGGGGGCGCCAATACAGGAAGCATCTTCTCGCGCATCGCCAAGGCAGCGCCTAAAATCTCATCTACAGTTTCGCCCCGCATGCGCAGCCCCATAATGAAGGCGGCAAGCTGGGCAGGCGTCGCTGCGCCAGTTAGGATTAATGAAAATGCGGCATATGCCTGATCTTGGGTAAGAGGCGTCCCGGAGGCAATCGCGCTGAGATAGACTTTAAAATCAGTCACGCAACTTTGGTCCGGCCACGATGGGCGCTATTCCATTCATCGGCGAGATCCAAAAAATTGCGAAGAATTTTATGCCCATGCTGAGAGGTTATGCTCTCTGGGTGAAATTGAACCCCGTGAACGGGCCGTGTTTTATGAGACAGGGCCATAATGAGGCCATCTGGCGTTTGCGCGGTAATTTGAAGGCAGTCGGGTAAGCTCTCGCGTTTTACGACAAGCGAATGATACCGGGTGGCTTGAAATGGACCGTCAATGTCCCGAAACAATGTCGCGCCATTATGATGGATCGTCGCCATTTTTCCATGGATCGGCATCGGGGCTCGAACGACTTCGCCGCCAAAGACTTCACCAATGGATTGGTGTCCAAGACAGACGCCAAACATTGGAATTATTTCCGAGGCGGATCTAATCAAATCCATACAAATCCCGGCCTCATGCGGCGTACAAGGGCCTGGAGAGAGAACGATTGCGTCAGGAGATGCTTCAATAACATCTGCAATGGACACGCTATCATTGCGATGCACGGTTACGTGAGCTCCAAGCTGTCCAAAATAATGGACCAAATTGAAAGTAAAGCTGTCGTAATTGTCGATCAGCGTAACGTTAGACATTGAGCATTGGTCTCTTATTGCGGGGGTCCGTGAAATATACAAATCCGTATGAGGCGTTTGTCAGACACTTAAGACGGTCGTTGGCGTTTCGCAACCATTCTTGAGGAAGGGCTTTGCCGGGAAAAGCGCCAGTTGGGCTTAATTTCTTTGATCATAACCATTTCAGCCAGCGATTGCCGGGTCAATAAGCCTAAAAAGCGCTCATGCTCGTCAATAACGGCTATTGGCCGTATCGTATTGAGCTCGTGAAGCGCGGCGCTAATAGGTTCTTGGGGATGGATTGTGGAGGAGGGATCTTTGGCAAAGGATGCTATTGGCGTGTCTGGCTCTATGTCGCGTAAGGCGTCAACTAAATCAGCGCGGGAAAGCATGCCGACCAATTTCCCCTGAGCCTCGACAAGCGGTAGTTCATCTTGTGAGCTGGCTAGAAATCCCTCAATCGCTTCTTTGAGCGTTGCTTCTGGAGGGATCGTTACGATGCAGGTTTCCATTGCTTGCGCTACGAGAAGATCTTTGGTTGTTTCAATCATATTCGTCATCTGCGCTTCGCTACTTGCGGCCATGTAAATAAATATAGCGATGAAAATCAGCATCGGATTGCCAAAAAAACCAGCAAAGCCAAGTAAAAAAGCGAAACACTGACCAATTGTCGCTGCGATGTTTGTTGCTTTTTTGGGGCCAACCCACATTGCTAAAAGCGCCCGCAGCACCCGTCCGCCATCCATAGGAAAGGCGGGTATGAGATTAAACAGCGCAAGGAAGAGGTTAGCAGCCGCGAGTCGTTGAGTAAGACTTACCGCAGGATCCTCGATACGCAGAGCTGCATCAAAATCAAAGGCCTGTCGGGCAAGGAACAGGATTAGCGCGATTGTAATATTAACCGCGGGGCCCGCCGCAGCCACTAAAAGTTCCTCATTAGGTTTATCCGGCATGCGATCCATGCTCGCAGCGCCGCCTATTGGCAATAATGTCACTTCAGGAGAGGCGACGCCAAAATGTTTGGCGGTTAAAATATGTCCAAATTCATGCAGGGTAATGCAGATAAAAATTGATGAGATAAAAATGAGACTTTCTACAGCTGCTTGAGATCCGTTTTTTAAATAGGTGGCAAAACCGATCCAGGCTAAAAATAAAATCAGCGTAATATGGACGCGGATCGCTGTCCCTTTGAAGCTGCCAATGGTGAAAGACCAGCTCATAATCGCCTCGCAAGTATAAAAATACTATAGCAATCGATTATCTTTAGGAAGAATTTTTAATCAGGCTAAATTATAAAATTCAAAATAATCTCTATTCAGCCATCTGCATAAAAACACCGGCGTCATGTCTTGTGAAGGATTAGAGTTGGTAGCGTATTTGATCTGTCCAGAAGCGCTCCAGACGAGAGAGAGAATTATTCAAAAGAGAAAATTCCTCAGCTGAGACTCCGCCTATTTGTTCAACGATTTGAGCATGTTTATCATAAAGCATAGCGATTGCGTTTTGAATGTCGCGTCCTTTTTCAGTAAGGCTAATACGTACAGTGCGACGATCAATGCGTGATTTTACATAATGTAAGTATCCCAGCTCGACCAGTTTCTTTACATTGTATGAAACATTAGAGCCAAGATAATAACCACGCGTGCGTAATTCGCTTGCCGTCATTTCGCGATCGCCAATATTAAAAATCAATAGTGCTTGTGTTGAGTTTAGTTCTTGATTTCCGCGTCGATCAAATTCATCTTTTACAACGTCAAGAAGACGACGGTGGAGGCGTTCAACTAATGATAACGCTTCCAGATAGGCGGGACGAATGGCGTTTCTTTTCTCGGCATGAAGAAAATTATCAGGGGTAATTTTATTTTGTTGCATGTTCCTGCCCAGTATTTTTATGGCCAACATCGAATATCTTACTGATGATGAGGCAGGTTAGGCCTGGGCAGATGAAGGCGTTGTTAAATAATAAGCTGAATCCCACGTTTACTTTAATGCGTGTAGATTTCAGTAAATCAAATCTAAATCAGCTCAGATGGATTTTTGTTAAGTATCATTAACCCTATTTTTTGGGAGCCCAGGGCGGACGGCGGCCATTTTTGGGTTCCGCCTCATTTTCAGCCTTGCGCTGTCGACGTTTTTCATAAAGACGCTGAGCGTCATCATCTCTGCCGGCTTCGAATGTCAATGCAAAATAAATCATAATCAAGAAGGCGTTAACCCCAATAAGTAAGTAGCCGCCAACAAAAAAACCCGGAATGCTGAGCGTAACAAAAATTTGCGCGCTGGCGATTAACAGCCAAAGAACGCCGCCCCAGGGCGTCGCCAGCCAAAGTCCCACGCCGGCCACGAGATCAAGCACGGCAAAGAAGATGATTGCAAAAGCGGCGTTGCGCGGCATGACATCAAAGATGGATTGATTGGTCGCCATCACGATGCGCCAATGCAACAGTCCTTGAATAACCCAAAAAAGAGCGACAATGCGCATGAATCGGAGCAATAAAACGCCCCACTTTGGCGCGTCAGTCACTGACGCGGGATCGCCAATTCTGATGGGGCGATACGGATCCTCGCCATCGTCGTAAATTGTGCGACCGGCCATTTCTCGACCTTATTTTTGTCCGCGCCTGGAAAAGCGAACGGCCTCTTCCGCCGCCCTAAAGAGAGCTTTAGACTTATTCACGCATTCATTATACTCATATTCGCCCTTGCTGTCATAGACTACGCCCGCGCCCGCCTGAACATGCATGAAGCCATCTTTCACGATTGCCGTGCGCAGAACGATACACGTGTCCATTTGACCGCTAGATCCGAAATACCCGATGCATCCCCCATAGATCCCGCGTTTATCCACTTCGAGTTCATCGATTATTTCCATCGCGCGCACTTTTGGCGCGCCGGAAACAGTGCCTGCGGGAAAGCCAGCTGAGAGAGCGTCAATACAGTCGTGTTTTGGATCAAGCTCGCCTTCTACATTTGAAACAATGTGCATAACGTGACTATAGCGTTCGATACTAAAGCTATCTGTGACGCAGACGGTTCCTGTTTTAGCTACCCGGCCAACATCATTGCGCCCAAGATCGAGCAACATTAAATGCTCGGCGCGTTCTTTTTCATCCGCCAGAAGATCTTGGGCGAGTTTTTCATCCTCTGTTTTAATATCGCTGCGCCAGCGCGTGCCAGCGATTGGGCGTATTGTAATTTTTCCATCCGTTGCGCGAACAAGGATTTCTGGGCTCGAGCAAACAATCTGAAAATCAAGGAAGTCTAGGTAGCATAGAAAAGGCGCCGGATTGACCCGGCGTAATGCGCGATAAAGGGCAAATGCAGGGAGTTTAAAGGGAGCGGTGAACCGTTGCGATAGGACAACTTGGAAAATATCACCGGCCCGAATGTATTCTTTTGCGCGTTCCACCATTTCTAGAAAACGCGACGTCTGAGTATTTGAAACTGGTTCTTGAGTTGTAAATAGTTCCTGCTGGGCGCGCTCAGCCGTCTTTAATGGAAGATCTAACGCCGTTACGATGTCATCGAGACGTTTATTAGCAGCGGCATAGGCGGATTTTGCATCAAGCTGATCATCATGTCTTACCGGGGTTACGACAGAAAGCTCATCCCTTACGGTATCAAAGATGACCATGATTGTCGGGCGCACTAACAAAGCGTCAGGCGCGCCGATCATATCTGGCTTTGCAGGAGGCAGACGCTCCATTTGCCGAACCATGTCATAGCCAAGATATCCAAATACGCCGGCGGACATTGGCGGCAAAGGCAGAGAATTGGCGATCGCGGACTGAGAAATCAATTCTCTCAGAGCGATAAGCGGGGGAGATGAGCAGGGCGTAAAGTTGTTTTTGTCTTTGAGCGCATTGCAATTAATTTCCGCTTTATCCCCGTTAACGCGAAATATCACGTCTGGATTTAAGCCAATCATTGAATAGCGCCCACGTGCGGCGCCACCCTCCACTGACTCCAACAGGAACGCTGCATTAGAGCCGGAACTTGCGAGTTTTAAATAGGCTGAAACGGGGGTCTCAAGGTCAGCCACAAGTTTTGTAAAAAGCAGCGTGGGCTGGCCTTGCTCATAGGCGGTGGCGAAGTCGTCGAAAGCGGGTTCTATGACTAAAGAATTCACTGCTCCTTATCCGCTCCTGTAAGGGACTCTAGGACCTTTTGGTTGATATCGACGCCCAAATGTTTCTCTAACCCGCCGACATACTGTTCTATGAGGTCATTTTGCAGCGCTGGTTTGAGCTGTTCAGCAATTGTTTTGGATTCAATTGAATTTGGGTCGAAGGGAGGATTAATGGAGTCTTTGATGAAAAAGACCAGCCGACCGCCATCAACCGCAACTGATCCTGCGCCATGGGATGGCGCATCAAAGAATTGCACAATCGTGTTGGGTGAAAATTCTGGACGAGGGGCGCGTTTAATGTCAGTTGCGCGTTTTACCTCTGCATTAAAACTCTTTGCAATTTCTTCAATAGAGCGACCTGTGCGAAGTTTGCCTGCAGCCTCTTCGCCTTTTTCAGTTAAAGCTTTTTGCGCAAAATCTGATCGCAATGCTTCAAGGACTGCTGGACGCACTTCGTCAAAAGTTTTCTGTCTTGCGGGCTCGATTGCGTTAACCTCGAACCATACATAGCCGCCATCTCTTGTTGCGACAGTATCATTATCTACGCCAACATCAGAAGCAAAGGCTGCCTTGAGCAAATCAAGATTTATTGCAAGCTCATCAATGTTCTTACCATTTTTATCATGACCAGCATCATCGACGCTATCAATAACACGTACATCAAGCTTTGCTGCTGCGGCAGTCTCGGGAAGCGTTTTCCCAGACGCGCGTTGATCCTCAATGATATCGCGTAGTTTTTTAACTTC
>OMIO01000056.1 GCA_900299115.1 Methylocystaceae bacterium | reverse complement strand
GCGGCGCCTGATCTCTTAGGTTATCAGAAATCATATAGTGTGGCGCAATATTTAGTCAGCCCAATAAGTCATTATAAGGAATGATTGATATGAAAGGACAAGGCAGGATTAGTTTAACCTCTAAATTGCTTTGAGATAAAAATAACGCCATTTTGCATCCAAAAACTAAAATTATCTCGTTTTAAATCATCACGCTAAATTTTAAATCATTCTACAAAGTGGATTGTTCTTGAGGCGATGAAACACGCATAATCTTGAGGTTTGTCGCTCGTCAAAGGAGAAATAATATTCTTTTGCAACGCAGCAAAAGAGATGAAGGTATGAGCAACGAGGATTAAGTCTGATCAGGAGGTCTAAAGAAAGCCCCCTGGGCATCCCGCAGTTTACGTAAGATTGATGAAAGAGAATATAGAGTTACCCGTTTAATTCGCTAAAATCATGTACTTCCATGACGCAACTCCTAAACTTTTGCACGCACGCTACGCAAACTTTAAAAAGTCTATCAATCAATTCATTTTCTGGCAATCGAGAAATTAGAATAATCAAGTCTCTTAAACGAGGCTAAATATGATCCTAAAAACTGACGGATGTAATCAATAGATTTTTGGCGGGCAAATCCAATTAAACCGGGATGCCAGCCTTAAATGCGGCTAAGCCAGCGTCACAAAAGAATTGGACTAATTTTACTAGATCCATTTTTAAATTTCTCATTACGAGACCTCCTCTGCTCCTGATGGAGGATAGAAAAATGTATCAAGGGCAGACGTGCGCCATGATTGTTTTAGACTGAGCTGATCTTCTTCATCTTATTTAAATAGAACTGATGCTGTTAGGGATCGTTCTGGCAGAAAAAGTGTCAGTATAATACTTAAACACTTGCCTTATGGCTCAAAATAAAAATTCAAAAACGAGTCCCTTTACTCCTATCATAAGAGCGTCATAGCGTGTGAGATTGCAGTGCCTAGTGCGAAGAAAATCGCTGCGCCGATAATTGCTCCGTAAATCTTAGTTGACATGTTTAGCTCCTCTTTTAGCCTGTAATGATGTTTTGAGGATAATGGTGACTTCACGTGAAAAATGTGCGCGAGAGCACAGGGCACGCTGGCGCGGATTTTAATGAGTTTTTATGCGTGTGGTTAAATCAAACCAGAAGGACCGATTTAATGCGATCCCGGTCCTTTTCTGGTCAGTCTAGAATTAGGAGTGATGTTTTTCTGAACAATATTCAGGATAATCCAAGCAAGGGTCGTAGCTATGGGCTGTTTGTGGCTTGGCGGCCTGTTCGGCGGGGTCATAAGCAGCATGGGCAGCTGTAGAGGCCAGGCTAGCGATACCTACGCCAAGCGTCAAAGCGAAGGCGGTTGTGGTTAATATAGCTTTGAAAAACTGTTTCATGACTTTCCCCTCAGATTGTCAGTTGATGAGGAGAATTTACCGAGTTCCTTCTAGAGTATATGTGCGCTGTAACACAGGTTGCTCCCCTATAGGGGATATCGCTCGGTAAAATTGATTATTTTAAAAATCACCCTGCAGAGAAGATCCTAATCGTGCAGATCGGCTTACATTTTATACTTTATTGCTGCGCCAGCTTGCCAATTATTGCGTATCTGTGGGCCGTTTAAGTTTTGATAGATAGGAATGCCCGCTTCAATCTCTAGGGAATAGGCCTTGAGACCAATAATCTCGCCCTCAAAAGATGAGCCGCCAAAGACTTCTACCCATTTACCACCATAAAAATTAGGATCAGTGGGTACGGCATAGCCTTTGATTTGGGGATCAAATCCTCTAATTGTTCCCTGTGTTGCGCCATTAATTCTAACGGTTGATGTTACGCCAGAGATCACACTATAGCCAAGCCAGCCATTGAATTCATGCAAATCCCCATAACGCCAGCCTTGTGGGTTCGCAGCAAGTGGGAGTCTGCCGCGATAAGAGAGGCCCCAAGACCAAGCATTTTGATTGCCTGCATAAAGAACGCCAGGAAACAAATCCCATGTTCTTGCGCCAGGTTGAAAGGCATAATGCGCTCTTTCAATGTCATAAGTCGCGTTAGGCAGAAATAAGCTCATTGTTTCAGTGTTAGGGCTTAACGGATAGGCAAGACCAAGGCTGGCTTGGATCCTATGTTTTTTATCATCATACAATTTATAAATGCCATTCGTGATCAGGTCGGCAAGTCCTTTTGTTCCGATATAATTCCCACCGATTGGTTGACCGCCTGAATCTCCAAAATAGGTTTGCGCATATAGCTGTTTTTGTACAACGGATGCTGAAACAAGGGCAGTAAAATTATCAGATACGCCATAGGCGAGCATGATATTTTCAAAAGTCGACGTTACATCTTGTGGCACCACCCGCATAAACGGTGTCGGGTTTTGTGTGCTGGGAATATAGGTTGGCGTTGTTGATGCGACGTATGAGGAACTAACGCCTTTGGTTCCAATAAGCCAGCCGGAATGATTATCAAAGACGGGCATCACCGTAAGGATGACGTGGCTCTTTGCCGGCATATTAGCCCCATGAATTCCCATTGGTGCGAGAGCAGGTAAATTCGTTTGTTCTTCTGATTTAGGTTCAATGTTAGATGCTAAAGAATGCGACTCTTGGCACTTGGCGATGCCAGAGATAAGACACATAAACAGAAAAGTTAGCCATTTCACACGTATCAATTTGTTCATATATATAAATCTTTTATCGCTCATATACTGATGCTGAGATTTGTGTTTTGGCTTTCTTTGATCGTCAAGAATTTGATAATCGTTTTATCTCAATAAAATACAATAGTCTACTGATGCTTTAGGAGTGACTAAGAACCATCTCTGCTGCAGAGTCGAGCTTAGATAAAAAGAATTTAATCCAATTATTATTAGCTTCTTATATGCCCGCTAGGTGTTTTAGGCATATTTATTTGGCGAGAGAGCTAAAAAGCGCCAGAAGGAGTAGATTATGGTTAGGAGTAATGTGCCGAGCGTGACTGCGACAACATAATGATAGTCAGGGTGAGGTATAACAAAGGGGAGTAGGCTTACGGCAATTACCGGCGGAATATGTATATCCAGACCCCGCAACACGACCGTTGAATAGAATACAGCCAGCGCTGCCGCCAGGGGACCGGCGCCAAGCCAGCCAACAATAGTAACGCCAGCGCAAGCCGTTAGACTGCAGGCGAGCGGTAAGATCCATGGGTATTTCGCCCAGGGACATAGAGATGCGTGTGCAAACATTTCATAAGCAATCACTATGAGAGGAGGAAATAGTAAAAAGCGGATTTGTGTCTGAGTAGCAAAGTAGGCTGCTGTAAGGAGGAAAAATACAAAAAATAGGATCCAGCTGATACCGCTATGTGCAGTATCGCTATGGTGTAATAGTTTTATATCTGAGGGAGCTTGATGAGGGCGTGATAAAGTCAAGCGACGTTGAAACACGGAAAGGCTTGCCAAGAGTCCCGTGCCAACCAGAAGGGAGCAGGGATACCACCAGCTGGTTTCGCCAAGGGTTACAGGAAGAAGCCCCGCAGAAATAGCTGGCGCGATGGGTGAACCAAGCAGTCTTATAATAATAATGCCAGCAAAAACACTTAGAAGAATTGACGGCATCCCATAGGGCAGATGGTGTGTGATTAGGGAGCCAATCAGGCCAGTAAAAAAAGGCGTTATCATCAGCATTATGGGCGCATTTGCCCAGGCGCCTTTGGGTTTGCGAAGAATCTCATTAGACAAAGCGCCAAGTTCTGGAAAAAGCAACAAACGGAAATCTGATATTTGCGCAAGGATGCAGATTATTGCGATGTAAGCTGTTGTTGCCAAATCCCCCAAGATTGATCCCGAAAGAATTGTTTTAAAGGTAAAATTGTGGCCTGGCTTATTTAAATTATGCGTTCGCTCATGCTGAGCATGTTTGATGCGCCATTCATTTACGGCTAAAATTATGAAGGCTAAAACGGCAATAATTTGAAGCCATTTATTTGGATGAAAAGCGTCAATGAATGAAAAATCAGGCATGCATTCATTAGCGTATTCGCAAGCATCTGACCAGTCTTGAAGCCAGCCCCGGATTGCTTCTAGCATTTTATTTGCCTAAATCTTCTTACGATTTGCTGGTGAATAATTACATCTTTTTTCATTATTGATCTATTGAGGTTCGTAGTTATAGGATACATATGGATGAATATTTTTAGGGAGTTAGATGGGTTATATCAGAAAAATAATTTCTGAGAAGTTTAAGCTAGCTTGGTTTTAAAAAAGATAAGTTCAATTTAGAATTAATGATTGTCTGCGGAGTGATTAGGTTCAGATTCCAGAAGTGATTAGATTTTGAGCAGTAACTGATAAGAATAGGGAATATGCTAGCATTTCTTATCGATTTTAGTCCTAGATTAATTTTATGATTTTGTAATATAATTCACGTAAGTAACAGGGTGTTTGAATTAATGGTTCAGTCACTTAAAAAATTTGTAGAAAATTCTATTTTTCCGATCGCATTATTTGATCAGGAGATGAATTATCTTTCCATAAGCAGTTCTTGGCAGAAAATGTTTCATGGAACAGAAAATACAATTGGTAAAAATCACTATGATTTCTTTCCTGATCTGCCAAGGCATTGGGTAGAAGCCCATCAGGCGGGACTAAGGGGAAAAATCATTCGCGGATTGGATGAGCCTTATGCTCTACCAAACGGAAAACACGGATGGCATCGCTGGCAGGTCTCGCCTTGGTATACAGAAAATAATCTCATTGGTGGAATTTTAATTTCAACAGAAGACGTTACCTTGCAAAAAGAGCGAGAAATAGAATTAAGCTTAATTCTTGCTCGCTTTGAACTTGTGCAGCAGGCTGCAAAAATAGGCGTCTGGGATTGGGATCTTCGTCAGTCAAATATGATACTAAACGCTGAATATTACGCTCTTCATGGCCTAGACACCAATGAAGATCATTCTTTTGATGATTATTTAAATTTAATTCTAGAGGAAGATCGCCCACGAGTGCGTCAAATGATTGAAATGGCTATGACCGGCGCATGTGACTATGAAGGTGAGTTTCGTATTCATCGCAAAAATGATGGTAAGCTGCGTTGGCTAAAAACAATCGGTAAAGTTTCTTTTGATGAAAAGGGAGCTCCGTGTAGATCCTACGGAGCTGTTTACGATATTACAGAACAAAAATTATTATCCTTAAAGCAACTTGAAGAAGTAGCAGAAAGCTATGAGAAAATATTTGACTCATTTCACGAAGGCATTTGGGTAATTGATAACAATGCGATTACAACTTATGTGAATAAGCCCATGTCAGATATGCTTGGATTAGCTCAATCTGAGATGTTGGGTAAATCTATTATAAGCTATGTAGAACCAGAATTGCGCCATTTAGCAATGAGTAAATTTTCTGACCGGAGGGAAGGTATTTCTGATCGCCATGAATTCAAGCTTAGACGAAAAGATGGCTCAGACTGTTGGGTTCTTATTGGCGCTAAACCCGTCTTTACTGAAGGCGTATTTTCAGGTGTTGTTGGCGTTGTGACGGATTATTCCGTAATAAAAAAAATTCAGGAAGAAAAAGATCGTAAGATTATAGAGCTGGAAGCGCTTCTTTCTGAGCGATCAGAAAAAAAACAGCAGTTATAAAACAATTAAGAAATGCCAAGTTTGGCCTTTTGAGATTGAATACATTCATCTAGCTTTCGAATTAAATCTTCATTATTTTCATCTTCTCTTAAGAGAAGCGCAATCGCATATATTTGATCAATACAATTATGTTTGTGTTTCTTTTCAACTGTGCCAGGCTTCGTTTTTGGCGCTAATTTATTATCCTCTCCAATGAGGAGCCATGCGGCTGTGACACCATAGGCGCTAGCATAGGTAGAGGCGTCGTCAACTCTAAAATTATTTTGTCCATTCTCATGAGCGCGATAAGTACTGTTTTTCCAACCAAAGCGATCAATGGCGTCAGTTGCCGTTTTATAGCCGGCAGCTTCTCGCGCTATGCGAAGACGATCGTTCATTGATATTTTATATTTTGGCATAGGAATAAGCTAATTATGAAAGAGCAGAACCTCGGGACAATTAACTTTATACTTTATATATAACTTATATTCAAACCTATTTATTCTTTTGTTTCTATAATATTTCTAAGGTGTAGATTGACTTATATTGACCCAAAATTATCAGGTGATGAAGCTATTACAAAGAGTTATGACATAAAAATTCAAAAACAAGGAGAATATTCTGAATGATGAACTATCAGTTCTCTTACTCTGGAAGGTTCTGAGTTAAGCTTGTCGGTGTTTGTGGGGTTAGATGGTCTTGGATCGAAAGCTAAATTTTTGAGTAATTTGATAGTGAAAGAAACCAATTTAATAGGAATATTTGGGCTCTTGGCGTCATAGTCGCCAGAATGAGTAAAGGGTAAGAATGATTTTTGTATATTAGTCAAAAACATAAAGCTTTTATTGGAACCAGCGAGAACAAAATTTGCTTTCTTGAATATAGGATATTTTTTTCAAATAGCAGTATTTAAGTCCAAGCTTAACGGAGTGGTATATG
>OMIO01000055.1 GCA_900299115.1 Methylocystaceae bacterium | reverse complement strand
TAGCTAAAAACGACTGACAACAAGTAGCGTAAGTCATTGAAAAAGCTGGTGCTGCAAGAGAGGATTGAACTCTCGACCTCTCCCTTACCAAGGGAGTGCTCTACCACTGAGCTACTGCAGCTTAGGGCTCACTTCCTCCATCCTTCTACTACGGGTAAAATTTACCCGTGAAGATATGAGACGGAAGAGTAGCTCATTGAGCTAACGGGCTTTTGCCACAGCAGGGTGTAACCCGCAAGTTGCAGAATTCAAGAAAACTCTGGCCAATGTGTCGTTATTCAAAGTCTCTTTAATTATACACTTGCATTGCATACAAGGTTGTAATTAAACGAGCCAGTCGATAGAGTACAAATAAGCAATCTAGAGATTCCTGTTTGAGTTGCGTGTTTCAATGGTCCGAGTGCGGGATGATTGGCTAAATCTTATTTTGCTAATCTAACCGTTTAAAGTTGTTAGGATCACAAAACGTTCCTCTATAAGCATGGTGGGAGACTGTTGTGACAGAGCGATATCTAAATGAAGAGCTATGGAAAGCTGTCGAGCCAGTTTTACCTGGTAAAGCAGGTGATCCGGGTTGCTCAGGCAGAGATAATCGCGCCTTCCTCGAAGCGGTCTTTTGGATTGTTAGAACGGGTTCGCCTTGGCGGGATTTACCTGCTGAATTTGGGAAATGGTACACAACCTATACCCGCTTTAATCGCTGGGCCAAGAAAGGCGTTTGGCCAGGCGTCGTCTTGGCGTTGCAATCTGCAGGTTGTCAAGATTTTACCTTCGATTCTGAGGGCCTTCACTGGGCCCCAGCAGGAGAATCAAGCGATCAGAACGAGTTGCGAAAAATACGCGCTAGCTGAGGGATAGCGCCATTGAGACGTTCGATTTAGTAAAAGCCAATTACGCTAAAGCTTTAACATTAAAAGCAATTAAAAATTTTCATTGTATAAGTAACTGGTGAGTATCTTTGGGGTCCTGAGGCGAAAAAATATGGATAGAAATATTCATATCTTCTCCTAGTCCACCAACTATCGTCCCTTTTATTGGCGCAGCTCCATTATAGTCTAGTGCTGTTGCTAGTCGCACGTATCTTTCGTTCGGCGATATGCCATGGGCCGGATCAAAACCAATCCACCCCAGATCCGGAATATAAGCTTCTGCCCATGCATGGCCAGCCGTCTGGCGATCTATATCGTTTCTAACGTAGTAGCCACTTACATACCGCGCTGGAATATTCAAAAAACGAGCGCAGGTAAGAAATATATGTGCAAAATCCTGACACACGCCTTTCTTGTTTGAAAAGGATTCGTAGGCGGTCGTGGTGACAGTTGTTGCGTTATTATCAAACAACATGCAATCATGTATTGAACTGAGTAGGCTGTGACATTTATTTAAATCATTAACTTCATTTCTTGTTGCGTTATATGTGAAGTCTATCAATTCAGGTTGTATGCGTGTGAGCTGTGTATCACGCAGGTACAATATATTCGGTATTTTTTCTGCCAAGCCAGTAATAATGCCATTAGTATTAAATGTAATTATGTCCCCTTCAGCCAATATTTTAATTGAGCTGATGGGGCCTTCTGCACTCATATGATGCAGTATATTACCAAAAGAATCCTCTGTTTCTTTCAATCTGCCTTCGATATTCATATCTAGGCGCCAGTTGACTATATGCTGTCCGTCAAAGTTCCTTGGGGTCATTCGTAGATGTTGGAAGGAATGTTTTGCCGGAGTTGAGTATCTATAGGTAGTTTCATGTTGAATATGAATATGCATGTCTATGCCATTAAAATAGATACTGTTCAGAAATTAGTAAGCCAAGTTGATTGTTTTCTACAATAAAATTACTCACAAATTCGTGAAGTCCATTTTGAAATACATTCTCCATCGTTAAATTTTGTAATTGATTATGTAGTTTTCTGGCTTGTCTTTGAGCCGGCCCTTGTCTTGAGTGTGCTCGCGCTAGCAGATCTAGATTGCGTACAATGCTTTCATAACATGAAATCAGCGACCTTGGCATTTCCGGTCTTAAAATGAGTAAATCGGCGACGAGCCAGGGCTTCATACTCGTGCGATAAACCCAATGATAGGCGTTATGGGCGGAAACGGCTCGCAGCAACGCAGACCATTGGAAATAATCGAGTGAGCCTCCTATGCTTTCTTTTTCAGGTAGTAGAACATGATATTTAACGTCTAACAGACGGGCTGTATTGTCAGCTCTTTCTATAAAAAGTCCTAGCCGAGAAAACCAATAAGCGTCGTTACGCAGCATGGTTCGATATGCGCCGCCGTCATAGCTTAGAGAAGTTCTTTTAACAAACTCAAGAAAATGCGTTAATTCTTCTTTAGATGTGGTTTTACGGCGATTTTCGAAGGATTGCATTTCTAAAAATGCGCCATTAATAGCTTCCCACATTTCGACCGTTAAAGCTGTGCGGACAGCCCGAGCGTTCGTGCGAGCAAGATAGAGACAATTTCTAATTGAGCCTGGATTGTCAGCTGCAAAAGTCAGATATTCAATAACATGTTCTTCCTCTAATGGCCTTCCCGAGGCAGCAAAAGACTCGGCGGATCCTGAGGATAATAATACACTATCCCATTCGCTCTCTACTCCTCCGTACGTTTTTGGGAGAGAAGCGAGCCTACGCGAGGCCTCAATTGCGCGACTTAAAAAGTCTGCACGCTCCATATAACGCGCCAACCAGTATAAATTATCTGCAGTACGTGAAAGCATTAAGTTATCCATCATCGCGGGATGTAAGAATGTTTTGGTTACCAGATTTCATAGATTTTATTCTAAGAAATAGTTGGACGAATTTCCGTAAGAACATCATCAATAACCCATGTGTCTTTTGTCCCGCCTCCCTGACTAGAGTTTACGACAAGTGAATTTTCAGTCATGGCGACGCGTGTTAATCCTCCTGGGACAACTCTAACATTTTTAGCGCCATGAAGAACAAAGGGCCGTAAGTCCACATGCCTTGGCGCTATGCCTTGCGCAACGGAAATAGGACAGGTTGATAGCGCAAGTGTGGGCTGTGCAATAAAGTTGTCTGGATTGGCCCTAAGCTTTAAGCGAAATTCCTCAATTTGAGCTTTACTCGCGTGTGGTCCAACCAGCATGCCATAGCCGCCAGATCCATTGACTTCCTTTACAACTAATTCACTCAGATGTTCCAAAACATAAGTTAAGGCGTCAGCTTCTCGACAGCGATAGGTGGGCACATTCAGTAGAATTGGCGCTTCGCCAAGATAAAAACGGATGATTTCTGGCATATAGGTATAGGTCGCCTTATCATCGGCGACGCCTGTGCCCACAGCATTGGCTAGGGTTACATTACCAGCCTGATACGCGCCCATTAGGCCTGCAACCCCAAGCGCTGAGTCAGCGCGAAATACCAAGGGATCAAGAAAATCATCATCAATGCGACGATAGATGACGTCTACTCTGCGCGGACCTTCTGTTGTGCGCATGTAGACGATATCGTCTCGAACAAAAAGATCCCTTCCTTCTACCAGCTCAATACCTAATTTATCTGCTAAAAAAGAATGTTCATAAAATGCTGAATTATACTGTCCGGGGGTCATCAGCGCGATTACAGGCTCTCCGGCGGCATGAGGCGGCGAGACAGATCTTAATGTCGCTAGAAGTTCGTTTGGATAATCCTCGATTGGCGCAACTCGATGAAGAGAAAAAAGTTCTGGGAATAACCGCATCATGACTTCGCGGTTTTCGAGCATGTAGGATACCCCAGAAGGGGTGCGCGCATTATCTTCTAAAACATAGAAATTTTGATCATCTGTCCTTACGATATCGACGCCAGAGATATGGACATAGACATCATGGGGTGGGCGGCGACCAAACATTTCTGAACAAAAGCCGGGATTGCGATAAATAAGATCAGCTGGAATAATGCCGGCTTTTATTATTTGTCCATCCCCGTAGATATCTTTCAAAAATAGATTCAGGGCGGTGACGCGTTGAATTAAGCCTCGCTCGAGCCTCTCCCACTCATTGCGCGATATGATGCGGGGTAGAACATCAAATGGAATAAGGCGTTCAGTGGCTTCCTGTGACCCGTATACGGCAAAAGTTATGCCAATACGACGAAATAGCAACTCCGCCTGCTCGCGTCGCGATGAAAGCCACTGGGCGTCTACGGAGTTCAGCCATTGTGACAAGTTTTGATAGGCAACGCGGGGTTGTCCATTCGCACCCATCATTTCGTCAAATTGCAACATCGTAGCAACCGCCTGTTTATATTCATATGGCCCTCATAATCGACAATGATGCGATTTTTATGAGGGTGTCGTTGGGTTGAGGAGCTACAGGCAAAAATCAAGCCAGGATCTGATTTAGATGGCAACGCTTTATTTAAGTTCTGACATTAATCTTAGAGCGGATAGGGCCGTTAGAGGAATGAGAAATTGTATAGCGTGTTCCGAAACGTCCTTGCAGGATCGCTTTTTGCAAGTCTTGCGACAGTTGCTTATTTGATGGCGGCGACACCGCCGGATTCCTCTCCCGCAGACGCTCAAACACAAACGACTATTCCAATGGGTTGGCTAAAATTTTGCCGAAATGAGCCTAAAGACTGCCTGCAACAAAACACGCGTCTCACTCATATTCACCTCTCATCGAAATCGATCGCAATCATTAATCGAGTAAATCGGTGGGTGAATAGCGCTATTCAACCACGATCTGATCAAAGACAATGGGGCGTAGAAGATCTGTGGAGCTATCCCGATAATGGGGAAGGCGATTGCGAAGACTACGTGCTTTTAAAGCGTCGAATGCTTCTTGAAGAAGATTTTCCGGCGCCATCTTTATTGATCACTATTGTGCGTAATCGAAAAGGAGAGGGGCATGCTATATTGATGGTTCGAACGGATCGAGGCGATTTTGTTCTGGATAATCTGTCTGATGAAATGCTTCCATGGTCAAAAGCTGATTATCATTTTATTAAACGACAATCAGAAAGCAATCCAAACATTTGGTTAAAACTAAAAGATGCGCCGGATGAAGAAAAAATAGTGACGCAATGAATAATTAGATATTTAGTTTTTTGTGTTGGATAGATATGAAGAAATTTCACTAAGAAAGTTTGGAAAGTAATTTAGGATTATGCTGATATCGAAGTTTTTCAGAATTTTCTCTTTTGGCTCGCGGTCTAGTAAGAAATGAAACACGGCAATCACAATTTCTTCATGACTATGATTTTTTGATAGTAAATCTAAAAAATTATTATTGATTGTTATAATATGCGTTGTTGTCCCGTTCACCTCTTTAATGATAACTTGAAACTTCAAAGCCTCCGGTTCATGTTGTTTTTTTAAGATTATTTTGTGCTTGCTCAAAGAAGCGCCTCTATTTCATTTTCTAATGCCTTAGGCGCATCTGTCGGAGCAAAACGGTTTTTTACGTTGCCTTCTCGATCAATTAAAAATTTAGTAAAATTCCATTTAATGGCGGTTGAACCAAGAATTCCTGGAGCCGAATGTTTTAGAAACTCATAGATGGGGTGGGCTTTTGGGCCGTTCACATCAATCTTGGCGAACATGGGGAACGATACGTCGTAGGTTGATTTACAGAATGTTGCTATTTCTTCCTCGTTGCCAGGTTCTTGTGAGCCGAATTGGTTGCAAGGAAAACCGAGGATAGTTAAGCCTCGAGTAGAATATTTGCGATAGAGATCCTCTAGTCCACGGTATTGTGGCGTAAATCCGCAGCGACTTGCTACATTAACGATTAAGACAACCTTGCCCTTACATATATCAAGAGACAGATTTTTCCCGTCGATGGTCTTTGCATGAAAATTATAAAATTGAGTCAAAGTGTGATCGCCTTATTAAGTTAAATTATTTACTTTTTGATTTTAAGCGACAAGGCTACTGTTGGGCGTGAAAATATCTGCGTCTTGTTCATCAATGCCATATTCCTTTAATTTTCGATAGAGTGTGGAGCGTCCGATACCTAAACGCCGTGCGATCTCTGACATTTGTCCATGATAATGGTAGAGGGCGAAACGAATTGTATTTTCTTCGATATCCGCGAGGTTTCTTACCTCGCCGTTTGCGCCAATTAAGGGCAAGACATTAGGGTCTCGGATAGTGAGTGGCGTGACTGCCTCTTCCTCTGACGTATGTGGCTTTATGACAGGAGTTGGAGGGATTAGAACTTCAAAATCCTCAACCCCTGCTGCGATTTGAGGAAATTCTGTTACGTCTAATTCTTCACTTTCAGCAAGGATTACTGCGCGATAGATAGCGTTTTCAAGCTGACGAATATTACCCGGCCATTCATATTTCATGAGCAAATCAAGCGCTTGATTAGATATTTGATTGACTTTGCGACCCTCTTCAGTCGAAAATTTAGACATAAATTTTCTAGCTAGGTCAGGAATTTCATTTTTGCGCGCGCGAAGGGGAGGTAGCATAATGGGGAATACATTTAGGCGATAAAAAAGATCTTCACGAAACCTGCCGATTTTGACAAGGTCAAGAATATTACTTTGAGTTGAGCAGATAAGACGAATATCAATGCGGGTAGGCCGTCTCGCGCCAATCGGTTCAATTTCGCCCTCCTGAAGAACGCGAAGTAATTTCAACTGAAGTGGAAGCGATAATTTACCAATTTCCGCTAAATATAAAGTACCGTTGTTTGCTTCAACTATTTTGCTTGTATGTTTATCTGCCTTACGATTTTCTGGACTTTTTTCTCGTCCAAATAGCTTATTTTCTAGCGTCTCCTCTGTCAGGCTCGCACAGTTAAATGATACAAAAGCTTTTCCCTTGCGATCGGATGCGTTGTGAATGGCGCGCGCAATTTGTTCTTTGCCAACGCCAGACTCACCTTCAATCATGACGGGGATGTTTGAACTTGCGGCGCGTTCGGCAAGCCGCATGGCGCGAGCTGTATTCTCACTACAGGCTATGAGATCTTGAAATTGTAAGGCGTTCTTTTGATGATGATGAAGGTGCTGAATCTTCTGCTTTAAGGCGTGCTGCTCTAACGCGTTTTTTATGGAAACGAGTAACCGCTCGGTTGCGACTGGTTTCACAAGGAAGTCATGAGCCCCGGCCTTGATTGCTGAAATTACTGCATCCAAAGGTCCATGAGGCGTTGCTACAATAACCGGCGTTTGATGAGATGAGGCCAAGATCTTTTTAAGAGGGGTGTTTTCTATTGTGGGGCCCGTGAGATCAAGGACTATGAATGAAATCGTCGGCGCAGCCTTGCGCTGTAAGCGGGCCAGAGCTTTACTTGTTTCTTCTGTAGTTTCAACATCATAACCAAATTTTTGAATACTCTCAGCAAGGTGCCGGCGTTGGCTAGCGTCATGATCAGCAACGAGGATGAGGGGCGGCATTTCATTCCTGAGGTTCGATATTGGTTTAAGGCGTTCACATCTGCATAATAGGCTGAGTCGTATCATTTCGAAACAGGGTTAATGCATTCTTATGCATTTAGAATATATCGTGACGCAGTCCTGGCGGTTGATCGCCAAATGACGCCTCCCATATGAACAGCTTATAGATTCAAGAGATTTCTCGGGCTGAAAACCTAAGAATAATTTTAAGGGATGCTTCTAAACATGAAAATTGTCGCTTCACAGCATGTCGCATCGGTAAATCTAGCCACTTCAGATGCTGACCTTCTTCCTGAATGGAATCTCTCTGACCTCTATGAGGGACCTAACGCGCTTGAGTTGCAGAAGGATTTAACCCGGCTAGTGACTGAAGTTGAGAAATTTAACAAAGAATACCGCGGTAAACTTTGTGAGCTTATCACTGATGCGCAAGCGAGTATTCAATTTGGCGTAGCTTTAGAAAAATACGAAAATCTACAAGATTTGTTGGGAAGGTTAATGTCATACGCTGGTCTACTCTATAGCGCAGACACAACGGATCCTCAGCGGATAAAATTTTACGGAGATATACAAGAGAAAGTTACGAATGCATCAGCTCAACTTATATTCTTTCAACTTGAGCTTAATAGACTAGACAATGCTGATTTGATGAAGGTCTCTCAGTCAGGTCCCTCGTCTCGCTGGAAGCCTTGGTTAGAAGATATTCGTAAAGAAAAGCCTCATGAGCTTGACGAAAAACTCGAGGCATTATTTCATGAGAAATACATCTCCGGCGCAGCTGCTTGGAATCGATTATTTGATGAGACAATCGCCTCATTAAGGTTCAATATTTCAGGCGTAGAGTTAGCCATTGAACCCGCGCTAAATTTGATGCAAGATTCTGATGAAGGAAAGCGTCGTGACGCAGCAGTAGAAATCGGAAAAACGTTTAAAGCAAATTTGAGTATATTCACTCTCATTACCAATACTTTAGCCAAAGATAAGGAAATATCTGACCGTTGGCGAGGATTTGAGGACGTTGCAGATGCCCGGCATCTCTCGAATCGAGTTGAGCGTAATGTCGTAGAGGCTCTTGCGAAGGCAGTTGAGGAATCTCAACCACGATTGTCGCATCGTTATTATAAATTAAAAGCTAAATGGTTGGGAAAAGATAAGCTGGATTACTGGGATCGTGGCGCCCCTTTGCCTTCGGTTCCAAGTAAAAACTATAGTTGGTCAGAGGCGCGCGATCTTGTTTTGGAAGCTTATGATAGCTTCTCGCCACGTATGGCGGAAATTGCATCAAATTTTTTTGAACGTAAATGGATCGACGCGCCAGTGCGCCCTGGTAAATCTCCTGGGGCTTTCTCGCATCCAACAGTTCCTTCGGCGCATCCATATGTCTTGCTGAATTATCAAGGGAAAACGCGAGATGTGATGACTTTAGCGCATGAACTTGGTCACGGCGTACATCAGGTGCTGGCTGCCCGGCAAGGCGCGTTAATGGCGCCTACGCCTTTAACGCTTGCTGAAACAGCTTCAGTCTTTGGGGAAATGCTCACCTTTCGCGCGTTACTGGCTAAGACCGCCGATAAAATGCAGCGGCGAGCGCTATTAGCGTCTAAAGTTGAAGATATGTTGAATACAGTTGTCAGGCAAATGGCTTTCTACGCCTTTGAACGTAAGGTGCATAATGAAAGACGTCAGGGGGAGCTAACATCTGATAGGATTTGTGAATTATGGATGAGCGTTCAGGGCGCTAGCCTGGGACCATCAATAAGACTTGGGCCCGGATATGAGACTTTTTGGACTTATATTCCTCATTTTATTCATTCACCCTTCTACGTATATGCTTATGCTTTTGGCGATTGTTTAGTAAACTCTCTTTATGGCGTTTACGCCACTGCACATGAAGGGTTTGTTGATCGATACTTCTCTTTATTAGAGGCTGGAGGAGCTAAGCCATATAATGAATTGCTAGCGCCCTTTGGATTGGATGCGCGTGAGGCTTCTTTTTGGAATATTGGCCTAGAAATGATCGAAGGATTCATTTCTGAGCTGGAGAAAATGGAAGAGGCTTAAATTACAAAAAAACGCCGGCAATATGCCGGCGTTTCCAATTAGGATGTGAAGATTTATTGTAAGCCGCCGCGAATAGTCATTTTTGTGCCTTCGCAAACAGCTTCACCTGAGAAAACTTTCCCGCCGAGGCCATCTGCAGCCTTTCCAGTCCAAACACAATTCTTTTTACCATCGTCGCGTCCGACAAGGTTAACTGTGTAAACGCCCCCTGCATTCGATCCATCGAGCTTGTATGTCAAAACAGAGCCGTTATCGAGCTGAAGATCAGCCTTGCCTGTGACTTTGTCGCCTTCATTGCTGATATTCCATGTGCCTGAGGCGTATTTTATGCCTGATGCGGATTGTTCTGTAACGCTCCAAGTAGCTGCTAAAGCGCTAGTAGTCATAAGCGCTGCCGCTAGGGTCGTCGTTATTGCAAGCTTGATCATCTATTGTGCTCCCTTAATGTTTTACTATGATGAGCAGCATCTTTGGCCGCAGCACTGCCTGAGGCTTAGTTAATGCGGCAAATCAAGCCGTATAGAGCCTCTTTCCAATTTATTGGATTAGGACCGCGACCAGATCACATAGAAACGCCGTCCGGGTCAATGTTTTTTGGAATGTCTTTTAGAATTGCAGTGAAATCAGGGGGCAAGCAATGACCGAGGCGTCATGGAGCGTCGTTGATGACTTCATCAAAAGAAAGTTGATGGCTGCGCAAGATGCTCAGGAAGAGACTTTGCGCTTTAATCAAAGAGCAGGATTGCCAGCGATTGACGTGTCTCCGCCTCTAGGCAAATTGTTACAGTTATTGGCTTGCCTCGTTGATGCGCGGCATATTTTAGAGATCGGCACTTTGGGAGGATATTCGACGATCTGGCTCGCTAGAGCGTTAGGCCCGGACGGTAAAGTTGTCTCTATTGATGTTGATCGTAAGCATTTATCTGTGGCGCGTGAAAATTTAGAGCGAGAAGGATTGAGTGAACGTGTTGAGCTACGTTTGGGAGCTGCTCGAGATGTTCTAATTAAGCTTAAAGATGAGAATTATGGACCGATTGATTTTTGTTTTATTGACGCTGATAAGGAAAATAACGCCTATTACTTTAATTATGCGGTTGAGTTTTCTCGACCAGGCGCACTTATCTGCGTTGATAATGTCATTCGCGCTGGAGGCGTGGCAGATCCCGAAAGCAGTGATGAAGGCGCACAGGGGGCGCGCCGTCTTTTTGATTTTGTTGCAGCTGATACACGTGTTGAAGCTACAGCGCTCCAGACCGTTGGTTCAAAGGGTTGGGATGGATTACTCATTGCCCGCGTGAATGGAAAATGAGACCGTCCACTGGGTATGATTTTTATACAATTTATACTCTGATCATGATCATTTATCGCGATATTTAATTTTTTTCATAAATGAAGCATTGGCTTTTCATTAGGGTCATAGGCTGCGATTTCAGCCCGATGATCTCTAGCGTTGGAGTATTCGAGTCCTTATATCTTTGAGGTTTTTATTAAAATATTTTCCTTAACTCTTCAATCTTATTTGCGCAGGAGTGAATAGAATACTTAAATTTCTTGTCAGCTTGTTCTTGCTATTCTTTATTCTGCAGTGTCGAAAGATGTCTTATAAAAATTACCTTTTTCGGATCAGTGCTTAAATTCTAAGTCGCTTCAATAATTCTACGGATCTTGTCGCTGACAACAGGGGTATATTATTGATGTTCATAAGTAAGCATTAGTGAATTGACTGAGATTTATATATCATATGTAGCTCTCGTTCTTTTAGTTCTCTGCAATAATATGTAATTACAGCTAAACTATTGCGTTATTTAGCAATCAAGTCTATTAACACGCTCGCATTACTAAATCGATGATTGAAAAGAATAGTCGGATTTTACCGCGAGGCGATCATAAAATAGCCTTCAATCATAATTTGGTAATATAAATCATAAATGTCTATTTGGTGCGTGGAAGCTGATCGGCAAGATTTGCGCGATCTTATGCAAATGAATTAGAGTAATTGTGGGCGGATTATTTTGCGTTAGAAAGTATTTGCTTTTAATCTGCAAAAAACTAATGATAGCAGTTGTGCTGTTGATGCTTCTATAATCCTTGCAGTCCCTGCGGCAAAACGGTCTTATGTCTTATTCGAAGTAAGAGCGTTGAGCTTTGTAGCAGATTTTTTTACTTGAAAGGTCACTATCTGCACAGAGACGCTCATTGCGGAGACTTATTTAGACTATTGGTTTTTAGGGGCGCCAAGGTTCTGGGGAGACTGGAGTGGTGTCTGCAGTGCGCGTAGTCTCGATTATCTTGCCAAGCGACCTCAATGCTTCAGTCACGCCTTCTCCACTCGCAGCGGAGAGTAAGAGCATTATGACTGGCTTCTGAGTGCTATCAATTTGTGCGGCGCTTAATGCGCGCTTTAGTCTTTCTTGCTGTTTTTTGAGATGTGTTGCATCAACTGCATCGATTTTTGATAATGCAACAATCTCTGTTTTTTTCGTTAAATCTGATCCGTAGGCCTGAAGTTCGGCGCGAACAGTTTTGTAATCGCGCCCAGCATGCTCACCTGTTGCGTCGATGAGATGCAATAAAACCCGACAGCGTTCGATGTGACCTAAGAAACGATCGCCAAGACCATGGCCCTCATGTGCGCCCTCAATCAAACCAGGAATATCAGCGAGAATAAATTCCCGATTATCGCGTCGAACTACGCCAAGTCCAGGATATAAAGTGGTGAAAGGGTAGTCAGCAATCTTAGGTTTTGCCGCCGTAACACTGGCGAGGAATGTTGATTTGCCGGCATTTGGCAAACCGATTAAGCCGGCGTCAGCAATGAGTTTTAATCTTAAAATTATGGTTCTTTCTTCGCCGGGTAGACCGGGATTGGCGCGTCTAGGGGCGCGATTTGTCGAGGTTGTAAAATAAGCATTGCCGAATCCTCCATTGCCTCCCTTGCAAATAATTACACGTTGGTTGATTTCAGTGAGATCTGCGATCAGTGTTTCGCCGTCTTCTTCAAATATTTGTGTGCCGATTGGGACATGTAGAATTACATCCGCGCCGCGCCCGCCCGCGCGATTTTTACCCATGCCATGCATGCCAGTTTTGGCTTTGAAGTGTTGCTGGTAGCGGAAATCGATAAGTGTGTTTAGACCCTCAACGCATTCAGCAACGACATCCCCGCCCCGTCCTCCGTCACCGCCATCTGGTCCGCCGAATTCGATGAATTTTTCTCTTCGGAAGGAAACGCAACCTGCTCCGCCATCTCCAGAGCGTACATAAATCTTCACTTGATCAAGAAATTTCATTGTTCACTCGTTATTGAGGTCGAGATGATTTCAGTCCACTTAGCTTGGCGGTGGTCTATAATTATTGGCGCCAAATAATACATAGGTTGGGTTTTAATCGATTTCGTTTGATGCGCCTCTTGATGGAATAAGAGCGGTTCTATTTGTGTAGCTAAAGCTCGTATCTTCAGAGATTCTAAGTTCAGTAGAATTAATCGTCATAAGAAAAAACAAGCAAGAGCGAGAGACTGGCGAACATAAATCCGATCTGAGCTGTCTTAATTTTTGACCCTAATAGTTAAAACTAATAGAATTTAACACGTATAAAGCTTATGCAGAAATGTCGAAGCGAATTGAGAATTTTGCTATGAGAGAAGCGGATTAAATATGCATGGCCTTCAAGCGATGCTGGATTAATTTTTGAAGTTTTTTTAATAGCTCAAACAGCCGCGGTGCATCTTTGCAATCATCAACCTCAGGCGGCTTATTTACAAATCTTATAAAGTCAAAGGGGGGTAACGTAGCCCCCCCCCTAAAGATCAATAAGAATTCTAGACCTGTTGCGCCAGATATCGAGGACGCCGGCGATGGCTGCGCTGTCTCAATCCAGCTGATTTACTCAGCGGCCACGGTCACGGGCACGACGGAGACGCTAGAGCGACCGCCGCTTGCCTTAAATTCTACCACGCCGTCAATAAGAGCAAAAAGCGTGTGATCCTTGCCAATGCCGACATTGCGTCCAGGATGCCATTTAGTGCCACGTTGACGTACGATGATATTGCCGCCAACAACATTTTCACCACCAAATTTTTTTACCCCTAAACGGCGGCCTTCTGAGTCACGGCCATTACGGGATGAACCGCCTGCTTTTTTGTGAGCCATTGTTTCGCTCCGAGCCTATCCTAGTTACGCGTCTCTATACGACACTGAGAAATCTTATGCGTCAATTAACCTTCGACCGCAGTTATCTTCACGCGCGTCAAGTCTTGTCGGTGACCGCGCTTGCGCTTGGAGTTTTGGCGGCGTCGTTTTTTGAAGGCGATTGTTTTAGGGCTACGCGTCTGTTCAGCAATCTCGCCCTTTACTACGGCTCCTTGAATGATCGGCGCGCCAATTTTGGCGTTGCCGTCACCAGCAAGCATCAGCACTTCATTAAAAGTGACGCTATCCCCTGGGGCGCCATCTAGGGCCATGACTGTGATGATATCTCCGGCGGTGACGCTGTATTGCTTACCGCCGGTTTTAATGACTGCGAACATCGTTTCTTCCTGTGTTCTGATCCAAACCTGATGTTCCCATCGGTCGGCTTCTTGGCAGTTAACCGGGTGAGCTTTATCTTTCAGATACTTGTGCAAAAGAAAAACGCGGCGAGTGCGCCGCGATAAAGCAAGGCGCTATTAGCCTCAGCTGATTGTTTTTGTCAATGTCTTAGATCATTCTACCAACCAGCCACGCGCTTGCAGGCGGCTGAACCGCTACCGAATTCATAATGATCGCTACAGGCGAAGGCCACTGGCGGCTCTCCATTTTGCTCAAATAAATCATAGCCTTGTTTAAGATTACGCCAGAAATTATTCCACTGACTGTAATTTGGCCCGCCAACAAAGGCCAGCCAGCCGCCGCCAGTCTCTTTAACGATATTTGCTTCCGTCATTCGAAAAGGAAAAATGTGTACGGATATATCACGTTGGCCTGCGCGCAGAGCTCCTTCCACAAAGCCATAAATTTCTTCAATGCCTCGGTCAGTCATTGCAAAACAACCAACGGATTTGCAGGCTCCATGCACCATTACCAGCCCTCCCGTTCGGCCATTTTGTTTGTCAAAGGCGTTTGGGTAGCCCACATTGAAGGCTCGGTGATAATTAGAATGAGGGTTGAGCTGCCTGGCTGAGACGCTGTAGAACCCTTCAGGCGATTGATAATCTGCTTCTTTTTCCTTCGGCCCGAGGCGGCCAGACCATTTACAGATTGGGAAGGTCTTATAGAGATGGAATTTTCCATTCTTTTTTAGCCAAAGCTCCAATTGTCCTTCCTGTTTGAAAATTCGAACGAAAACTGGATCGCCCATGCCAAGTTTTGGCGGGGGTTGCTGAAAACTGTCCTCTTGAGCGGGTCGAAGCGTAGCCTCGGGGGGTCTCGCGCTTGAGGTTACGGCGCTTGCTGCCTGAGTTGCGCTGTCGAGGGGGCTTTGTGTTGTTGGCGCCTCCGAACCGGTTAAGACTTTTGGCCGAGGGGGTGGAGTTGGCGCGTCGATGACTTGTGGAGGAGGTCCTGCTGGTGAAACAAGGCTCGATGCGACTTCAGTTGCCAGCGGTGACGCATCAGAAGCGTTGAGGCTATTGGCTTGAGCGATAACATCTAAATCAACTGGCCGTTTCGGCGGTAGGGGCGGCGGCGCGGCGTCGCCGTTTATGGGCTGTGGTGAAATGGCCGAGATTTTTCCCTCGAGCAAGCTATCGTCCTCTTTTGGTGAGGATTGAGTAGAAAGCGTTATGGCGGGGGCGTTGGTTGTTTGTGCAAATAGAGCTGGCGCAGAGACACCGCTTGGGGATTGCGTAATTGTTATTGACGAAGGAGCGACTGTGCTTGGCAGGGCCACAAAGGACGGCAATGCTCCCCTCAAACCCAGCAAGGATGGTCGGATCACGCTTGGCGCAGCGCCCTTAGGCCCGGAAACTTTGACTGCCGTTGCGGACTTTTTGACGGGAGCTACGGTCGATTTTTGAGGCGCTCCGCCCGATTTGCTAGATAGGTTAGCTAGAATGCCTGCGACGCTTACAAAGCTAATGAGGGCTGCGCCGGCAATCAGCAGATGTGTTTTATCTAGCTTCATTCTGATATTTCAGAGCTTTCCCGTAAAATTCAGGGATGAATGGTTAGACAATTAAAGTCACATCATGGCAAACAAATGGTGTCGGGTTGTTTAAGTTATAGATTTTAATGGCCGGGGAAGCTGATCAGACTATGGATTGGCACGCCAAGGGCCTCAATTTTTTTTGCTCCGCCTAGGTCAGGCAAATCGATAACAAAACAGGCGGCCACAACTTCGGCTCCCATCTTTTTTAATAAGCGAATAGCGCCTTCAGCGGTGCCCCCTGTGGCGATCAAATCGTCAACGAGAATTACTTTTTCGCCAGGTCGAACCCCGTCTTCGTGCATTTCCATCTCATCAATGCCGTATTCAAGGGCATAAGAGGTCGAAATGGTCTTGAAGGGAAGTTTGCCCTTTTTTCTGATCGGGACAAATCCAGAGGATAATTGGTGCGCGACAGCGCCTCCGAATATAAAACCGCGAGCTTCCATCCCTGCGACCTTATCAATTTTTTTGCCTGACCAGGGTTGTGTTAATTCGTCCACCGCTTTGCGGAAAGCGTGTGGGTCTCCTAAGAGCGTTGTGATGTCGCGAAATAGAATGCCCTTTTTGGGATAATCGGGAATTGTCCGAATAGCCTTAGCAAGCGTCATGAGGAGCCTTCAATTACCGGTTGATATGCGTGGCGGGCTAGTCAATAGGACAGCTCCAGTTAAAAAACAAAATTGCCCCTTGAGGAAGAACGCGCCTTTGAGGGTTGAGTTGAGTCGTTCTTAAGCGAGGAGGCGCGACATGACCGCATCAAGCTTGCTTAATAGCGCAGGATCCCGACTGTCTGGAGCCGTTAGAATTGCATTGTCTAGGGCGCAATCTGAGCCAATTGGGCAGGGAGGATGCTCTTTGGGGAAATCAGCGAGAACGCGGGCGATCAGTCGGGAGACGGTTGTTGCGTTTTGTTTTACAATGTTGATTACGCCCGCAACGTCGACATTGTCATGTTCGGGATGCCAACAATCAAAATCTGTCACCATAGCAATTGTGGCGTAGGATATTTCAGCTTCGCGGGCGAGCTTTGCTTCAGGCAATGCGGTCATGCCGATAACATCAAATTCACTAGCTTTAAAATGTATTGATTCCGCGTATGAAGAAAATTGCGGGCCCTCAATGCAAAGATAAGTGCCTCCAACATGTATGGGTATATTTTCGTTTTTTGCAGCTTGCGATATTTGGGCTATTAAATTTGGGGCTACAGGGTGAGCCATTGAGACATGCGCTACGCATCCGTCGCCAAAAAAAGACGTTTGTCGCGCATATGTGCGGTCAACAAACTGATCTACCAAAACAAAAAGTCCAGGAAAATATTGAGAGCGGAAAGAGCCGCAGGCGGAGACGGAAATTAAATCAGTGACGCCAATGCGCTTCAGGGCGTCAATATTAGCCCGATAATTTATTCCTGAGGGAGAGAGGCGGTGGCCGCGGCCATGTCTGGGAAGGAAAACAGCCTGGGTTCCTCCAATTTCCCCAATCTGCAATTCATCGGAAGGGGCGCCCCAAGGCGTGGATATTCGTTGGCGGCGGGTGTTTTTGAGGCCGGGTAAGTCATAAACGCCTGAGCCGCCAATAATTCCCACGATCGATTGCGCCATTCTCTCTCTCCTCAGCCGCCGTTCGCGCGAAATTTTGGGTCGACCTGTCTTTGGAAGTCAGGGTTGCGCCGCAAAATCGCCTGTGTTAGGGGACCATCGCCTTGGGACTAGGCCGTTCTGGCTCTCGTCCCTTGTTCCTACAGCATCCGTCGCTCGAAGCTAACCGCTTTCTTTCGCGTGCGCATAATTTATGCTGCCGCCGGCGCTTCGAACGGTTTGAATTTGACAGGCGCACCTAGTGACTCAAGACGCAGTTTCGCTCTCTGGCGTCGCCGGAAGATACGCTACAGCCCTCTTTGACTTGGCGAGTGAGAAAGGGGCGACGGAGGACGTCGCAAAGTCCTTGGCGGCTTTCCAAGCTATGATCAATGAGAGCGCAGAATTAGCTCGATTAGTTAAAAGTCCCGTGTTCTCTCTTGATGAGCAGCAAAAGGCGCTAAAAGCGATTTTCGCTAAGGCCAAGATGTCAGGCATAGCGGCGAATTTTATCCAACTTGTCGCCGCTAAGCGCCGTCTGTTCGTACTTCCGGATATGATTGAGGCCTATCGTCGCCTCAATGATCAGGCAAAAGGGGTTGTGGCCGCCGAAGTTACCGTGGCTGCGCCGCTTAGCCCAGAGCATGCATCGGCTTTACGTCAAGCGCTTGCGAGCGTCTCGGGCGGCAAGTCGGTTAATCTCGATGTAAAAACTGACCCGTCAATTATTGACGGAGTCATTGTTAAAATCGGTTCCCGCATGGTCGACGCTTCTGTTCGCACCAAGCTCAACGCAATCCGCACACGTATGAAAGAGGTCGGCTGATGGATATCCGCGCCGCAGAAATTTCTTCGATCCTCAAGACTGAGATCGCAAATTTCGGCAATGAAGCTCAAGTCACAGAAGTAGGTCAGGTGCTTTCAGTGGGCGACGGTATCGCTCGCGTCTACGGGCTAGATAACGTTCAAGCAGGCGAAACAGTCGAGTTTGAGAATGGCGTGCGTGGCATGGCCTTGAATCTTGAAAGCGACAATGTCGGTATCGTTATTTTTGGTTCCGATCGTGATATCGCTGAAGGTCAGACGGTTAAACGCACGGGCGCTATCGTTGACGTCCCTGTTGGCAAAGAGCTGCTGGGCCGCGTCGTTGACGCGCTGGGTAACCCTATTGATGGAAAGGGGCCAATCAACGCAGCCAAGCGCGCGCGCGTTGACGTCAAGGCTCCCGGCATCATTCCTCGTAAATCAGTGCATGAACCGATGGCCACGGGACTGAAAGCAGTTGATGCGCTCATTCCTATTGGTCGCGGTCAGCGCGAATTGATTATTGGCGATCGCCAAACAGGTAAGACAGCTATCGCATTAGATACGATTCTCAATCAGAAGTCTCTAAACAGTGGCGATGATGAGAAAGCGAAGCTGTATTGCGTTTATGTCGCGATCGGTCAAAAACGCTCGACGGTTGCGCAATTTGTTAAGGTATTAGAAGAGCGTGGCGCGCTTGAATATTCAATTATCGTCGCCGCTACCGCTTCTGACGCCGCGCCTATGCAATTCCTTGCGCCGTTTGCAGGCTGTGCGATGGGCGAGTATTTCCGTGATAATGGCATGCATGCCGTTATTATTTATGACGACCTTTCCAAACAAGCAGTCGCTTATCGGCAAATGTCCTTGCTGTTGCGTCGTCCCCCTGGGCGTGAAGCTTATCCAGGCGACGTCTTTTACCTTCACTCGCGGTTGCTTGAGCGCGCTGCGAAACTCAGCGATGAGCGCGGAGCGGGCTCGCTGACCGCTTTGCCTGTAATCGAAACTCAGGCCAATGACGTTTCAGCGTATATTCCAACGAACGTCATTTCGATTACGGACGGGCAGATCTTCCTCGAGACGGATCTATTTTATCAAGGCATTCGCCCGGCAGTAAATGTTGGCTTGTCTGTTTCCCGTGTGGGTTCATCGGCCCAGACAAAGGCGACCAAGAAGGTTGCAGGTAAAATTAAGGGCGAGTTGGCGCAATATCGCGAGATGGCGGCATTTGCTCAGTTTGGCTCTGATTTAGACGCTGTTACTCAGAGATTGCTCAATCGAGGCGCGCGCTTGACCGAGTTGCTTAAGCAGCCGCAGTTCTCGCCGTTGAAAATGGAAGAGCAAACATGCGTAATTTATGCCGGGGTTAATGGTTATCTCGACCCACTGCCTGTTAATCGCGTCCGCGCTTTCGAAGATGGCCTGCTTGCATTGCTCCGCTCACAACATGGCGACATTCTTGAGAGCATTCGTGCTTCAAAGGATCTGGCCGACGACGTAGCGGCGAAGCTAAAAACAGTCGTTGAGAATTTCGCAAAATCATTCGCTTGATTGATGTGTAGTCCGCTTATGCATTGATCATCATGCGTAAAGATTCAAAATAAGAAGACACATATGCCCTCGTTGAAGGATCTTCGAAATCGTATCTCCTCCGTCAAGGCGACGCAGAAGATCACTAAGGCTATGCAGATGGTCGCAGCGGCTAAATTGCGCCGCGCGCAAGCAGCCGCCGAGGCGGCGCGTCCATATGCTGAGCGTATGGAGGGCGTTCTCGCCAATCTGGCGGCTGGGGTATCAGCTGGTGGTCCGCAATTATTGGCGGGCAATGGGAGAGATAATATACATCTCCTCATCGTTGCGACCGCAGAACGCGGGCTTTGCGGGGCTTTCAACTCTTCAATTGTGCGTCTGGCGAGAGAAAATATTTTACGCCTTCAATCGCAAGGTAAAACAGTCAAAATTATCTGTGTCGGCAAAAAAGGCTATGATCAGCTTCGGCGTCAATTTGAAAAAGAAATTATAGAATTGATCGAGCTGCGGGGCTTGCGTCAAATTGGCTTTGATAATGCCGATGAGATTGGTAAGAAAATCATTGGATTGTTCGAGACTGAGCAATTTGATGTCGCTACGCTCTTTTTCTCTAAGTTTAAATCAGTGATCTTGCAGATTCCCACAGCGCAGCAACTCATCCCAGCGCAAATAGCTGCGAATGAAAATGCGCCGGCTGTGGAAGGACCGCAGGCTTGTTATGATTATGAGCCTGGCCAAGACGAGATTCTCTCAACTTTGTTGCCAAGAAATATATCCGTGCAAGTTTTCCGCGCTTTGCTTGAAAATGCTGCTTCTGAACAAGGCGCGCGCATGAGCGCTATGGATAGCGCGACGCGTAACGCTGGCGACATGATCCGCAAGCAAACGACGCTCTATAATCGCTCGCGTCAAGCAATGATCACTAAAGAACTCATCGAAATCATTTCTGGCGCGGAAGCGCTCTGACCGTTCAAAAAAGACGAGGACAAAACATGTCTGCCAATAATCCTACGGGCCGCATCACTCAGGTCATCGGCGCCGTCGTCGACGTAAAGTTTGATGGGCATTTGCCAAAGATCCTCAATGCGCTGGAAACTACAAATCAGGGCAGTCGCCTTGTGCTTGAAGTCGCGCAGCATCTTGGTGAAAACACGGTGCGCACCATCGCGATGGACACATCCGAAGGACTGACCCGCGGTCAGGCTGTCGTTGACACTGGAGCGCCAATTTCTGTGCCCGTTGGGGAAGAGACTTTGGGGCGGATCATTAACGTAATTGGCGAACCTGTCGATGAGGCTGGCCCGCTGGTCACGAAGGGTACGCGCGCTATTCATCAGCCTGCGCCATCTTACTCAGAGCAGGCTACCGAGGCGCAGATCTTGGAAACTGGCATTAAGGTTGTCGATCTTTTGGCGCCCTATGCTAAGGGCGGCAAGATCGGACTATTCGGCGGAGCTGGCGTTGGTAAGACCGTGTTGATTATGGAGTTAATCAACAATGTCGCTAAGGCCCATGGCGGCTATTCTGTTTTTGCCGGCGTGGGTGAACGCACTCGCGAAGGCAATGATCTCTACCACGAGATGATTGAGGGCGGGGTCAATAAAAAGGGTGGCGGCGCAGGCTCTAAATGTGCGCTTGTTTATGGTCAGATGAATGAGCCGCCAGGCGCGCGCGCGCGAGTTGCTCTGACCGGTTTGACGGTTGCCGAGGAGTTCCGCGATAAAGGCCAAGACGTGCTCTTCTTCGTGGATAATATTTTCAGATTCACACAGGCTGGATCTGAAGTATCTGCGCTTCTGGGCCGTATTCCATCCGCGGTTGGATATCAACCAACGCTTGCTACGGATATGGGCGCTCTTCAGGAACGGATCACGACGACAACAAAGGGGTCTATCACCTCAGTGCAGGCCATTTATGTTCCTGCCGACGATTTGACCGATCCTGCGCCAGCTACCTCATTCGCCCATCTCGATGCAACGACGGTTTTATCGCGGTCTATCGCAGAAAAAGGAATTTATCCTGCGGTTGATCCTCTCGATTCCACCTCGCGTATGTTGTCGCCTGCGGTTGTCGGTGAAGAGCATTATGAAATTGCTCGAAAAGTGCAGTCGACTTTGCAGCGTTATAAGTCGTTGCAAGACATTATCGCGATTTTGGGTATGGATGAGCTCTCAGAAGAGGATAAGCTCGTTGTGGCCCGCGCGCGTAAAATTGAGCGTTTCTTGTCTCAGCCTTTCCACGTCGCTGAGGTGTTTACTGGATCTCCAGGCAAACTGGTTTCGCTAGCGGACACGATTAAGGGTTTCAAAGGGCTGGTTAATGGAGATTATGACCATCTGCCTGAAGCCGCATTCTATATGGTTGGCGCCATAGAGGAGGCGGTAGAAAAAGCCGCCAAACTCGCGAAAGAGGCGGCCTAATCTCATTTCCTGCCGGAGCGCAGGAATATAGCTTAGCTGTCAACGCGTAACTTATTGCGCGGACAGCTCAATAAAAGACGTCGTTGGAGACAGGCATGGCTGCATTCCATTTTGAACTCGTCTCTCCTGAAAAATTATTGTTTTCAGGAGAGGTCGAATTTGTGGTCGCGCCAGGGGCCGAAGGCGAATTTACCGTTTTAAAAGATCATGCGCCGGTTATGACAACGCTAAAATCGGGCGTTGTGACGGTAGCTGACGAAACCGGAAAAACGCAGAAGCTTTTTGTGCAAGGCGGGTTTGCTGATGTGAATGCCGCCGGTTTTACTATTCTTGCGCAACAAGCGACGCCATTGGCTGAGCTGGATTTAGCTAAGATAGACACTGAATTGAAAGAGGCCCGAGAAGACTTCTCTGACGCCAAGACAGAAGAAGCGCGACAGTCAGCAAATGAAAGGATCCAGCAATTGCAAGAGATGCGCGCTGCGATAGCTGGTTAAGGTATTTTATTGATCCCTATCCTTGCCGGGGATTAGATCAGTAAGCGGTTCAAGTTCAGCTGCAATCATATCTCCTTGTTGATTCTTTGGTTTTAATTCTGACCGATTTTGAGCTGTTTCTTGTATGGCGTCGCCGATCTTTGGGTTGCGGATCATGATTGTGCGTAAATCATAGGCATCTAAGATCAGCAATTTTGTTGGCTGGGTCGTGCGCACATTTCCTGAGCGCAGTGTTTGCTTCAAGACGGAGACTTCGCCAAAAAACTGCCCTTCACCTAAATGTATCCGTTGATTGGGTAAATCTATTTCAACCGCGCCTTCGGCTATAAAATACATAGAATGGGCGATTTCTCCGCGGCGCACAATTAATGTATCTTTGGGGACGGATTGCGCGCGAAGATAACGCATGATTTCGGCAATCTCAGTGGCGCCCAGGCTTCGGAAAAGCGGAACGCGCGCAATCATTCCCCAAGTTACAACAAATTCCCGCCGATGGATCTCTTCTGCAAATGCAGTAGCGACAATTCCTACAGGTAAGCCAAGCATAACATAGCCCATGACCATAGTCGCAGAAGCAATCAGGCGACCTGCGAGCGTTATTGGCGTAACGTCTCCATAGCCTAGCGTGGTGATTGTAACGATCGCCCACCACATTGCCGCAGGTATTGAGTCAAATTTATCTGGTTGCGCTTCATGCTCTGCAAGATGCATTGCAGCGGCGGCAAATAAGACCACACCAAACAAGATAAGCCCAGATGCAAGTAAAGCGCGTTTTTCTGCTTCAAGAACGGCTATGATTGTCCGCATTCCTGACGAATAGCGCGCAAGTTTAAAAAAACGAAGAAGACGTAAAAGCAGTAAGACGCGCAGGTCGGTAGAAACAAAAATTGAAAGGTAGAAGGGTAGAACAGAAACAAGATCTATAATCGCTCCGCCAGATTTCATGAAAGATATTCGCGCGCGGAGAGCTGATTGGCTCGCGTAGGGCGTATGCTCGGGAGCGGTCCATAACCGCAAAGCAAATTCTAGCGTGAAAATACTTACAGAGATGTTTTCAATAAATTGAAAAAATTTATCATAGTTTTCGTCATATTCTGGCACGGATTGTAAAATCACAGCTCCAACAGAGGCGACGACTAACGCCACGAGCAGAACATGAATTGAACGCGAGAGCCAATCATTTTTGCCGCCATCTAAAATTGTGTGAACATGCCGCCGCCACGAATGCTCGGTGGGAAGCCTGGGAGCTTTCAAGGGCTTGGCGTTCACTTATGAGGCCGTTTTTGATTTAATGGCTGCGGTGATTGTCTCTAGGGCTGCGTCGATGGCTGTTGCATCAGGTCCGCCAGCTTGCGCCATGTCGACTCGTCCACCGCCGCCCTTACCGCCTAATTTTTCACTTGCAATACGAACTAGATCGACGGCGCTAAACCTATTTGTTAGATCTTGTGTGACGCCAACGACAATCCCCGCCTTGCCATCAGGAGAGGCGCAAGCGATAGCCACGATGCCGCTTGTAATGGATTTTTTAGCATCATCTACGAGAGATTTAAGATCCTTTACATCAATCCCGTCAGCTTTCCGTAAGAGTAATTTTATCCCACCGATATCCTGCGCCTCCTGGCTATTGTTCTCGCTAGAACCGCTCGCAAGGCGTCTTTTAGTTTCGCTGAGTTCTCGCTCAAGTTTTTTACGATCGTCTAATAATTGCGCGAGACGTGATGGCGTTTCTTCAATCGGCGCTCGAATGAGGCTTGCAATTTGGCGTAGGGTGCGTGATTGAGCGACAAGTTGGGTGCGTGCACCCTCAGCTGTGCGCGCCTCAATACGCCGTACGCCTGAGGCGACGGCTGCCTCTGCTATGATCGTGATCAGACCGATGTCGCCTGTGCGACCGACATGCGTGCCGCCGCATAGTTCAACTGAAAAGGCGTCTGATGCTCCTGGATTCGAGCGCCCCATGGATACAACACGAACTTCATCGCTATATTTCTCACCAAAAAGCGCTCGAGCTCCCGAGAGGATAGCTTCCTCTTGCGCCATCAATCGCGTTTCGACAGGCGCATTATCTTGAACAATTCTATTGGCTAATGTCTCGACGCGCGATAATTCTTCCTCTGTAAGTGGCTTGGGATGTGTGAAATCAAAACGCAATCGATCTGGTGTAACTAATGAGCCTTTTTGTGCAACATGATCACCCAAGACCTGACGCAAAGCCTCGTGTAATATGTGCGTGGCAGAATGATTGGCGCGTGTTGCTTGGCGTCTTGAATGATCAACTTCTAATTCTAAAACAAGATCTGGTTTAAGTTCTCCTTCCTCGAGAAGGCCCTCATGAACAATTAAATCTCCGAGTTTCTTTGTAGTATTCTCTACTTTAAAACGTAAATTTTGTCCCTTTATGATGCCTGTATCGCCAACTTGTCCGCCGGATTCGCCGTAAAATGGCGTTTGAGTAAGTATGATGGCGCCTCTGTCGCCTGGATTGAGGCGAAACGCTTCATGACCCTCGTGGATGAGCGCAGAAACAATTCCCTCGCTTTTTTCTGCGTCATATCCCAGAAATTCAGTCACGCCGACGCGCTCTTTTAGGGCAAACCATAGCGTTTCCGTGGCTGTTTCACCTGAGCCAACCCACGCCTTACGCGCTTCCGCGCGCTGGCGCTCCATAGCTAGATCAAAGGCTATTTTATCAATAGCAATTCCGCGAGGTCTCAAGGCGTCTTCAGTGAGATCAAGGGGAAAACCATAAGTATCGTATAGCTTAAAGGCCGTTTCGCCAGATAGTCTGTCGCCTTTGTTTAAGGCGCTTGTCTCTTCATCCAGAATAGCTAATCCGCGCGCAAGGGTGGCGCGAAATCTAGTTTCCTCACTCTTTAGTGTATCTGTAATCAATGCCTGTGCGCGTAAAAGCTCAGGATAGGCCTGTCCCATCTCAGCTACAAGGATTGGAACCAGTCGCCACATTAAAGGTTCCTGAGCCCCTAATAACTGAGCATGGCGCATTGCGCGTCGCATAATGCGACGAAGCACATAGCCCCTTCCTTCATTGGAGGGCGTAACGCCGTCGGCTACTAAAAATGAACATGCGCGTAGATGATCTGCAATGACGCGATGGCTGGCGGTTTGCGAAGCATTTAAAGAGCTATTGGTGAAATCAGCGACAGCTGTTGTTAGGACTTTAAAGAGATCAATTTCATAATTAGACGTCACGCCTTGCATGAGGGCGGCAATCCGCTCAAGGCCCATGCCAGTATCAATTGATGGGCGCGGTAGTGGCGTGCGCTGTCCTGGCGATATCTGCTCATATTGCATGAAAACAAGATTCCAAAATTCCAGGAATCTATCCCCATCCTCGTCGCTACTACCCGGAGGGCCTCCGGCGAGTTTATCGCCTTGATCATAGAAAATTTCAGAACAAGGACCGCAGGGTCCGGTATCGCCCATGCTCCAAAAATTATCAGAAGTTGCAATTCTAATAATTCTACTATCGTGAAATCCTGCAATTTTTTTCCATAAATTGAAGGCTTCATCATCATCATGGTAAACGGTAACTAGGAGACGATCGATTGGTAATTTGAATTCGCGAGTAATCAAATTCCAGGCAAGCTCAATCGCGCCTTCTTTGAAATAATCTCCGAAGGAAAAATTACCAAGCATTTCGAAAAAAGTATGATGTCGCGCGGTATAGCCGACATTGTCTAGATCATTATGTTTGCCGCCAGCGCGTACGCATTTTTGTGATGAGGCTGCGCGGGGCTGATTTCGCTTTTCAACTCCGGTAAAAACATTTTTGAACTGTACCATCCCAGCATTGGTGAACATTAATGTCGGGTCGTTATGCGGAACGAGTGGGGAGGAGCCAACGCGCTCGTGTCCGTTGTGGGCAAAATAATCAAGAAAGGCGGAACGGATATGATTAACGCCACTCATGTGACTGCGGCTCGCTTAAGCGGGATCGAGATTGTGGCTCGATCCTGGGTGAATCGGGTGTCAAGGTCGCCGCGCGCCGCAAATTGACGACGGGCGATCTTGGTGCGGCAGAAGCTTTAGGCTTGACGCCTTGTGGGATCTGCCTCTGAGCGCGGATATGCCAGTCTCACGGGCTTTCGGCAATGAAAAAGGCCCGCTAAGCGGACCTTATGATTAATCTTTTGTGGCTTTAGACCGCTGTCTTCGTCATAAATTTATGCGTCAGTGTCGTCGTCCTCGGCGATATCAAGAATGCGCTCAGCAATTAGGCCAGCGTTTTCGCGGATCGCTTGCTCGATGCGTAGGGCGATTTCTGGATTTTGCTTGAGGTAGGATTTCGCATTCTCGCGACCCTGACCTAGTCTCTGGCTGTCATAGGAAAACCATGCGCCGGACTTTTCAACAACGCCAGCTTTGACGCCGAGATCCACCAATTCACCCATTTTTGATACGCCTTCGCCATACATGATATCAAATTCAACTTGTTTAAAGGGTGGCGCTACCTTGTTTTTAACCACTTTCACACGGGTTTGATTGCCAATAGTTTCATCCCGATCTTTGATTGCCCCTATACGGCGGATATCCAGGCGCACGGAGGCATAGAATTTTAGAGCGTTGCCTCCCGTTGTGGTTTCAGGTGAGCCATACATCACGCCGATTTTCATTCGGATCTGATTAATGAAAATCACCAGTGTGTTGGAGCGTGCAATCGAGCCTGTAAGTTTGCGAAGGGCCTGGCTCATTAAACGAGCCTGTAGGCCAGGCTGTACGTCGCCCATTTCACCTTCAATTTCGGCGCGCGGCGTAAGAGCGGCAACTGAATCCACCACGAGTACATCGACGGCTCCCGAACGCACAAGCGTGTCCGTGATTTCCAGCGCTTGCTCGCCTGTATCTGGCTGAGAAATAAGTAGTTCTTCAAGATTGACGCCAAGTTTGCGCGCATAGACTGGGTCAAGCGCATGCTCAGCGTCGACAAAAGCGCAGACGCCGCCCATTTTCTGCGCTTCGGCAATGACATGCAGCGTGAGTGTGGTCTTGCCGGAAGATTCTGGACCGTAAATTTCGACAACGCGGCCGCGTGGAAGGCCGCCAACGCCTAGGGCGACGTCCAATCCAAGAGAACCTGTTGAGATTGTTTCAATTTCAACAGCTTTCTGATTTTTCCCAAGGCGCATAATTGAGCCTTTGCCAAAAGCCCGTTCGATTTGTGATAGCGCGGCGTCAAGCGCCTTGGTCTTATCCACGGACGATCCTTCTATGACGCGGAGATTAGCTTGGCTCACGTTTGCATTCCTTCTGACACGGATTTTATTCTGGAGGCAATGTCTTCTAGAAGCCATATTGTGCACGATTTGTTCTAATTGAAAAGTTCTTTTTTTGTTCTAATCGATTTTTTTTAATTAGGACTTTTAAATGCGTCGTCGCTCCAGCCGGCAGGCGTCGTCGTGGCGCGTGACGGAATAGTATAATTTTCTTATAGTTGTAGAGGCGCTGGCGTGAAGGTAGTCCGTCTAGAGGCGAGTGGTTAAAATGTACTCAAAAATCCTAGTCCCGGTCGATTTGGCTGAGACTGAAATGACGGCGCTGGCGTTAGCGGCAGCTGAGGAGACGATACGGCAAAGTAGTTCGGCGTTTATACGCTTATTAAATATCCAGCCGCTGATGCCCATAGCTTTATTGGATTACATTCCACCCAATTTCGACTCAGAGTTGCGAGAGAATGCGGAAAAGGAGTTGGCTGATATTGCCGAGAAGTTAGAAGTCTCGAGTGAGCGCATCTCTACAAGAGTTCGTTTTGGCGCGGTTTATCCTGAGGTGCTCGCGGAAGCAGAAGCTTGGAAAGCCAACTTGATAATAGTTGGGTCTCATCGTCCAACAATGGCGACATATTTGCTTGGATCTAATGCAAATACAATCGTGCGTCACGCAAGATGTTCAGTGCTGGTTGCGCGAAAATAAATAGTATCCGAATAAATTTGATCATGAGGGTGTGTATGGCGAAGCATAAAAATTTTCAGATCTTAAAATTATCTATTCTATTTGGAGCGCTATTTGTATTCATGATGAGCGCTCAAGCTGCATCATCAGGTCAGAAGGCGCTACAAAAGCGCGGCCAAGCAATAGCTCAGGCAAATTGTGGACGGTGTCACGCTACAGGCGTTGAGGGAGCTAGTAAAAATCCCAAGTCACCTCCCTTTCGATATTTGAGTCGTAAATATCCCTTGGAGAATCTCGAAGAAGCTTTGGGCGAAGGGATTGTTGTTGGGCATGAGGGAGTGGAAATGCCGGAATTTCGCTTAAATACAGCTCAAATTGAGGCTTTGCTTGCTTATCTCGCCTCTATACAGAAAAAATAAAATTAAAAGATTGGAATTATAGTAATTGCTTTCAGCAAGTTTAGCGCCGTTTCACCTCTAGTTATTGGAACTAGAATTTATTGAGGAAAAAATGCCAGCAATTCCAGATTTTTCAAACATAAAATTTGCGCCAATTGACGCCATTCAATCGACTGAGTCGCGTAAATGGAGAACGCCTGAGGGCATTGAAATTAAAAATGCTTACGGGCCAGAGGATATTGAGACGCTTTCTTTTATTGATGGATTTCCTGGCCTAGCGCCTTACGTGCGCGGCCCTTATCCAACGATGTATGTCGCTCAGCCATGGACAATTCGACAGTATGCCGGATTTTCGACAGCAGAGGATTCAAACGCGTTTTATCGTCGAAATCTTGCTGCTGGCCAGAAGGGTTTATCTGTCGCTTTCGATCTTGCGACACATCGTGGCTATGACTCAGATCATCCACGAGTAATGGGCGATGTCGGCATGGCGGGGGTCGCAATCGACTCTATCTATGATATGCGGACGCTTTTTGCTGGAATTCCGCTTGATCAGATGTCCGTATCAATGACGATGAATGGCGCAGTCTTGCCTGTGCTCGCCCTGTTCATCGTGGCTGCAGAAGAGCAGGGGGTCGCTGCTGATAAACTAACAGGCACCATTCAAAACGATATTCTCAAAGAATTCATGGTGCGTAATACGTATATCTACCCACCAGATCCATCAATGCGCATTGTGTCTGATATTTTTGCTTACACTAGCAAAGAAATGCCCAAGTTCAATTCAATTTCAATTTCCGGCTATCATATGCAGGAAGCAGGCGCTTCAGCGGATCTTGAACTTGGCTATACGCTGGCGGATGGCGTTGAGTATGTGCGCGCAGGTGTTGCCGCTGGATTGGATATTGATGCATTTGCGCCAAGACTTTCATTTTTTTTTGCAATAGGAATGAATTTTTTTATGGAAGTCGCCAAGCTTCGCGCCGCACGTCTTCTATGGGCCCGCTTGATGAAGGATCTTGGAGCTCAGTCACAAAAAAGTATGACTTTACGCACGCATTGCCAGACATCTGGATGGTCGTTAACTGCGCAGGATGTATATGTAAATTCTATCAGAACTTGCATTGAAGCGATGGCGGCGACGCAGGGCCACACTCAATCCTTGCATACCAATGCGCTTGATGAAGCGCTCGCGCTACCAACGGACTTTTCAGCGCGTATCGCACGTAACACACAAATTGTATTGCAGCAGGAAAGTGGCACAACACGTGTAATAGATCCCTGGGGAGGATCCTATTACGTAGAGAAATTAACCGCTGAACTAGCTCAACGTGCGTGGATCCACATAGAAGAGATTGAAAAACTCGGTGGTATGGCAAAGGCGATCGCGGCTGGAGTGCCCAAACAGCGTATTGAAGAGGCTGCTGCGAAGACGCAGGCGCGTATAGATACAGGATCGCAAGTTGTTGTTGGTGTAAATAAATATCGCCCGGATAATGATGTCGCTCCAAATGTGCTAAAAGTTGATAATGCAGCTGTTCGAGCGGCCCAGTTAGAGAAGCTTGCAAGGCTTCGTGCGGAGCGAGATGAGAAGCAAACTCAGGCGGCTCTCTCAGCCTTAACAGAGGGCGCAAAATCAAGCGGTAATTTACTAGATCTTGCTGTGCGTGCAGCGCGTGCTAAGGCTAGTGTGGGTGAAATTTCTTATGCTTTGGAAAAGATTTTCACGCGTCATCAACCAAAAGCGAATGTGATTTCTGGTATTTACGCGCGAGAGGCGGGGGATAATGATCCTGCTGTGTTGCGAGTTCGGAGTATGACGAGCGCATTTGAAGAGAATGACCGGCGTAAGCCTAGAATTCTTGTGGCCAAATTAGGACAGGACGGTCATGATCGCGGCCAGAAAGTAATCGCTTCAGCTTTTTCGGACATGGGCTTTGATGTGATAATCGGCGATCTTTTTGCAACGCCTGACGAGGTAGCAAAGAAGGCAGCAGAAGCTGAAGTTCACATCGTTGGCGTGAGCACAATGACGGCTGGTCACCTAACATTGACCCCTGAGCTGCGAGACGCTTTGAAGCGAGTTGGCAGAGAGGATATCATGATGGTTGTTGGCGGAGTTATCCCACAGCAGGATTTTCAGCAGCTTTATGATTCAGGCGCTGCTGCAATCTTTCCCCCAGGAACCAATATACCTCAGGCGGCAGAAAAGCTTCTGCATGAGCTCAATATCCGGTTAGGATATGCTCAGCGGGAAACCTTAAGCGCATGATGCTTCTCACAAGCATCAAACGCGTTTTTATTCGACCTTAAAGCTTGCATTATTCTCTTATCATGGCCATTTGCTAGGATCTGAGCAAAAAAACAAATGGTTGTTATATTAGAAGAGATTGATAATGCTGTTTGTGGTTGAGGCTGGTTTTCTAGCTATTCGGGAAATTGTATCACCTCCATTTCGTCATGTGCTTTTTAAAAGCCTGGCAATGACACTTGCTATTCTGGCGATGATTTGGATTGGACTTGATAAGCTTGCGTTATCTTTTATTTTAATTGATCATCCTTTGTTACAAACTTTAGTTGGATATGCTACAGGAGCAGGGCTTTTTATATTTTTAGCATTTTTTATTGGACCAATATCCGTAATTGTAAGCGGTGTTTTTCTCGATAATCTCGCCGACATTGTTGAGCGCGATCTTTATGATGAAAATGAACGCGGCCAAGCAATAGCAGTATCTCAAGCGATCATTATGGGTCTGCGTTTTGCAATTATTTCTGCGGGTATAAATTTTCTAGCCTTATTGCTTTTATTCATACCTGGCCTGAATGCCGTAGCTTTCGTGTTGGCTAATGCTTATTTGCTTGGGCGCGAATATTTTCTTTTCATAGCGACCCGATTTCTACCCCTGGCGCAAGCTCTAGAAATGCGGAGAGCCTATGCAGTTAAATTATTTATTGCGGGCCTCTTTATTGCAGTTTTTGTTGCGATCCCGGGGTTAAATGTATTAACCCCGTTGTTTGGTGTCGCCTTTATGTCGCGTATATACCAGGAGTTGGCTCGCCAAAGTGCTTTGACTAATCATCAGAACTAGGCGCGTAGCTTTTTAGGCTCCAAGTCTTTGCGCTTGATATTGGCCAGTTTTACGATAGCGATAAAGATAGGTTGGTGCGATTGTTTCAAATGATTGTGGCTGAATATTAAGCTCTAATAATGTCCTTCCCTCTGATTTAGCGGAGTCGCTAACAATGTTATCAACCTTAAGCAGCTCAACTTGATCTGGCGTCATGCGCAAAATTTTAGGAAAAAGTCCTAAAGAAAGCGTGGTAAGAGCTTGCATAAGAAAAGCAACGAATTTTCCAGTCAAAAATCCAAGATTTAAAATTTTGCGCTTCCGCTCTGTTATTTGCAAAACATACTCTATTAGGGACTTGAAGCTTTTAATCTCAGGTCCTCCAATTTCATACGTAACGCCAGGTTTTGCTTTGCCAGAAAGAGCTCGGGCGACTGCCTCGGCTACATCCCCGACATAGATGGGTTGGAATTTGGTGTCGCCGCCAACTATGGGGATTACAGGAAAAAAGCGCGCCATCGCGCCAAAGCGATTGAAAAATTCATCCTCTACGCCAAAAATTACAGATGGTCTTAGTATGACGGCTGAAGGACAATTCTCGAGTATGGCTTGTTCGCCTTCCGTCTTGCTTCGGGCGTAGCTAGAAGAAGAATGAGCATTGGCTCCTAAAGCAGATATGTGCACTACATTACTTATCTTCACTTGTTTCGCCGCTTGGGCTATTGCCCGCGCGCCTAGACTTTGAACAGCTGAAAATTTTTGTGCGCCGCTTTGTGCAAGTATCCCAACTAGATTTACTATGGCGTCAGCTCCGACGAGGGCGGCTTCAACTGAGGCTGGGTTTCGGATATTAGCTTGGACCGCTGCAATCTGTCCTGGGCGACCTAATGGCTGGAGATAGAAGGCCAGATCTGGTCGACGGCAAGCAATGCGCACGCGCCAACCATCGCGCGCTAAGGCCCTTACCACATAGCGTCCAACAAAGCCCGAGCCGCCAAACACTGTAACAATGCGTCCTGCGCCAATGCTATCGCCGCTCATTAATTGTATCTCCGATATGAAGGTTATGGGGATCTGGCTGTGACTGTTAGATAGCGAAATTTATAACTGAAGGAAATGTAAAGATGAACATTTCAGGAGAAGAAATTTCATAGATTTGGGGTCTTGCGGGTTTTTCGCCTCATGACGCATTGACAGAGGATGCGCTACGGCCCTAAGAAACCGCATAATGCCCAGGTGGCGGAATTGGTAGACGCGCTGGTTTCAGGTACCAGTGGTGAAAGCCGTGGAGGTTCGAGTCCTCTCCTGGGCACCACTGTTATTTTATAATATTTCTGCTGCATTCTGTCCGTTTTATTTCGCCTATGCGCTAATGCAGAGAGTTAATGGCGGGAAGCTAAGTGAACTGAGTTCATTCTTCCTTCCAGCGACACTGCTCAAAGCCTAAGAGATGATTTTACTCTAGAAAGCAGTATTATACGAAATAAGCTAAGTTCTAATAAAGTAAGTGGCGTTTTTTGTTGATTTGATAATGTTATTGTCTTTGTCGCGTGCTTTTTATGTATGGCGCTTTCAAATTTATGCTCTTGTTGGTTGGGATCATTAGTTAACCCATTAATTTTAAGGAAATTCTTTAGATTTTTCATAATTAAGCAATATGATTTGCAATAAAAAATATCGAATTCTTTCTGGCTTTTTTGAACAAAGACGCTTGATAAAATCTAGATTGCTGTAACAAATTAGATATGACTCCTGACAAATATCCTGAAGCTTTTGAAGCGGCCCGTCATATCTGGTCTCACTGGCAGGCCGGAGAAGTTATGAATGAATTGCCGAATAATTGTCGTCCAAAAATTGCTTCAGAAGGTTATGATGTTCAGTCATATTTGCCCTTAGTCTCGGGGCGGTCTGTTTTAGGTTGGAAGATAGCCGCAACGAGCGCTGTTGGGCAGTCGCATATTCAAGTATCTGGCCCGCTCGCAGGCCGTCTCCTTTCTGGTCAGGTTTTTGAAAATGGGTATGGCGTTTCATTAACGGGCAATCGCATGCGTGTAGTAGAGCCAGAGTTCGCATTTATAATAGGGAATGACTTACCGCCGAGAGATGTAGCCTATAGTCAGAAAGAGGTTTTGAGCGCGATTGAGAGCCTGCATCCCGCTTTAGAAATCCCTGACTCGCGTTTTGTTGCCTTTGCGGAAGCTGGCGAGGCTCAATTGATCGCAGATAATGCTTGCGCACGTCATTTTGTGCTTGGCCCAGCGGCGCCGAATAATTGGCGAGAGGTAGAACTCAGCAGGCATCCTGTGGAAGGCAGTGTCACGGGAGCGGGAGGAAAGAGCTGGTCACGGCTGGGGAGCGGGGCAGCCGTGCTTGGCGATCCGTTGATCGCAATGACTTGGCTGGCTAATCGTCTTTCTGCGCTGGGGCATGAGCTAGAGGCGGGCCAAGTTGTTACAACTGGCACGTGCATGCCTCCGTTGGAGGTGAGTGTTGGCGATGCTGTGATTGCTCAATACGGAAAATTTGGCGTTGTAAGGGTATCATTGTTAGAATGATTGATAAACTTTAAAATCTAAATTTAGTCCTTTGTAAAAATATTCTCATAAAGGAGTTTGGGAGCTTTTATAAGAAATAGGTAAGTCAAGCTCCTATAAGCTGATCTTGATTTCACTGGAATATTTTCTGCGCATTAGTATAATTAATCAGATAAGACTTCCATAGTTTTTCGGACAAGAGCTTCTATATGAGTAAATTCTGTCACAGGAGTTTGCAAGCACTTCTGCCTTTGAACAGATTTTTGAATAAAATCGATCGGATTTAATTCCTCGCCAGGCAAGTTACCACATCTGTTGACTAAGGCAGCTGAGTGCAAATCATCGGCGCGAAGGGCAATTTGTCCAAATTTATATAACAGGACGAGCAAAGAGCTTATAAGAATAATGGATATGATTAGAAATGCTTTTGGAAAAGTTGCGCCGCGAGCAATAGGTTGCTTGTGCTCAAGTAAAATAAGTTTCTCGCAGTTGTTTTTTAATTCTTGCCTGATCATGATGATGTCATGATCAGGTGTTAAAAAATTAACAATTTCCTTGCGAAGACGTAGTTGTATAGAAGAAATAGTAGATTTTAAGGCATCATGCTTTTCTATAGACATATTAGATTTACCCCATTCTTCTTCGCGGGATTATCCAAAATACAGAACTTAAATACAGACATATTGATTGATTATTGTGGATTAAAAAGTGGAATCGCATATAGGATTCCGCAATGTGTTTTTATAAGCTGTTCTGCCTCTAGGATATAGTCTAAAGTAATTTCATACACAATAATTATATTAAGCGCTTTCTGTTCTTAATTTTTTTATAGTGTCTTTCCTTAAGGGCGAGCTATAAAGAGCTAAGAATTTAGATTCTGATGAGGCTTAATGGTTGACTAATAAATTTAAAATTTTGAAAAAAATAGATTTAGTTTAAATATAAAACCAACTAACTATTCACAT
>OMIO01000054.1 GCA_900299115.1 Methylocystaceae bacterium | reverse complement strand
TCTCATGCGATGCGATAATTCTCACGCTTCCTTGGCTAAATAAAACTTCACCAGCGCGCCTTTTTCGGCCAACGTTTGGGCCATAGACGGATAAAGTCTGGTAAGTCGTCGATATCGACTTCCCGCTCATCAGCTTCAATTCTGCCGCGCACTGAAACCCCAGCGCGAAAGACGCTTTCGGGGTCGCCCGAGATTAGAGGATGCCAAGGAGGCAGGGGATTATCGGCGTAACGCAAGACATAGGCGCATGTTGGCGGCAGCCAGCGAATATTTTCGAGCTTTTTGAGTGTCAGCCGAACGCAATCCGGCACATATTTCCGGCGGGTTGCATAATTGCCGCATAGCCCCGTATTTTGATCGAGTAATTGACAACAGACGCTTGTGGGGTAGATCGCCCCCGTGTCGTCATCCTCTAGTTTAATAAGGCAGCACCGACCACACCCATCACAAAGCCTTTCCCATTCAGAGCGTGAGAGATCCTTTAGCGGCTTTTCCCAGAAGGGGATTTTTGAGGTTTTTTTGTTTTTTTTGGCGGGCATGGGGGGACTCGCGACGTTAATTGAGCCGGAAACCCAGCATTGAGCGCCAGTTCGGCTATCGTCAAATTATAATAAAAAGTGCTAACAAACAGCCTTCGATCGACTAAAATCGACTTTTCGGCCCATTACTCAAGGCATGTGAAATAAATTGCGCGAACCGGCTATTTTTAAGCGTTTGAAGCGTATCTTACTCGGCGTCGACGCTCTGATCGACTCTAGCCTCTTTGACGTGGCGCGCCGCGCGCGGGATTTTTATGAGGACTTCTCGCTCTTCATGGAGCGTTTTCACGTTTCCGGTATCTCTCGCGTTGGCGTAGAACTGGCCTGTGAGTCACTTACGCTTGGCGTTGTTGGCCTCATCGGAATGATGGCGCTGGCGAGTTCAGCGTTTCAGATGACAGATGAAAATGACTGGTTGAAGCAAACAGACCTTGCAGTCACATTTTTAGATCGCTACGGCGCTAAAGTAGGTCAACGCGGCATTCTTCATGATGACGCTGTGCCTTTGGATCAATATCCGGATTATGTCATTAAGGCTGTGTTGGCGACGGAAGATCGTCGCTTCTTTGAGCATTTTGGAATTGACGTTGTTGGCACATTGCGCGCATTGACTGTGAATGCGCGTTCATCTGGCGTGGTTCAGGGCGGTTCGTCTCTATCGCAACAATTAGCAAAAAATCTTTTTCTATCAAATGAGCGGACAATTACGCGTAAAATTAATGAAGCTTTCCTTGCTTTATGGCTCGAGCATCATTTAACAAAACGCGAAATTCTGCAGCTTTATCTTGACCGCGTTTACATGGGTGGCGGCGCTTTTGGCATTCAAGCGGCGGCTGAATTTTATTTCGGCAAATCCGTTCGAGACGTTACTTTGGCTGAAGCGGCGATGCTGGCAGGTCTATTTAAGGCCCCAACAAAATATGCCCCTCACAAGAACCTTCCAGCTGCGCGCGCCCGCGCCAATGATGTTTTGAATAATCTTGTCGCTGCAGGATTTATGACGCCAAGCCAAATTATTGCTGCACAACGAAGCCCGGCGACGCCTATTGATCGTCAAAATGAAAGCAGCCCCGATTGGTATTTGGATTATGCTTATGGTGAAATTCGCAAACTCGCAACGAGTGGTAAGCTTGGCGATCACCGCATTCTAACGGTTCGTACAGCGCTCGATTCTAATGTGCAAAAGCGCGCAGAGGAAGTGATTGAGAAAAATCTCAGCGAGCAGGGACGTAGTTTCCACGTCAAACAAAGCGCCATGGTGGTTATGGAGCCAGATGGCGCCGTGAGGGCGATTGTCGGCGGAAGAGATTATGGCGCGAGCCAATATAATCGCGCAACGGACGGATCTCGTCAGCCAGGCTCCTCTTTTAAGCCTTACGTTTATTTGACAGCCTTGATGACGGGTAAATTTAAGCCAACAACAATGGTAACCGACTCGCCGGTATGTATTGGTAATTATTGCGTCCATAACTATAGCGGGGGCTATGCTGGATCGATGCCCTTAGCCATGGCCTTGGCGAAATCTCTGAATACGGTTGCAATCAAACTTTCAATCGCGATTGGCAATGGCGACTCGCGCGTTGGTCGGGCCAAAATTATTGAGACCTGTCGTAAGCTTGGCATTACGACCCCGCTCGAAGATACGCCATCGCTGCCTGTTGGACAAAGCGATGTTATTCCGTTGGAGCATTCGGCTGGTTATGCTGCATTCGTGAATGGCGGAAAGAAGACATTAGCCTATTCCTCAATTGAAATTCGTAATCGTCAGGGCGATGTGCTTTATCGTCATGATCGAGACGCCCCGCCTCAAATACAGGTTATTCCCCAAGAGAAGGTAGTTGAACTCGCAACCATGATGAAGAAGGTTGTCGAGGAAGGCACCGGCAAGCGCGCTATTTTGGGTGAAGGCATCGATGTGATTGGCAAGACGGGCACAACTAACGGATATAAAGACGCTTGGTTTTGTGGCTACACTGGAACACTGGGCGGATGTGTTTGGTATGGCAATGATGACAATGAGCCTATGAACAATATGACTGGCGGCACGCTACCAGCAGGCACCTGGCATGATGTAATGGCCTATGCGCATCAGGGCATCCCATTAAAGCCGATTGTTGGACTAAGGCCGGCAACGCAAAGCGCCCCGACGGCGGCTTTGTCGGCTCCGCTTGACGCTAATACGCCAGCGCGTCCCGGCACATTGTCTAAAAATGCGCTTCAAGCGTTGCAGAGCATTCAAGCAAAAATTAAAATGCTTGATCCAGGTAAGCCAGCTGCGGGTAAGGCGAACGATATTCCGGCAACGCCGCAAAAACCACCGCAAGAAAAACAAGGCGCAATTGATGGTGGAGCTTTGACGATACAGCGCTTAGCACAATTAAGTAGCCAAACTACTCCCTCGCCGCTTGGCGTTATTAAGTAAGGGCAGGGTAACGTGTTTCTAGAGCGTTATAGCCTGTATTTGCGCGCTGGCCTCGTCATGATCGCCGGATTGCTGCTTGGGCTTTTTACAACAGTTCTTTCTCTAAACGCTGGCTATGGATTTAATGCTCTTGAGGCTGGTCCATGGATTGCCTGGCCATCTGTTGGCGTTCCTGACAGCGATCCCTATGCGCGGGCTGTTGTTGCGCGCACAGGCGAAGCGCCGCTTGGTAGGGATCAGGGTCTCGTGTTTACAGCAAATACAGATTCATCTGGCGAGCCTTTAGATGGAGCATGTGATTACACTGTTGAGGATCCAACGCCTCCAGCGCGTTTTTGGACTTTAGGAATTGTCAGTCCAAGAGGGAGTTACTT
>OMIO01000053.1 GCA_900299115.1 Methylocystaceae bacterium | reverse complement strand
TGTGAAGGGAAAAAAAGCAAAAAAAAGCTTCCAGGGAGGAAGCGCATCAAGAGGGCGAGAGTGATGGAAAATTCTGCATTTAATATTGCGACCATTTGGAGATATCCTGTCAAATCCATGATGGGCGAGGAGTTGAATGCATCCGCCATCACCGCATTAGGTGTATTGGGCGATCGTGCTTTTGCTTTAGTTGATGAAGAGACGGGTAAAATTGTTAGTGCAAAAAATCCCCAAAAATGGCCAAGCTTTTTCTATTATCGAGCGGCCTTTGCATCTGCGCCGAGTACATCAAATTTGCCGCCAATTTGGATTACGCTACCTAATGGAGCTCTTGTGCGTAGCGATGATGCACAGCGCGATCAGATTCTTTCCGATGCGCTGAAAAGAAAGGTAACTTTACATAATTCTGCTCCAGAGAAACCGACGCTTGAGCAATTTTGGCCAGAATATGCTGGGCAATCAAATGAAGTAAGCCAGGAAGCGGTTGCAGGCGATGCGCCAAAAGGCACTTTTTTTGATTATGCGACACTTCATCTTTTGACCACCTCTTCACTGGATAGGCTGAATAAGCTCTATCCTGAGGGAAGATTTGAGGCGCGTCGATTTCGTCCCAATATTGTTGTTGATACGGGTAAGCTTGAGGGCTTTGTTGAAAATGATTGGGTTGGAAAAACTGTGCAAATTGGCGATAGCGTTAAATTAGCGATAACCGACCCGTGCCCGCGCTGTATTATGCCAACTTTAGCGCAGGGTGATTTGCCGCGAGATCTTGGCGTTATGAATAAAGGCATTATGCAAAATCGCGTACAAGTTCCTTTTGCTGGCAAGCCGCTGCCCTCAATCGGCGTCTATGCGCGCGTAATTACAGGCGGTGTCATTAAGCATGGCGATGTTCTTTCTATTGTGTCTTAACGCCAGAAAGTTACAAACTGTGTGTTGGATCGAGATCGGCAGCTTCAATAAATAAGAGCTGCCGAAAGAACCCTGATCAATCATCATTTCTCAATGTTTGACGTTGCAGAACGCGCGCATAAACTTTGCGTCGCGCGTATCCTGTTGCCGCAGAAATGATATCGGCAGTATCTCTTGGCGAATGCACCGCAAGGGTTGCATCAATCTGAGCGTCAAGATCAGCTTCAGCAATCTTTGCTGCGCCTTCTTGCGGCGGCGCAATTAATAAGACGATTTCACCGCGTAGTTGCTCTTCTTCGTGAAGCGTTTGCGCTAATTGATCAAGCGACCCGCGTTTAACAGACTCATACATCTTGGTCAGTTCTCGAGCGATCGCTGCGGGGCGAGGGCCTAAAACTGCTGCGCAGTCTGATACAGTTTCGGCTAACCGTCTTGGACTTTCAAAAAACACCAAGGTGCCTGGCACCTGCGCCAATGTTGTTAAGCGCGCCCGCCGAGCGATGCTTTTATGTGGCAGAAATCCTTCGAAAAAGAATCGATCTGTTGGCAGGCCTGCAACAACAAGCGCGGCCAATACCGCCGAGGGTCCGGGTACGGCGCTAACATGAACGCCTTGGGTCAAAGCCTCCTGTACGAGTTTAAATCCAGGATCAGAGACGAGCGGCGTGCCTGCATCAGAAACAAGGGCTAATTTGGCTCCAGCAGCAAGACGGGCGAGCAAGTGGGGGCGAATGACTTGGGCATTGTGCTCATGATAAGCAATGAGTGGCGTTGATACCCCGTAATGCGCGAGAAGCGTTTTGGTGACGCGGGTATCCTCAGCGACAACGACATCCGCCGCCGCTAGCGTCTCAAGCGCGCGAAAGGAAATATCCCCAAGATTGCCGATTGGCGTTGCGACAACGTGAAGGCCAGGCTCCAGCATGCGCGCTTCAGCGCGCAGTCCAAATGCAGTATAGGGATGATCCGGAATCTCACTGGCGTCATCCATTGGGAGTTTGTCCTAAATAGTTATATTTTTCAATGAGTTAATCTTCATATTGCGCAAGCTTTCTGAAATGCGCCAGCTATCTCTGGCATGAAGAGGGTTCTATTGATAGCTATGGATGGATTGGCCTTATCGACGTCATAATACGCAGCAACAAGAGATAAGGGTAGCAGTTAAGTTGCCTGACGGATGCCGTCATCGCAACTATTGGGAGTCGCTTTCGCAATGTTCATTTTCCGCCGTCGAATTTTTGCGCTTAGCCTCTGGCGACTGGGTTTATCGTTGGGAGCGGCGTCGCTTGCGGCATGTAATCCGATGACTGGCGGCGGCGTGCCGGGCGTAAAAGATTTAGGCGCGCCAGCTGCGCAAAATGGCCCAGTTGAAAATATTGGCGCAGGATCGGTAAAAATTGGGCTTATCGTGCCGCTTACTGGCCCAGCTGGACCTTCCTCGGTTGGTTCTTCCTTGCGGGATGCCGCAAAGCTGGCTTTCGCTGACAGCGGCGCCAATGATGTAACGATCTTGGTTAAGGACGATCACTCTACTGCAGCGGGCGCTGCCGCCGCAGCGCAGGCGGCGATTGCTGAAGGAGCAGAGATCTTAATCGGGCCAGTGTTTGCAACAGACGTTAAAGAAGCCAGTCGCGTTGCGCGATCTTCTAATCGTCCGGTTATCGCTTTTTCCACCGACTCCACTACCGCGGGAGGGGGAACTTATCTCCTCTCCTTTTTGGTTGATGGCTATGTTGAGCGGGGAATGGAATATGCAGCGACGCGCGGAAAAAAATCAGTCGCCGCGCTTGTGCCTGAAAATGAATATGGCACGCTGGCCATGGCGCAATTTCAACAAAGCGCAGCCAATCATGGTTTGAGAGTGCCTATGATTGAGCGCTATAAGCCGGGTTCTCCCACAGAGTCGATTAAGAAACTTGCCGCTTCGCGCGATCAATTTGATGTTTTATTTATTCCAGAGCAAGCTGATGCGATGGGCGAAGTCTCAAAAGAGCTTATCGCCAACGGACTTGATTCAAAGAAAGTACAGATTATTGGAACGGGTCTTTGGAATGATGCGCGCACATTGAGTCTGCCAGCGCTCCAGGGCGCGTGGTTTTCTGCGCCGGAAAATGCAGGCTTTAATTCTTTCGCGCAACGATACAAAGCTAAATATGGCGCTGATCCAGCGCGTGTCTCAACTCTATCCTATGACGCCGTATCCCTGGCGATCGCTTTATCACGCGCTCAGGGCGGACAACGTTTCTCGCCAAATGTTTTAACCAATCCGTCTGGTTTTAATGGCGCAGATGGGATTTTTAGATTTAAGCCAGATGGCACCAATGAGCGGGGCTTTTCTGTCTTAGAAATTGGCGGTGGCGGCGCTAAGGTGATTTCGCCCGCTCCACGCAGCTTCACAGGAACCTAAGTCGTTCAATGTTATGAGGCCTTAATGTTCCCCTGTCGTGATTTTGCTAAAATCCGCCACCCCTGACATTGCTTGTCTGAGCTCGCCAAGGAGACGCAGGCGATTAATCCGCAGCGTCACGTCATCAGCGTTAACTGTAACTTGATCAAAGAAGTGATCAACCGGTTCGCGTAATTTTGCTAAGGAGCGCATTGCTCCGGAAAAATCTTCTTTTAAAATTTTTTCGTTCGTTTCTTCTCGCGCTCTTGCGATTGCGGCCGCAAGCTTGTGTTCTTGTTGTTCTATGCGGAGGTTTGGCGCGTGGCGGGTGGCAAAAACCTCAGCGCCATCTTTCTTTTCTTCGATTTTGAGAATGTTGCAAGCTCGTCGATAGCCAGCGAGAAGATTTTGTCCGTCATCTGTTGTTAGAAATTTATCAAGCGCATCAACTTTTTGCGTGATGCTTAACAGATCGTCCTGACTAATCTGTTTTTGTACGCCGTCTTCTTGATCTGTAGCTGCGCTTAGCGCAGCGTCTATTAGATCATAGCGAGCGCCTTTGTCTCGCAAATAGACTTTCAGTCGATCTATAAAAAACTCAAAAAGTGAGTCATTTGTTAGAGAGCGCAGCGAGAGCCGCAGTTCATTCTCCAAAATGATGCGAATAACGCCAAGCGCTGCGCGGCGGAGCGCGTAAGGATCCTTGCTGCCGGTAGGCTTTTCGTCAATCGCCCAAAAGCCATTTAGTGTATCTAATTTATCAGCGAGCGCGACGGCGATGGAAACAGGATCCCTAGGGATCCGGTCATTGGGTCCTTGGGGTTTGTAATGATCTTCACAGGCGGCGGCGACGTTGGGATCTTCGCCTTGCGCTTGCGCGTAATATCGCCCCATGAGGCCTTGAAGCTCTGGAAATTCACCCACCATTTCCGAGACAAGATCAGTCTTGCATAATAATGCTGCGCGCTGCGCTTTTTTTGGATCTGCGCCGACAAGAGAAGCCATTTTTTCAGCAAGGGAGCAGAGACGTTGAATGCGTTCGCCTTGCGTGCCGAGTTTCTCATGAAACACAATTTGATTGAGTTTTGGCAATCGCTCTTCGAGTTTGATTTTGAGATCTGTTTCGTAGAAAAATTTGGCGTCGGAAAGGCGCGCTGCAATGACGCGTTCATTGCCGGCGATAATTGCTGCGCCGCCATCGCTTGGCTCAATATTTGAAATCAAGATAAAATTATTGGCCATTTCTCCTTGTGCGTCTCGCAGAACAAAGCATTTCTGGTTGACGCGAATTGTCGCGCGAATGACTTCTGGTGGGATTGAAAGAAAATTTTTATCAAATTTTCCCATCAGCGTTATTGGCCATTCAACTAAACCGGCGACTTCATCAAGCAGCGCGGGATCCTCGATAAGCTCGAGTCCTTTAGCGAAGGCTAAATCTTTAGCGTCATGTAAAATAATGTCGCGTCGTCGTGCTGGATCAAGAACGACTTTAGCGCGTTCAAGAGCCTGTGCGTAATCTTCAAATCTTTTGACGTTAATTGCAGCGGGTGCAAGAAAGCGGTGACCGTAAGTCGTCGCCCCGGCTTTGATATGATCAATGGAAAAAGGGATGACGTCCGGCGTTTCAGTCTCAGGTCCGAATGTCGCGAGGATGGAATGAAGTGGTCGGACCCAGCGCAAAGCGTCAGGATTTGCAGATGCTGCGCCCCAACGCATAGACTTTGGCCAGGGAAACGACTTGATGATCGTGGGTAAGATTTCCGCTAGGAGATCGAGTGTATTTAAACCCTGTCGTTCAATGACGGCGACATAAAACTCGCCTTTCTTTTGATCTTTTTCAATCGTCGCCTGATCAAGAGAAGCGAGGCCTGCGCTTTTGAGAAATCCTTGGATTGCGGCCTCAGGCGCGCCAACGCGCGGGCCTTTGCGTTCTTCGCGCATATCCGCCTGTCTGCCTGGCAGTCCGACGATTTGTAAGCTCAGGCGTCTTGGCGTTGCATAAGCGCAAGCGCCTTCATAGGCCAGTCCTTTTTCCACTAACGCATCGGTCACCAAGCGTTTTAGGTCATCAGCAGCTTGACGCTGCATGCGTGCGGGAATTTCTTCGCTGAAGAGTTCTAATAAAAGATCAGGCATGTAAATGGCTTACAATTCTTTATGAGTTCCATCGCAAAGGGGTTCATTTTTTGTATGGCGGCAGCCGCAGAAAAAGGCTTTTCCTGAAGCCTCGGCCTTATAGGCTACTGGCGAGATATCTGTTCCCTTATGAGAACCATCGCAGAACGGCTGATTTTGCGTGCGTCCGCAAGCGCACCAGTAATAGGTCTTTCCTGCCTCAACCTCTACGGGCATGGCTTTTTTTTGAAAGATTACGCGCTCTGTCATCATTAATCTCCAGTCAGGATGCATCAAGCTTTAGTTGGCGCATCAAGTAAAAACTTTTCAACTTCTAGCGCTGCCATACAGCCAAGTCCTGCTGCGGTGACGGCTTGGCGATAAATATCGTCGGCGACATCGCCAGCGGCAAAAACGCCTTTAATATTTGTGCGCGTTGTCCCTGGGGTTACAGCTATGTAGCCTGAGGATTTAAGCGTTAGCTGTTCTTTGAAAAGATCAGAGGCTGGCGCATGACCGATAGCCACAAAGACGCCCTCTGCATTCAAAAGCTCAGTAGCGCCAGTCTTTACATTTTTGATGCGGGCGCCTGTGACGGATAGGGGGTTTTCTTCACCGATGATTTCGTCGATTACAGAGTCAAAGCGAATTGAAATATTATCTTTTTTATGTAGGCGTTCTTGGAGAACGCGTTCGCTTCGCAACGTATCTCGACGGTGAATTAACGTGACATGCGAGGCTAGGTTAGAAAGGTAAAGCGCTTCTTCAACAGCTGTATTGCCTCCGCCAACAACAAGAACTTTTTTGCCTCGGAAAAAAAATCCATCACAGGTTGCGCATGCAGAGACGCCAAATCCTTTAAATTTATCTTCACTCGCCAAGCCAAGCCATTTCGCTTTTGCGCCTGTCGCAATAATGAGCGCGTCACAGCTATATGTCGTACCTGAATCGCCTATCAAGATAAAAGGCGGTTCTGTCAGCTTGGCTTCGAGGATATAGTCTGAGACAAGTTTAGCGCCTACATGTTCAGCTTGTTGGCGCATTTGATCCATCAGCCAGGGGCCTTGAACAGGCTCTGCAAAACCTGGATAGTTTTCAACCTCTGTTGTGATCATTAATTGGCCGCCTTGGTCGACGCCAGCAATAAGCATTGGGTCAAGCAAAGCGCGCGCTGCGTAAATTGCTGCGGTGTAACCGGCAGGTCCTGAGCCAATAATAATTACGCGTGCATGCTGTGTGGCGGGCATATTTGAGGGACTCGTTTGAAAGATTCTACTTTAAGCCAGCAATCTAACGATTATGCGCTAGGCTGCAACTGTTCGGGCGATGATTGTTGAAGATATTGATTGTAGGCGGAGATAACGGATTGCGCGATCATTGGG
>OMIO01000052.1 GCA_900299115.1 Methylocystaceae bacterium | reverse complement strand
GAATACAACTATACGGCGACAAAAGAAGCGATTGCACGCGCAGTGCGCGGCGAGCCTAAGGCTTCTGAAGTTGTCGCAAAGCGCAACGAAGCTAAGCATCCTTTCGCTGCTAACTAAGCGCGCGCGAAAATATTGGTTTAAAGGGGAGCCTATGGCTCCCCTTTTCACTTTGGTGTCTCAAAATGACATGCGTGATTGGCTGGGATATTGGCGGGGCGCACATAAAAGCCGCACGTGCGCGAAATGGGCGGCTTGACGCAATCGTACAGAGCGTCTGCACGCCGCATCTAGGCATTGGTTATCTTGAGCGCGCCATCCAGGAGGCGCTAGAGGAGCTTGGACGCGCAGATCGTCACCATATAACGATGACCGCGGAGCTCTCTGACGCTTTTCCTAATCGCTTAACGGGCGTTGAAATAATCGCCTCGCTTATGGCGCGGCTAACCTCTGCCGATGACGTTTTTTTTTATACGTCCAAAAGCGAATTTGTTTCTTTCTCATGCGTCAAACAATACGCCCCGTTGATTGCATCGGCTAATTGGCGGATTAGCGGCGATGCTATCGCGCAAAAAATGTCGAGCGCACTGCTCATTGATATGGGGTCAACGACTACAGATCTTATCCCGATAAGAGATAATGAGCTCGTTGTGCAGGGTAAAGATGACGCATCCAGATTGGCCCACGGAGAACTCGTTTATGTAGGGTTCTCGCGTGGCGCTCCTCAGGCATACGTCCAGTCAGCGCCGATCCGAGGGCGCTGGACGCCACTCGTTAATGAAGCTTTTGCCACTATGGCGGATGTCAGGCGCATTCTATACGATCTACCAGAAGGCGATTGTCGTGGAGATCTCGCGCCATCAGCTGATGGGCGTCCAAAAACCCGCGCGGCTTCCCACGCGCGACTTGCGCGATTGGCTGGATGCGATATGGCAGAGTTTAATGAAAATGATATGTGGGCTTTTGCCTCTTATCTCGCGCGCGCGCAACAAAGGCAGATCGAAGAACAGATTGCTTTATTGATGTCGCGGGGCGTTATCACGCCAACCACGCCTATTGTTGGCGCAGGAGTTGGTCGAAGCCTAATTAGGAGGTTGGCGCATCAGCAGGAGCGCACATACCAAGATTTCTCAAATTTAATGCCTATATCAGAGACATTGGTGGAACTCTCAAGCGATTGCGCGCCTGCCACAGCTCTAGCATTATTAACAAGCTAAAACTCTTGCAGCGTTTTGAGTGTGATTAGGGCGTATTAATTTTTTCAAGCACCAATTCCCAGGCTTCAAGTTCAATTGGACCGGCTGTCTTGTCGATTGCAATTTTTAAATAAGCGATCTCCTGATCAATTTTTTCCCGAGATAATCTGTTTAAACGAGTTGATAGGATGGCGGCTTCCAGGACTGCAGCGCGCGCCCGGTTCATGCCAAGATAAGGTTGGTGGGACTGAATGCGCCTGACTGCGCATACAAAACGGGGCCGTAAGTCGTCTTCCACGATATCAATTATTTCTAATTCAGCATGCGCCAGCGCATCCGCTAGTCTTGGCGCTGGCCAGGAGGGGATGGGAAGTAAGGGAATATCGCTATTTCCTGTGACCAGTTTTGCAAAAATGAGCGCGTTGTCTGTAAAGCTCGCTGTAACTTTATTGCCTGAATAGAGATTTGTTAATGTGGTTGATGGGCGAAACGGCGCAATAATCCAGTTTTCTCCATCTTCGATTAAGCCGAGTGGAGCAATGTGAGGTTTGTTGTTTTGTGTAAGCGTTGTGACAACGCATTCATGAATTAGCGGCATCGTCAATTTTGCTTTCGCCAATGTTGCGCATAGTATGGCCTATTTTTTTAACGCGTGTTGTGTCTTCTTCATTACGATCAGATGCAACGCCAAATTCTAGCGGCTCATCCTGTTGGTAGCGCTTACCTAATTTATAGGCCAACTCGGCCTTCATGAGTTCTGCGCCAAGATAGAATGCATGTGCTCCATCATTCTCAACATTTAATTTTGAAAAAAGCGACATGGCGTCATGAGAGACTTCATGAAAATTTTTAGCAAAAATATGAATCCCTTGTTGGGTTACTTCAATACGAAAATTTTTATCTCTTAATTCTTTTGCAAGATCGGATATTTCATCTGAAGTTGTCGCGTAAGGGCGGCGATCGTGCAATTGTATGAGGGCGTCACTATAGCCTTTTGGAAGGGCGCGATCGGATCGAGATGCATACATTAAACGCCGTGCTGCGTCATGCTCTTGAATTGTCCGTTTGGTGTGCGGGCTAACCTGAACAGTTAGGAGGTGTCTAATATTCAGTTCGGAGCAAATTCCGAGCATTGCGGCTGTAATACCAGCTGAGTCTGAGTCTGTTAGTTCTGTGAGATTTCCTGTGCCCATCATTATTTCTGCGTCAGGCTCATTTGAACGTAATTCAACATAGCGCGCGATGGAATTTGCAAAGCCGAAATGTATTGGATCAAGGATAGGATCAAGAATGGCTGAGATGCCACGCTGTTCCGCCAGTCTTGCGGCGCGTCTTAGAGAGGCTAAATCGCCGTGTGGCCGCGGCACAAGAACGGGTATGACGGGCGAGCGATCTGGAAGAATGGAGAGTGTTGTTTCATCCAAACTTAGTAAGTGGTCGGCGCCTGCGCGCGCCGCGCGCGCTAATTCGTCTATATTTGCTGAATCAACGCTAACTTTAAGCCCCTCTTTTTTTAAGGAGGAAATCGCTTCTTCTAAATGATGGAAGGGCGTATCTGGTAAACAGCCAAGATCAATGACATCTGCGCCGCTACCATGTAATGTTTTGGCTTTTTCTGTTATTTCGCTAACAGACATCTTTGTAGCGTCTACGATCTCTGCAAAGATCCGCATGTCATATTTTGAGAGGTCTTGAGGAGAGTGGCTGCGTCCGAGATATTCAGCTAGGTCTGCAACTTCCTCTGGTCCTCGCTCAAACTGTACGCCAAAATCTTTTGTTAAGACTTCCAGATCTGCGCGACACCGGCCGGGGACAATAACGCGATCGGCCTCAAGCGGGCGGTTTAGGCGACGCTGGATAATCTCTTGTGTCATCAGCGCTGCGACCTTGACGCCAATATTGATGACACGCCACTCGCGGGCTTCGTCGCCAAAACCAACAATTAATTTCTCTAGCCTTGGCAGCGCGAGGTGACCAGTAAGGAAAATTATTCGGTCGCTCATTGTGAGCTCTTCACGGCTGAGGCGTTGTTTCGGCATGCCGTCGCGCAACAGCCTCTTGTAATATTGTTAGGCTTTCTACCACTTGCGTCGCTTCGAAGGATTTAAGCCTTTCCGTATTTTCTAAATCAATCCTGCGAGGATAAACCATGACGATATCTTTTGGTGCGCGCGTTTCAAGTTCGGGTGCGGTATCGCAGGCGAAAACTATTGTTGGAACCCGACACTTTCCTGCTTGAGCAAACACATTCGTAGCGAGATTATCTGAGATTCCATAAACGCATTTAGCAACGGTGTTTGATGTTGCAGGGGCCACCACTAAAGTGTGGTAAACATTATAGTAAAACCCTCCTACTGGCGCGGCGCTAGCTGTGGTATCTTTAAATATTCGAACTGTTTCGGGAAGATTAAGGTCGTGCTTATACATGCGAACTACTTCAGCCGCCGCTTTGCTGACGAAAAGATCGACATGATCAAGGCTGCGGATTATTTCCAGGCATTCTGTAAAAAAATGTCCCGATCCTGTGAGCGCCCAGCCCCAGCGCGGTGTCACAAGTTTTTTTTTGGTCATGATGCAATCTTTTGTGAAGAGTGAAAAACAGGAACGCCGGGATATTCCCCTCGAGAGAGAAGGCGCGAAGCGTTTTTAAGACAGTCGGGTCCTGCAATATTTACAGGTATCTCTTTCAGATAGTCTTGAAATGATGGGTCGATAACGTCATCAGCGGCGAGTTCAGAGATTATGTTTGTTGTTTTTATATCAATACTTTTTATTAAAATCAGCGCGCTAGCGGATAATTGGTTTGCAAGCCAGGCCGAGAGGCTATCAGAAGTTATGTTCCAGCTAGGATTTAAGTCGCTGGCTTTGAGCGTCATGGGCGATGGACGCCAAAGAGCGATATGACCCTTAGTATGAAGTTTTTCTATATCCGATATCGTGCTCGCAAGATCTAAGTCAAAGAGATTATTCAGCGCTAAGGCATATTGCTCCATAGCTAGCAAAGCCATTTCATGCGCAGCAGTGTCGTTGAAGCGCATAATTTTTTGAGTATCCCGGACAGCATCGGAAAATGGCCCGCCTCCGCACACCACAACCAGCCGGTGTGGATAGGTTTTGAGCGCCCTTACCCACTGCGCTAATCTCGATGATTTATACAAGCTTCCGCCAATCTTGACGACGAGCAGCGGAGTTGCGTCAATGCTTCTCTTTAGTGGCATCAGCGTAACTCAGAGCAGACAGGGGTCGGCGTGCGTCTTGATGCGCGCGTTCACGACGTATTTTTACGCCAACCGCTCCTGGGGCGACATCAAGTTTTTCAACTTGGACCACTACGGAACGAACGCGCTCATGCAGAAGGACGCTTTCCGCCAGACGTTCTGCAATCGTCTCAACGAGAGCAATATGGCCTCCCGAGAGGATCATTTTAATTGCATCCATGATAACATCATAAGAAAAAACACATCGCATATTATCATGGATATCTACCCGTGTGACGTCAGCTTCTACATTAAATCGAACCCGCTGCGTATGGCCGTACTCATGCGCATACGCCCCTATTTCAACTGGAACGATATAGTCTCGCAAAAAAACACAATCTGTATCGTTGAGACCTGGTGGTTCAATATAGCCGTGGCCAAGAAGAGACCAATCCGAGATTGGCGTGTAATGCTCGCCGCGCTGCTGTGGGATGAGGTCACGAATAAGCGCGGTTGAATCGCGATCAATCGAGCCTTGGCGATTGCCGCTTAAGCATAAGGAACCACGAAATCCCAACACATCTGCGCCAGTGACAAGTAATCTCGGCACATCAGGCGGTTCAAGCGCTCCAGCTAATCCACAGCTCAGCTTTAATGTTCTACAAGTGCTGACAAATTCTGATAAGCGTCCAATACTCATAAAGTCGATCAGGCGACCCTTACCTTTGTGCGCTGTGTCAAGCATGACGCCGTAAAATCCAGCTTGGGCTAGTAACGGCAGACAATCCAATTCTGGGCTTAAGTCAGCAAAGAAGACTGCAATTAAGCGTGTTCGGGTTGTTAAGGGCGATAATATAGCGATGATGTCGCTGGCGTCTCGTGTAAGCGGAAATGCAAATTTGACGTAGTCAACGCCTGTTTCAATAACCTCTTCAAAAGCGCGGCGGGCATGGGAGGCGTCATAGGGTAATTCAACAACAGCGCTAACTGGCCGACGACCTTTTATGGATTCAACAATGTCATGAACGATGTTGAGTGGAAGCGCAGCTAAAGCGCCGTGCGTTGGTTCTTTGCAGTCGATGATGTCGGCGCCTTGCGCAAGGGCGATTTCCGCCTCTTCTTGCGAGCGAACGCTTGCCAACATCAAGGTCATTCAGGTAACTCCAATCAATATTTGATCAATCTTCTGCCGTCGCGCTCTATAGACCGCCAAGTTCCCTATACACGATTTTGCGCCATTTGAAGCTTTAGAGCTGCTCTTGGCGCTATTCAATCTGCGAACCATTGATGCTGAGAACAGTGGCGGCAAGATAGAGCGATCCTGCAATCAGGATCCTAAGGGGGCGTTGATCAGTTTGGGCGCGAACGAGCTCAAGGGCCGCCTCTATGGATGGCGCGCTATAAGCCTGGGGGATGCCCTCGCCGCGCGCTAATTCAGCAATTTCTTCAGGCGGCCAACTTTTATGTTCTCCTTCAACGGGGGTTGCGACAACGATGCGCGCAAGGCCAGCAAAATGGCGTAGTAAGGCTCTTACATCTTTGGTTGTCTGAGCGCCGCAAATTAGCACCAGTGGTCGAGGCGCTCGGTCATGAAATTCCGCCATTGCCTCAGCAAGGACTCGACCGCCGTCCTCATTATGGCCGCCATCAAGCCAAACCTCTGCACCGATTGGGGCAAGATCGATAATCTTACCGCGTAAAAGACGTTGAAGACGCGCCGGCCACTCTGCGCCAATGAGACCTTCCTCTATGGAAGGCGTTGGGAGTTCAGGGGCAATAGCGCGTAAGGCGGCAATTGCGCCAGCGGCGTTTTCATATTGATGGCGGCCGGCAAGCTTTGGCAGAGGTAGATCTAAAAGGCCGTGATGGTCTTCAAACACCAGACGCCCATTTTCTTCTCGAACAAAAAAATCTTGTCCTGCTACGATTAGAGGCGCGCGTATTCTGCGCGCTTCTCTTTCTAAAACACGCTCAGCGGCATCCGTTTGAAATCCGATGATTGCAGGGACATCTGTTTTAAAAATTCCTGCTTTTTCAAAAGCGATTTTATCAATGGTCTCGCCAAGAAATTCAGGATGATCCCGAGAGATTGAGGTGATGATGGTTGCTTTCGGCGCGGTGATAATATTTGTTGCGTCATAGCGGCCCCCAAGACCGGTTTCAAGCAACAGCCATTCCGCCGGCGTTTCAGAAAAAACGAGCATTGCAGCTGCTGTAGTTATTTCAAAAAACGTTACTGGCTCTCCATTGTTTGCCGCCTCACAGCGTTCGAGCGCTGCGCTTAGTTTCTCATCGCTTATAAGCTTGCCGCCACCAGTTGCGCCCAAGCGGATTCTTTCATTGAAGCGTAGGAGATGGGGCGATGTGTAAACATGCGCACGCGCGCCAGAGGCTTCCAGTATCGCGCGTAGAAAGGCGATTGTAGAGCCTTTTCCATTAGTGCCGGCAACATGAATGATCGGCGGTAATTTAGTGTCTGGCCGACCGAGGGCTTCAAGCAGTCGCGTGATGCGACCCAAAGAAAGGTCAATACGCTTAGGATGAAGCGTGAGTAGTCGCGAGAGGATCGCGTCATGCTGATCCATTGCGGCTTCGCCTTTCTAGTTTAGGCGGCTTGGCGCGGAGGCGATTTGGTGAGCAAACCACAAAGCCGTGCAAGCGTCTCGCGCATTTGTTGACGTGGCACAACCATGTCAACCATGCCATGGTCGCGTAGATATTCCGCCCGTTGGAAACCCTCTGGGAGTTTTTCCCGGATAGTTTGTTCGATCACGCGGGCGCCTGCGAAGCCAATGATCGCTCCGGGCTCTGCAATTTGTATATCCCCCAGCATGGCGTATGAAGCAGTAACGCCGCCAGTAGTTGGATTTGTAAGAACGACGATATAGGGCAGTTGTGCGTCACGCAGGCGCTGTATGGCGATTGTCGTTCTTGGCATTTGCATTAGAGAAAACATGCCTTCCTGCATGCGCGCCCCACCGGAAGCAGTAAAGATAATAAAAGGCGTGCGCTTAGCCAACGCATAGTCGGCTCCAGCGACAATTGCTTCTCCGGCCGCCATACCAAGAGAGCCGCCAAGAAAATCAAAATCCTGTATCGCGACTGTGATTGGCGCGTCTTCAAGTTTACCGTGAGCGAGAACCACAGCGTCCTGCATGCCGGTTTTCACGCGATATTCTTTTAACTTATCGACGTAGCGTTTGATATCACGAAATTTAAGTGGATCTACTGGCGCTTCAGGCGTTGGTATTAATTCACATGCGCCGTCATCAAATAAAGAACTTAACCGCGTCGCGACAGGACAGCGCATGTGGTAACCAGAGCCAGGAACAACGAAGAGATTGGCTTCGATATCCTTGTGAAAGACTAGCTGCCCGCTGTCAGGACATTTTACCCAAAGATTTTCAGGCGCTTCCCGTTTGAGGATCGCTTTAATCTTTGGTGGAACGACATTGGAATACCAATTCATCCGAATAGCCCCGTTAGCCAGCAAAATAATCCGCCGTTTTTCTGCAGAGATTTCGTTCGTCCAGCCTGAACGCCTTGAGCGATGCTGGTAACGAGTTCTGTAACGGCTGTAATCGTTTGAGCAGTGGCTTGGTTATGCGCATTAAGAGATTTCTGTAACGCATCAATAAGCGCGGAGCCAACCACTACCCCGTCAGCGGTTTGCGCGATTTGAGCGGCGTTATCGGCATTTTTTACGCCAAAACCTACAGCCACCGGGAGTGCTGTATGCTGTTTAATGCGTGCAACCGCCTGGCTAACGCCAGCATAATCCGCCAAGGCTGCGCCGGTAATGCCCGTCAAAGACACGTAATAAACAAAGCCGCTCGTATTTTCGAGCACGCGCGGTAATCTATTTTCGTCGGTTGTGGGCGTAGCGAGTCGGATAAAATTCAAGCCGGCGTTGCGAGCGGGAATACATAATTCCTGATCTTCCTCTGGCGGAAGGTCTACAATAATTAAGCCATCAACGCCGGCTTCTTTCGCGTCGTGTAGGAAATGGTCAACGCCATAGACATAGATTGGATTGTAGTAGCCCATTAAAACGATTGGCGTCTCTGCATCCTTCAGGCGAAAGGCCTTAACAAGCCCCAAAGTTTTGCGCAGCGTCATCCCAGCATTGAGCGCGCGTAAACCTGCTGCTTGAATCGCGGGTCCGTCCGCCATTGGGTCGGTAAAGGGGATGCCAATTTCGATAATATCTGCACCCGCCGCCGGTAATGCTTCAACCAAGGCGAGTGAAGTCTCAAGGTCAGGGTCGCCAGCCATGAGAAAAGTTATGAGTGCGGCGCGATTCTGGGCTTTGAGGGCGGCAAATCTAGCGGCGATACGGGTCGACATAGGAATTTTCGTTCTTTTCGATTTGGCTGGGAGGCATCCTAGCAGATTGGCCGAGTTTTAAGCATGGCTTAGTCCCTCGGCTGTCTGACGTCCAGCCCTTTTCAAGACGCGGCGATCTCGTAGTCTAAATGGTCAGCTGAGCGCCGAGCTCCACAACTCTGTCTGTTGGTATTGAGAAGAAGTCTGTAGCATTGGCGGACTGCTTAGTAAGCGCAACATAAAGTTTGTCTTGCCAAATTGGCATTTCTGATGAGGGGCTTTCCTTGATAGAGCGACGTCCCAGGAAAAAACTTGTTGTCATGATGTCGTATTTAAGCCCCGCTTTGCGCATGGCGCTTAGAGCTGTCGGAACGCGAGGGCTTTCCATAAAGCCATAATGAAGCGTCGCTCTATAAAAATCATCAGATAGTTGCTCGATTTCAAACCGTTTGGCGCTGGCGACTCTTGGTCGATCCTCAGTCTTTACACAAATGATAAGCACGCGTTCATGTAAAATTTTATTGTGTTTAAGATTATGCATAAGCGCAGTTGGCGCGACATTTGGGTCGCTCGTTAGGAAAATGGCTGTGCCGGGAACGCGCGCTGGCTTTGATTTTTGCAGCATAGCGATAAGTTCAGTGAGCGGTAGAGAGTCTCGATGTGTTTTTTCTGCAAGCAATCGTGAGCCGCGCACCCAGGTCCACATTACAATCATGACGCAGCCGCCAAGTACGAGCGGCACCCATCCACCATCAACAATTTTCATTAAATTTGCGGCCAAGAAGGCCATATCGACCGCAAGAAATGCGACAATTACTGGGATAGTGGCCCATAGGGGCCAGCCCCACTTTCGCCACACGACAACAAAGGCAAGCAATGTTGTCACAACCATCGTGCCTGTCACAGCTATGCCATAAGCTGAGGCGAGCGCAGAGGAGCTCTTAAAAGCGATCACGAGTAAGAGAACGCCTAACAATAGGAGGCGATTGATGCGACCGATGTAAATTTGTCCTTCTTGTGTGGCCGAAGTATGCGTAATTTCAAGTCGCGGTAAAAGTCCAAGCTGTATGGCCTGTCTAACGATTGAAAAAGCGCCTGTGATTACCGCTTGGCTCGCAATGACGGTTGCGACGGTTGACAGGATGACAAGAGGCAAAAGCGCCCAATCTGGCGCAAGAAGGAAGAAGGGATTGCTTACAGCTTCTGGGTGAGAAAGGATCAGCGCGCCTTGGCCCAGATAATTTAATAGAAGTGCAGGCAAGATAAAACTCAGCCAGGCGAATTGAATTGGGAAGCGGCCAAAATGGCCCATGTCGGCGTAAAGCGCTTCCGCGCCAGTGACGCCCAAGAAAACAGAACCGAGTATGGCGAAGCCAAGCCAACCGTTTTGAGCAAGAAATGATATACCTTCGCGAGGGTCAAAAGCTGTTAATATTTGTGGTGCGTCTGGAATATGAAACGCGCCGAGTGCGGCGATCGTGAGAAAGAAGATAATCATAATCGGTCCAAAGAAAGCCGCTACGCGAGCGGTGCCGTGGCTTTGAACCCAAAACAGCGTAACCAATATTGTTATGGTGATTGGCGCAACAAATTCTTTCAAGCGATCCGTTACTAATTCCAAGCCTTCAATCGCTGACATGACAGAAATAGCCGGCGTAATAATCGCGTCGCCAGAAAAAAGCGCTGCGCCGGCGACGCCCATAAGAAAAACAAATTTCGAATTTCCGCCGAGAGCAGATTGTGCGAGCGCCATTAATGAAAGCGTTCCGCCTTCTCCGCGATTGTCTGCGCGCATCAAGAATAATACGTATTTTATGGTGACAGTGAATGCGAGCGCAAAGATAAGAAGTGAAATAGACCCAATCACCGCCTCTTCGGTAAGGCGATCCGCTTTAACGCTGTGGGAAAGCGACTCGCGTAAGGCGTAAAGAGGACTGGTGCCGATATCGCCATAAACCACGCCAATTGAGCCAATCACAAGGCCAACCAAATTGCCTTTCTCATGCGCGTGATCTTGATCTGCGCCGGGTAAAGGTTTGATGGTTTGTCCGGGTTTCAAAGCGTTCGGTTGGGTTACGTCCGAATGCTGTGTCATGCGGCTTTCCTTAGGAAATAGCTAGCGCGGAATGGCGCGTATCGATTTTAAAATCCTGGGTCGTTACTTCCGCTAGCGTCACAACTTCTACCCCTTGCGCAGAAAAACTTTCTACTGCCGGCGCGGCGATATACGCGTTTTTTTAGTCTATGAGAAGGGGTGGGGAAATTGAGGCCGTAGTCTCAGCTGACATTTATCCATGAGGGGCCTATCTTTCACATCTTAAATTTCCCAAGGTTCAGGGGGAAACAGGTGAAAGAGAATGAAAATCCCTCATTTGCTCGAGCGGCGGGCAGTATCAGATCGAATGTCATTAAAACGAGTAGCGCTGGACTGAGTGCGAGTTTTATCAAACTGCCTTGCGGCGATACGGCTTTTGTAGTGCGCCCAGAAAAACAAGGATTTTATCCTGTTATTTTGTTGGCCCATGAAATTTTCGGTCTACATGAACATATCCTTGATATCGCGCGTCGCCTCGCGCACAAGGGTTATTTAGTTATCGCGCCCGATTATCTCAGTCGTTATGGCGATATCGCGACTGCACCCAATATAGACGCCTTGCGGCTCATTGTCGCCCAGGCGAGCGATGCGATCACACTTGCAACTTTTGATGAAGCCTTTGAAGCGGCCGTAAATTATCATGGCGATTTGCAACGTGTCGCTATGACGGGTTTTTGTTGGGGAGGGCGCATTGTTTGGCTCTATAGCGCGCATAACTCTAAAATACGCGCCTGCGTCCCTTGGTATGGTCGCCTTGATGGAGAACGTACATTGCAACAAGAATATTGGCCGGTCGATCTTGCAGCTCAATTGAAAGCGCCAACGCTTGGTCTTTATGCAGGAGCCGACCCGACGATCCCGATAGAATTAATTAAAAAATTTCAGAAACAATTGCTTAAATACGATGCTCCGGCAGAAATTAAAATATACGATGATGCGCCCCATGGTTTTTGCGCAGATTATAGAGAAACATACCGATCGGACGCCGCTAAGCTAGCATGGAGAGAGATGTGCGCTTTTTTTAAAAGGCATCAAGTTTAGGGCATTAAAAATCGCTTGTAACGCCTTTGACCTCCCAATCGCCATAACGTGACGGGTCAAGGCCGCCGCGGCCGCCAATTTCTTCTGGGGCGACTGCAGCGTCTGCTAATTTTTTTCTCCGATCCGCGGCTTCTTCCAGCGCGCGTTGTGCGGGAGTAGATTGCGACTTATCTTGTTTTTTCTTTTCATCAATTTTGTCTAGATTAGACGGCGCTGGGTTTGCATCTGTTTGCATGGATGATTTCTTCCGCTTTATTTCGTCCCTAATCGTTAAGTCTATGCTATGGTGTGATTTGGGAATATTCAGGAGATAGGTTGTTTGGCGTCACAAGATAATAAAACATTTTCCGCGCGCGCCAAATCTGCTCGGACGATGAACCGACAGGGTTTTGTGCCGGCTGACGCTGCGCGAGAAGCTGAAGCGGCTCGAACGCCTGGTTTGCTTGTCCGTTTAGCCGCAGCAGCCATAATTAGCGATATAATTTACGGCGGTCATCGACTAGATGAGTGTTTTTCTCCACTTGCAGTGCCGTCGCGGCTGGTAGGGCTTGAGCCGAGAGACGTAGCGCTAACGCGATCAATTGTTACTGTCTCTGTCAGACGTCTTGGCCTTATACGGCATGTCTTATCTGAGCTTCTAGAAAAGGGTCTACCACGTCAGTCAGGACGGTTGGAGTTTATCCTTATTGCTGCGGCGGCGCAGATTCTATTCCTTGATTCAGCCGACCATGCTGCCGTGGATCTTGCGGTCCGCGCTATTCGACATGATCCTAAAACCGCAGGTTTTGCCGGTCTTGTTAATGGCTCTATGCGAAATCTGATCCGCCGTCGCGAGGAATTTCTAGAGCTCGCAGCAGTTGGTGAATATGATACGCCAGCATGGCTGATGCAGAGATGGCGGAAATATTATGGTCATGAAACAGCTCAGCTGATTTCTGCGATGCATATGCAGGAGCCAACGTTAGATATAACTGTAAAATCTAATCCTGACATTTGGGCTAAGGAGTTAGATGGTATTGTTTTGCCAACAGGCTCAGTGCGGTTGAAGTCGTATATTCCTGTATCTGAGCTTGCTGGTTATGCGGACGGAGAATGGTGGGTGCAAGATGCCGCGGCTTCTCTGCCTGCGAGGTTACTACGTACACAACCAGATGAGCGTGTGCTCGACATGTGCGCAGCTCCGGGAGGTAAAACAGCACAGCTTGCTCAGACTCGCGCTCACGTTACTGCGCTCGATCGATCGGCCGAGAGATTAAAATTATTGGCAGCTAATTTAGACCGCTTATATTTACGAGCATCGATTGCTGTCGGCGATGCGGCGACCTATCAAGCTGCTGCTTTTGATGCAATCCTTATAGATGCGCCGTGCTCAGCAACGGGAACAATACGTCGTCATCCGGATGTTGCTTGGACAAAAAAAACAGGCGATCTCGAGGCTTTGACTTTATTGCAAGCTAAGATGCTCGCACGTGCCGCAAGCCTGATCCGCCCTGGCGGAAGATTGGTATATTGTACGTGTTCTTTGGAGCCAGAGGAGGGAGAGGCCCAGATTGGCGGCTTCTTGCGGCGCAATCCAGATTTTCAACGCGAACCAATTTCTGAGGCGGATGGCGTGCCGATGGAGTTTATAAATAAAGAAGGCGATTTGCGAACCTTGCCGTGTTATTTTCCTAATGAAAATAGTCGACTTTCTGGTATTGATGGATTTTTTGCCGCGCGCCTGACACGCAAAGCCTAGTCATTTATCGTGCGGCGAAATCAGCAAAAGCGATAACGACTTGTTCATATACATGTCTCTTAAAGGGAACGATCAAATTTGGTAAGTTAGCTAGTTTTTCCCACCGCCATTCATCAAATTCTGGCTTATGAGCGCCGCCTGCGGGATTGTGGATATTTATTTCACTTTCATTGCCAGTGAAACGTAATGCAAACCAACGTTGAGTTTGTCCTCGATATTTTCCTTTCCATCTTTGCGTTGCCTCGCTAGGTAGATCATAAGTTAGCCATCTTGGCGCTTCAGCTAGTAATTCTGTATTCGATACATTTGTCTCTTCAAATAATTCCCGTTTCGCAGCGATGTAGGGATCTTCTCCATCGTCTATGCCGCCTTGAGGCATTTGCCAAAGATGGGGGGGCGCTATGGTGTCAAACGCGCCTTTGTTTCGACGACGGCCAATAAAGACGAGACCTGCGGAATTTATTAACGCGACGCCAACGCAGGGACGATATTCAGGGGTTGGGTGAACCATAAAAATAACCATATAGTTTTTGAATTACTTGTGTTTTTAATTATGACCTCTGTGTCTAATTGGACTGTAATAAAGCGCCATCTGCTTCCATTAGTTCCAAAAGCATGCCCTCCCGTAGGCCTCGATCTGCTATCCGCGTTCTACTTGCAGGAAATGTTTCTCTAATCGCTTCAAAAATGGCGCAGCCAGCAAGTACGAGATCTGCGCGCTGTGGGCCAATGCAACCATTGGCGACCCTTTGCTCAAAGTTCATACCCCGAAGACGTGTAATGGCTCTAGATGCATCGCTATCGCTCATCCAGAGGCCGTCAACGCGCCATCGATCATAACGCTCCAATCCAAGATGAACGCCTGCTAAGGTCGTCACGGTGCCCGATGTTCCCAGGAGATGGAATCGAGGGCAGCGTCTTGTATCTCCTGTGGCCTGCGCAAAATTTTGCAAAGCTTCTATTGCATGATTTTTCATAGCCGAGAAAATTTGGTTATCTACAATTCTCCCGCCGAAGTTTTCAGCTAGTGTAACAACACCAAGCTCTAAAGATGTCCAGTGTTGTAGTGATGGCTTTGATGTTTGTGATGAGCGAGAAAGCCAAACGAGCTCGGTGGATCCTCCGCCGATATCAAATAACAGAACGCCTTCAGCATGCGGGTCGGCAAGCGAAGCGCAGCCTCGAGCTGCGTATCGCGCTTCAGTTTCACGGTTTATAATTTCTAATTCTAGGCCTGTTCTTTCTCTCACCCGTTGAATGAACTCGTCACCATTATGTGCGCCACGACATGCTTGTGTTGCAATTAAAAGCGATCGGGTTACCCCGCGTGACGCCATTTTATCGCGGCATATTTTTAAAGCCTCAATGGTGCGCTCAATCGCTTGTTCGCTGATACTACCGGCTCGACCTAGTCCTTCTCCTAGCCGAACAATACGCGAAAAAGCGTCGACAACATGCAGGAATTCTGTTTCGCGACGCCGAACGCGTCGTTTGGGTCTGGCAATCAACAGCCGACAGTTATTTGTGCCCAGGTCTAGAGCTGCGTAGGTATGACGCGATGTTAGGCTGCTTGGGCTTGGCTCAGCGTGGTTGGAGTGCAGAGGGTTGTTTTCATCACGAGGCAGATGGGCTGTCGGCTCGTGAGCGGCGCGGCTTAGTCGCATGTCGAGTGGCTGATTTGTGCCTACCAAAATAATGCTCCAGCCCGATGTGCCGCGTCGCGTATTCTGACGCGAGTTGTCACTTTCATCTATCGACTATTTCATGCAGGATCGATCGCCTCAGAGCAAGGTATCCTGCTAAACTAGGTATAAGTATACTTATAAAGACGGTAATTATGACCATGTGCGCTGGTGTTGACAGGGTGCGCGCCCCTCTCTAGACCTCCGCCCTCTGGCTGTGTTGAAATTTTCTTCGCAGGTGGGGGATAGTTCAACGGTAGAACAGCGGACTCTGACTCCGTTAATCTTGGTTCGAATCCAGGTCCCCCAGCCAAAAAAACCCTTATTTTCTGAGAAATTAGAAGTCTCTCCCTTGGGGGAGTATTATCTTTATTTTTCAATTATTTATGTGATTATAGTTTTCAGATGAGCCCCTGAGAGACAAAAATTCAGGGGTTTTAGAGGGTGGCGGCCCCTTTTATCTCACAGGCCGTTTTTTCAGTCAGGAGTTAATGTTGGGATGCGCTTGGATCCCGTCTTGTCTCGAGCCGAATCAGGATCGGGCTCAGATCCTGTCCGCGTTCATACCAGATCAGGTTGGGATGCCCAGCAAGCGATGCTGGTCGGGCCATCTCAGGGGAAGATCTTTAGCTAGCTTGAGAAGCTTCGAGGGCGTCAGGTCCAGGGGCTGACGGCCCTCCAG
>OMIO01000051.1 GCA_900299115.1 Methylocystaceae bacterium | reverse complement strand
CATCTTTTCTTTGGCGTTGGAAGGAATTGCGGCCAATAATTGAGCCAAAGCCGCCGCCTGCGTGAATGGCTCGGATCTCGCCTAAGAGTTCATTCTCATCAGAAATCGTGGGGCCGCCAGAGAAAATGACAATGCGACGTCCTGCAAAGGCGCAATCAACAACATGGCGGACGCGCTCAGTAGGCGTTGCAACTGGAATTTTTTGCGCAGTGTAAACTTTACGCGCCGCTTCTTGCTCAACAAAAGCGTCGGGTAATTTTACTTTAATAATATGTGCGCCGAGCTGAGCTGCAATTTGTGCTGAATAGCCAATCACATCTATTGCTGTTTCGCCCTGTTTGCTTAAGGCTGATCCTCGAGGATAAGACCATAAAATCACTGCAAGACCGTGACGTTTGGCTTCCTCTGCATAAGCGCGAATCTGCTGGAACATTTCGAGTTGATGGGCGGAACCTGGATAAATGGTGAAGCCAATTGCGCAGCACCCAAGGCGAAGAGCGTCTTGCACGCTCGACGTTAGGGCTTGGTTGGGATCTTTATCATCTAGTAAAGCGTCATTATCATTGCATTTTAGGATCAGGGGGATTTCGCCGGCGAAGTCGCGGGCGCCCGCTTCTAAGAAACCGAGTGGCGCCGCATAAGCGTTACAGCCAGCCTCAATGGCGAGCTCAAAGTGGTAGAGCGGATTATAGGCTGGAGGGTTAGGCGCGAATGAACGAGCCGGTCCATGTTCAAATCCCTGGTCGACAGGAAGAATAACCATTTTGCCCGTGCCGCCTAAGCGGCCATGGTTCAATAATCTTGCAAGATTTGACAAGGTTCCCGGGTTGTCTGCGCCATACCAACTGAGAATTTCTTTAACCCGTGGCGTCATAATTGCTCTCTCCTGGACTGTTAGGGCTTCATCTTGGCCTTAGACTAGCAGATAAACTCTGCTGCGTTGAGTAAAAAGTGAGATCTCTATTCGAAACGCATATAAGAAAATTGATATTTTCAAAAACCCGCCCTGAAAGACCCCGTTTCTAAAAAACTTAAAGGCCCCCAAGAGCTGGTTGACAAGCATTGTCGATGTTATTTGTTTGATGAATTTGTGAAATTCTCATTTTAGAATAATTTTTCCATAAAAACTTTCTTCTTTCTATGACGAGGCAAAGCATGTTTTTTTGAGCTTATCGACAATGCCTTACCTTAACCCAATTAATTGAAAGCGCTTGTTCAGCATTGAACGCTGAAAAATGATCCTTCTCTCTCACAATCTGAAAGAGTGAAATACACGCGCCTAAAGCGCAGATATAATTTTTATAATTTCCTTATAATCGGCGATATGGCCTTATCATCAGCGCCCTAATCGGTTATAATGGACGCGAGAGATTGATATTCTATGTTGGCGTTTCCAATATTTCTTTTGATTTTTTTAAGTTGCGAAGAGTGCTATTGCATAGCAATAAGTAGTATGTTCACCGTATAAGAGACAAAGACTGTTGGCTTTGTCTCTGATAGGCTGTAGCGCTTTATGTTCTATTGGGCGATAGTTTTCTCAGGCCTTGAATGGGGGCTGTGTTTTATTTCTATTCTGCTAGTATAAAGCCCTCTAGGGGAGGATGATTTATGAGGCGCAGAGAGTTTCTTAGCTCTGTAGGGAGCGTATTTAGCCTTGGCGCTTTGAGTGAGTCGACTGTTTCGCGCGCTTTTGCTGCGTCAGAATTTGTCGATTTGCCTTTTGCCAATGGGCGCCGTCCACTTGTTGCTTATCCAGGCAAGCGTCCCCTTATTCAATTAACAGCTCGTCCGCCACAGCTCGAGACGCCTTTTGAGGTTTTTAATGAGGCTGTATTAACGCCTAATGATGCTTTTTTTGTTCGCTATCATTTAGCAGATATTCCTCTTTCAATAGATCCGGAAAAATTTACTCTCACGATCAAAGGTCATGTTGATCGACCGATGACGCTCTCCCTACAAGAGCTAAAATCAAAATTCGAGCCGCAAGAAATCGTAGCGGTCAATCAGTGTTCAGGGAATAGTCGAGGTTTTTTTGAGCCGCGCGTTGCTGGCGGGCAATTAGCCAATGGCGCTATGGGCAATGCGCGTTGGAAAGGCGTGTCTTTGCGGGCGCTTCTTGATCGCGCTGGGGTTCAAGCAGGGGCCAAAGACGTCACCTTCGCGGGATTAGATGGTCCTGTGCTCCCAGAAACGCCAGACTTTGCAAAAGCCCTTGATCTTGATCATGCCCGTGATGGCGACGTTATGGTCGCTTACGCAATGAATGGCGAAGATCTACCTTGGTTAAACGGATATCCTTTGCGACTGATTGTGCCAGGATTTTATGGAACCTATTGGGTCAAGCACCTCAACGAAATTCTTGTGACGGATCAAAGTTTTGAGGGGTATTGGATTGCAAAGGCCTATCGTGTCCCAAATAATAATTGTTTCTGCACTGAGCCAGGACAATCCGGCTTTGCAAGCACGCCAATCAATCGTTTTAATGTTCGTTCTTTCATTACAAATTTTAAACAAAATTCCTCATGTCGCGCTGATGTAGAAACAACAATTAGAGGCATTGCATTTGATGGAGGTTTTGGCGTCAAACAAGTGTTGGTGTCGCTTGATAACGGCCTCAATTGGCGCGCATCAATGCTTGGCGAAGATTATGGAAAATATTCCTTTAGGCCATGGCAAACGGTTGTGCAGCTTCCTAAGGGAACGCACATGATTAAAGTCTGCGCAACCAACAACATCGGTCAGTCTCAACCCATGCAGCCTCTGTGGAATCCTCCCGGATATATGCGTAATTGTGTTGAGACGCTTCAACTCCATGCTGTTTAAGGCTTTTCTCTGATGTCTATGCTTCGTCAGTCTCTTGTCATTTTAACCTTGACGCTTTTTGGCTTGGGGTCATCCATTTCGCTTGCAAAGCCGCTCACCTATACGCTGTCAGATGATGAGCCTGCGTTGCGCGTTGGGCCTGGTAGCGAGGTAGCGCAAAATAATTGTCTCTCCTGTCATTCAGGGGATTACATTGAAACGCAACCCCCAAAACAGGGCGCTAAATTTTGGGAGGGAGAGGTCAATAAAATGATTAAAAATTATCATGCGCCAATTTCAGAATCTGACGCAAAAATCATTATTGATTATTTATCTAATCACTACTGAAAGGTTTTTTATCTTTAGCGTTCAGGCCCGTTTTTTTAATCTTATGACGAGTGGTCTTTTAAGTTTTGTCGAGGCGAATGATTAGCTCTAATACACTGTCTAGGATTCAAGACGTTGTCTGATGAGAGCAAGGCGTTCGCGCAGCTCTGTTTCGTCAATAACGCCTCTTTTAAGAAGTGAGTGGGCAAGCGCGACAAGCTGATTTTCCGGATAGGGTAAGCTTGTATAAAGTGAGGCTGAAAGTTCATCTTCCTCATCGCGACGCTCTTTGAAGGTGAGCGGCGGTTTGGAATTACAGGTTTGATCAAGAGCGTCGCATAGCCCGTCCAAGCTTGTCTTCCAAGGCGGCAAAGGGTTTTCCACCCCGTGACGCTCAGTCATGACCGGCCAGGTTTGGTCGCGTTCGACAATATTATTTAATACTTCGAAGGTTTCGACGCTCGTTTTTTTTGTCATAGGCTCGCTGGTCGTATTGCTTCTCGAACAAGAGGCGTCACATTGTTCGTGACGCCGGGCTTTGGCAAAGCGACGCCGATGAGGCAGTCTCGCGTCAGGATCTCAGCGAGTTGGTCTTCTGTCCAGCCTTCAGTGCCAGCTGGCCGCATGGGCATCACCATGAAGCGATGTTTCTGGTTGGAGTCCTCAACTCTAACCTCGATGCTATCAGGCAACTGCAAGCCAAATTCAGACAGAACTTGACGAGGCCAGCGCACGATGCGGCGTCGATAGTTTGGCGTACGATACCACTCTGGAGAATTTCCAAGGATAGGGCGCGGATAACAAGAGCAGAGAGCGCAGACAATGACGTGATGCAAAGTCGGGGTGTTTTCAAGAATTTTGAAGGCCATAAAATCGCTTGGCGCGCCAAAGCCTGTTGGATGAAGCCAATCTACGCCAACCTCTTTGCAGGCTTTAATCGCGTCCGTTAACGCGAGCTTCTTAAATTGTGGGTCGAGCCAGGCTTTTGCAACTAAGCGCGCTGCAGGCGTGGGTCCAATTTGCTCTGCGTATTCAGTGAAGACGCGATGTTCCTCGGCAGTGAACAGCCCCTTCTCGATACATAATTCACGCAAGGCGATTTCTAGAACTTCGAAATCGGTAATCTCATCAACCATAGGCTTATGCGCATGGTCATGATCGTGGTCATGGTCATGGTGAGAATTAGACATTTAAGGCCTCCAGCCAGCGTTCCGGGAGCTCCGTTTGCAGCGTATCGTTTTTGGGCCCTGTGTAATTGTCCCAAAGATCAGATTGGTTAAAGCGCACAATATAAAACCACTCTGACTTTGCGTCCTCGCGGTCCCATGTTTCATCCTCTGGCGCGGGACTCTCATAGGCGACCTCAGCGATCATGCCTTCAGCTCCGCGGACATATTCTGGCGTTCTTGTGTAAAACATGGCGGGCAGATCACGAACGCGCACGCGATCCCCAACTTTAAATTTTGCAGGATCGGCCGTTCCGGCGAAGACCGGCGGGTCGCCAAGCCCAACTGCCTTGATGTGGAATTCGTTACGCTTCACCCCTTTGCCGTCGCCCGCAAATTTGGGCGCCGCTTCGGGGCGGCGTCCATTAAGCGGGCCGGCGTAACGATTCTTTACTTCAGCAAGACGATCGGTCAGCTCTGCCCAGTTGATGTGTTTCTTCTCGATTAAAAGCCGCCCAACAGACCACAGCCAGCGCGCGTAATAGGGCAAGCCAAGATAAATAGATCGACCACAATCGACATTGCCAATCCTGCGTCGCTCCTCAGTGACCCAGATACCGCGCCAGGCAAGAACTTCGCAGAGCACATAGGTCATAAGCTCCCATTGCTCTTCTTCTTTATTCTCGTAAGGGTGAGGATAGTCTAGCTCTCCGCCGACATCATGCGGCGTTTTCATATAGGCGAGCCAGTGGCTATGGGTTATCTCATCTGGCGTCGGCCATTCCGACACTTCAGGGTAGAAAGTTTTGAGCCTGGAAACCAGGGCTAGCTGCTCAGCGCGTTCTGCAGCAGTGGTCATCAAAACACCTCCGTTGACGATCCTAGGCCGGAGCCAACTCGGGCCTATCCCGCTTAAGCGGGTAATGGTTGAAACGCAGATAAAATTATTGAAAGCGACTAAACCCTTTAAAAAAATCTAGGTCAAGGGGCTCTCCATAATGATCGCCTTATTGCCTCTGGTCTCTTGAAAAGACGGGTCTTTTTAAAAAAATTGACCTCTTGGCGTTTGTGTCCAAAATCATTCGCTTATCTTTTTGACAATGATCTAAGTCATGGTCGCAATCCAGTATATGTTTGGCGGATTGATCTCTAATCCAGAGCTTGGTTCTTGCTTTAGGTAGGGGGGGATGATTTGCAAAGATTGGGGAGCGATTGCTACTTGAAACTTTTTTAGAAAGCTGTGAAAAGTAAGGTCAAATACCAGCGGCCTGAGGCTGCTGTGATAACTAATTTTTTAAGTTCTATCAGTCGCCGTCGCGGCGGAAGGGAAATAGGCATGCGCCTTAGTTTAACGATTGGAAAATCAAAAGCGTTACAAGCTGCTAAGATTGAAGCGTTAAAATCATCTCTCCTCGCCGTGCTCTTAGGCGCGATATTAATTTATGGGGTAGGATTTACGGAGATTGAGGGCGTTCATGATGCGGCGCATGATTCGCGCCATGCGCTTTCTTTCCCTTGTCACTAAATAGAAAATTTATCAGCTTGGCGCTTTCGCGCGCAGCAATTATTGAGTTTCTTAAATTAGTTTAAGAATTACCCGCGCTTTATCCATCAAGAGATGCGGTAACGAGCCAGGCTTGAGCGGGGGCATAGACCCCGCTTGAGGAAGAAAATTCCTGTAATTTTTGCATCAATTCATTTTGAATTATTTCTTTATTCAATCGCGGGTCGTCATTGAGGAGTTGTGCGATTGATAAAGATCTTAGCAAAAACTGAGCGGCTTGCTTTGGAGTATTTTCTTGGTGGCCAATTGAGATTTTCCCGCTCCAGGGATTGATCGAAATATTTTTAAAACTCGCGTATCGAAGAATTTCATTTATATAATCTTTTTCTGCAAAGGCGAAGGGTCCTGGCGCCCTTGGCTCTAATTTTGGCAAATCAATATAACGAGAGATTGTCTCTCGCACGGAAAGCATCCAAAGATTATGGTCTAGGGCAGACCAGCAGGAAAAAGCTATTCTTCCTCCGGGTTTAAGTGAGGAGCGCAAATGTAGAAAGGCTTGTTTTGCGTCTTTGAAAAACATCACGCCAAAACGCGAAAAAAGACAATCGCTCATAGATTTGGGTAAAGCTATTCTCGCGGCGTCGCCGGTTAAAAAACTAACATTATTGAGCTGCGCTCCAATAACGCGCTTTCGACATTCTGAAATCAACTCATCGGAGATATCGACGCCAATGACAAGGCCGATGTTTCCAACCTGTTGAGCCAGACTCAGGGTTGTGGCGCCAGCACCGCAGCCAATATCGATGAAATTTTCACCCGGCTTAGCTTGTGCGCAATCAAATAAAGCCTTGCCAATTGGCTGGATCATGTCTTCAAAATCATTAATGTTTTCAAGCCATCTTTGGCCGCCTTTGCCTGACCAGTGTTGTTCCTGAGTCTCGGGATTAGGTTTAGAATTAGACATGTCATTAGCTCAATGAGATAAAAAAATTATATTTTTTAAATAGTGCGTTTATCCTAAAAATCAAAACTTTGTTTAAAATTAAATCAAATTCAAAAGGCCAAGTGCGGGGAAAAAATTATTCTGCCTTAATGGAAGGTGAGGGGTTAAAAAACTTTAGCAAAGGCTGCGGCGCCGGTTTCCACAACAACGGGATTAGGTGGGTTAGATTTTTTTTTCACATCAGAGGGTCTTTTTCTCTGAGAGGACGGAAGAGTGGCTTCTAAATCGCTTGGATTTGTGAATAGGCGTTCAATCTGATTAATACAATCGGTAACACGCTCATTCATTAAGGCGTAATAAACTTTTTTCGCTTCTCGACGATTGGTGATTAAGTTTGCATGGCGTAATTCAGCGAGTTGTTGGCTGAGAGCAGGCTGGCCAATATGCGTAGCCTCATCAATTTCACTAACTGTTTTTTCTCCATGAATGAGGAAAGATAGGATCATTAATCTTTGCGGTTGCGCATAATTTTTCATCATTTCTGCAGCAGCGCGCGCGTTTAATTTAGACTGATAAATCATGTTTTATCTTTCATTAATTTATAAAACCAATCATGACCCGCTGAGGGTAAAAAAGCTGTCGACAGAGTTTGATTGGGTGGCGCTAAAACATCTTTTCCTGGCCGCCATCCTTCAGGTGTGAAAACTTTTCCTGAAGCTGTCTTTTGTAAAGCTGTCAGGATGCGAATAATTTCATCAACAGAGCGGCCGACAGAAAGAGGATACCAAGTGATGGCGCGGATCACGCCTTCAGGATCAATGAAATAACTCGCGCGCATTGCGGAGGAATCTGCTGACTCATCGTCAATCATTCCGTAAGCGCGCCCGATCGCCATTGAGGGATCTTCAACAATTGGGAAATTAATATTCACATTGAAGCTTTTTTGTATCGTTTGAACCCAGGCGACATGCGCGTAGAGACTATCGACAGAAAGTCCAAGCAATGCGCAGTCAAGACGATCAAATTCCTCGTGAGCGCGCGCCAGTG
>OMIO01000050.1 GCA_900299115.1 Methylocystaceae bacterium | reverse complement strand
GAGGATGGGGTCCATGGGGTCCAGGTTGGGGCCCAGGTTTTTATTAAGCCTTTGCCCCACTCTGCCGAATTGAGATTATTTTAATCTCCCATTTTCTCTGCCCGCATCGAGTTTTTTTAACTTGCGCCAATTCTAAGTTGAGCGACTCTTAGCGGAACAGGCGGATGTGAGAAATAGAACGCTGCAAATAAGGGATCCGGCGTTAGGGACGCTAAATTATCCCGGGTCAGACGTGTTAAAGCGGAAATCATTGCCTCTTGTCCGACAATCTTACGGGCGAAATCATCGGCTTCAAATCCCGCTTTTCGCGATCTCCAAGATAATAATGGCGTAAGGATGAGAGAAACTGGTTCTTTTGCAAGCAAGAGAGCTATTAGCACCACGCCTGGATCATTTTGCAGATCAAACCAATTACTAATTATTCCCGACGACAGCGCATAATAAATGGCAAAGAACCCAATAAAAGCGATAAGTGCAGATTGTATAATTATTTGAAAAACGTGACCGTATTTAAAATGCCCTAATTCATGAGCAAGAATTGACTCAATTTCATCAAGCGTATGCTTCTCGAGCAATGTATCGAAAAAGACGATCCTTTTGCCTTTACCAAAGCCAGAGAAATAGGCGTTGCCATGAGCCGAACGCTTAGAAGCATCCATAATGAATAAGCCTTTCGACTCGAAACCGCATTTTAATAATAAACTTTCCATGCGTTCCTTAGTGGCCCCCTCTCCCATTGGCGTGAACTTATTAAAAAGTGGCGCAATAATAGTTGGATAAATAACTGTCATGGCCACAGTTAAAGTCATGAAGATCACGAAGGAAAAAATCCACCAAGTATCTGGAAACGCTTTAAGTAACGCAAACATTGCGTAAAGCGCCGGGATCGCAACAACACTGGTAACGAGGAAAGTTTTAACCTCATCTAATATGAAGGTCTTAACAGTTAGCCGATTAAATCCGAATTTTTCTTCAATCCAAAAACTATTGAAGAGTGAAAAAGGGATTTCAAGAAAATGAGAAATGATCCCAAAACTCATTACAAATATAACGCTACGCGTGACTCCAGAGTCGATGTAATGAGAAATAAATAAATACAAAGGAGACAACCAAGCAGTCAGCCATAAGATACTGGTTAAGGTGTCAAAAACTAATTCTGCAATGCCAAATCTAGTTCGCTCTATCGTATAATCAGCTGCCCGCTGATGATCAGTTATCGTAACTTCTCGCGCGAAATCCTGCGGTACTGCATTACGATTAAGCGTTACATTTTTGATCTGACGCAATCGTAAATACGCGCCAAAACAGCCTGACATAAATAGAGCTAAGCAAATCAAACTTCCCACGGCCGTCATAAGCGGTTACTCCGAAAATGTGGACTTTTGTTTATTTAATATATTGCAAGTTACTTTACAGGCGACATAGATGTAAACATGACAAATACTCCCAAGGCTAGATAAGACCAGCCCTCGACATGTCCGCTCTAGAGACCCTCTCACATGAATATTACTCGTCTTATTATTTTCATTTCAGCTTTACACGGCGCAGTGGGCGTGGCTCTGGCGGCTGCCGCCTCCCATGGCGCTGATAAGTCCCCGCTGCTTGGAACAGCTAGTCAATTTCTCATGATCCATGCCGCCTGTGGCTTAGCGCTTGCGGCCTATCTGGGGTCAATCGCGCGCAATGATCGCATATTGGTTGGAAGCATAATATCTATGCAATTAGGCGTAACTATATTTTCAACCGACCTTATCTCACGCGCCTATCTCGGGGATCGCTTGTTTCCTTTTGCCGCCCCGCTTGGCGGAGGCTTAACGCTTCTTGCATGGATATCTTTGGCCCTATGGTCCTTGGTGCATATCCGTCAGAAAATTATCTGATTTTTGGGCTTGAGGTCTAGACAGACCCCCCATTCAGCCTCACGATCGCCTCATGCCAAGCTCAGAGTCTTCAGATTTATCCAAAGAGAACGCCCCTAAGGCTGGACCGACGCCCATGGCTGATCCTTTAATTGGCGCTAAGGTGCTCATTGTTGAGGACGACCCCTTCATTGCCTTAGCTCTGGAAGAAACGCTCCATGACTTTGGAATGATCATTGTTGGAGTGGGAAGATCGATCACTCAAGCGAAGTCTCTTGCCGAAAACAGCATTTTTCAAATTGCTGTTCTCGACGTCAATTTAGGCCATGAAACAATTGATAGCGTTGCTGACGTTGTGGCCGCCAGGAACTTGCCTTTCGTCTTTACAACTGGCCATGGTCGTGCGGGCCTACCTGAAGCCCATCGTGATCGGGCGATCGTCGAGAAACCATTTTATGTGGAAGAAATCCTTAGAACGCTTCGCGAGGAATTAATCAAAGCGACCTGAGTTTATCCTGAGCGAAAGCCTCAGAGGCTTATTTCTAGTTGTTCCTCGTCTAAAAGACGCGTCAGATCGTCAGGAAGATCGAGATATCGAAAGCGACTTAACGCATATCCGATAATCACGCATCCCCAGGGTGGGGCGTAAGATAAATCAGGATGCGCTTCTTTCAACAAGGCGGCATAGGTTTCGCCGACACAAGATACAATTCGATCAAGGGTGTAAACCGCACCAAGCTCTAAGCCAGACGGACCATAATCGCCTGGCGTGGCGTCAATGCAAACGATATCCGTTCCCGGCGGCGTATCCTTAGCAATCAGTTGACATCACCAAAATTTAAGAAAACTAAAGAAACCTTTTTTCAATAATTTCCGATCCAATGCAGCGAGCTCGTCATAAAGCTTGCGCGCTTTCTCTCTTATTTCAAGCAATTCATCGTCAGCGACGTCAAAATTTAATGCTGCCTGTTTTAACTCTCGCGTTGCGGCGTCAAAGCGCGCCTGAGCCTCAGCGATTAATGCATGTAACATTCGGCCTCCCGATCAAGCTCTCACGCCAACGCCCCATCGTCAGCAATAGTCTAACCACCAGCAAAAATCGTCGCCAGCTTACCTTAAGCCTAACTCCAGTGGTGTTCTTTATGGAGGCCTCGTCCGGATTCGAACCGGAGTACAAGGATTTGCAGTCCTCTGCGTAGCCACTCCGCCACGAGGCCATCCGATGACCAAAACGCATTGCGCCTGACCAGAGCCCGCTCATACAGGAGGGGCCGATGCGGGGCAAGAGTGGGCGTTAATCGCCCTAAGCGACTGTTTGCTTGCTCGTTTATTCAATAAAATCACTAAGTTTGTTATCTTTTGACGCCTACTCAGACGCAAGAGCCTCGCAGGGGTCATAGCGGCGTGATTTGACAGCGGCCGTCGCTTGCGACCATTTACCGCCCGCCAGACTGGCCAGTTATCGCGCCCGCAGAGCGCTGCGGTGTGTTTAGGATAGATTATTAATGAATGTCGTTATTGTTGAGTCTGCAGCTAAAGCGCAAACGATTAACAAATATCTTGGCCGTGATTTTCAAGTCATCGCTTGCTATGGGCATGTTCGCGACCTGCCGCCCAAAGATGGATCCGTCGACCCTGAAAATGATTTCTCTATGTTATGGGAAATGGACGCCAAAGGAACCAAGCGCGTCTCAGCCATCGCCGAGGCCGTAAAAGGCGCGCAAAAAGTAATTCTGGCGACTGACCCCGATCGAGAGGGGGAGGCAATCTCATGGCACTTGCTCGATATTTTGAACAAGAAACGCATTCTCAAAGACAAAAAAATTGAACGGGTCGTTTTCAACGCAGTAACCAAAGACGCCATCAAAGAGGCTATGGCGCATCCGCGTGAAATTGATCAAGCGCTGGTTGACGCCTATCTCGCAAGACGCGCGCTCGATTATCTCGTGGGCTTCACACTCTCTCCCGTGTTGTGGCGCAAACTTCCAGGATCGCGATCGGCTGGACGTGTTCAATCCGTCGCGCTTAGACTTGTCTGCGACCGCGAATTAGAAATCGAGAAATTTATCCCGCGCGAATATTGGTCGCTCGTCGCGCATCTCAAAACCTCCGCTAATGAACCCTTCACCGCCCGTTTAGTAGGGGCTGATGGAAATAAAATAACACGACTGGATATTAATGAAGCCAGCGTCGCAGAGGATTTTAAATCTGCGCTTGATCGCGCTACTTTTAAGGTTAGGTCAATTGAAGCCAAACCGATCAAACGCAACCCTTATGCGCCATTTACAACCTCAACGCTTCAACAAGAGGCCTCACGCAAGCTGGGCCTTGCTCCAGCTGTAACGATGAGAATTGCGCAGCGTCTCTATGAAGGTGTTGATATCGGAGGCGAAACAGCCGGTTTAATCACATATATGCGAACAGATGGCGTGGATATGGCGCCTGAAGCTATCGCAAGCGTCCGTGATATTATTAAAAAAGAATATGGCGAGCGTTTTATCCCAAAGACGCCGCGCAAATATATGGCTAAGGCAAAAAACGCACAAGAAGCGCATGAAGCCATACGCCCGACGGATGCAGCGCGTTTGCCAAAGAATATGGCCAAATATCTCGAGCCAGAGCAGGCAAAATTATATGAGCTGATTTGGGTGCGAACCATTGCGAGCCAAATGGAGTCGGCTGAAATCGAGCGCACAACAGTAGAAATTGATGCAATTGCCGGCGCAAGAAAGATTGATCTTCGCGCAACGGGTCAAGTTGTTCGCTTTGCTGGTTTCCTTGAACTGTATCAAGAAGGCCGCGATGACGACACAGATGAAGACAGCGGTCGATTACCCTTGATGGCTGAAAATGAACAGCTCACTCGAGAAAAATAGACGCCTCCCAGCATTTCACCGAGCCTCCGCCGCGTTTTACAGAGGCCACTTTGGTGAAACGCATGGAAGAACTTGGAATTGGCCGTCCTTCCACCTACGCATCAACGCTCGGCGTCCTTCGGGATCGCGATTATGTGCGGTTAGATAAAAAGAGGCTGATGCCAGAAGATAAGGGCCGCCTCGTTGTCGCCTTTCTTGAAAGCTTCTTTTCCCGTTACGTAGAATTTGATTTTACCGCTAGCCTTGAGGAAAAACTTGATCTCGTCTCAAATAATGAACTGAACTGGAAAGAAGTTCTTCGAGAATTTTGGAAAGATTTTTCTCTTGCAGTAAATGAAACAAAAGAACTCCGAACGACGCAAGTTCTCGATAGCTTAAACGAGCTCCTCGGCCCGGATATTTTTCCAGCGAGAGAAGACGGCGGCGATCCGCGTAGCTGTCCTTCATGCAGCAATGGACAATTATCTCTAAAAGTTGGAAAATTCGGCGCATTCATTGGCTGTTCAAATTATCCCGAATGTCGCTTTACACGCACCTTAACCCCACCCAATGGCGATGCGCAGCACGGAACGCAGCCTGGTGTAAAAGTTTTGGGCCAAGATCCAGATACTGGCGCTGAAATTAGTCTGCGCGATGGCCGCTTTGGCGCATATATTCAAGAGGGCGAACAGGAGGAAGGGTCCTCCGATAAACCTAAACGCGCCTCGTTGCCAAAAAATATTCGAGCCGACGAACTGACCTTGCAACAAGCTCTCGCCCTACTCTCGCTGCCACGGGAAGTCGCTAAACATCCCACTTCGGGCGAGCCAATTCTGGCCAATATTGGACGTTACGGACCCTATGTTCAGCATGGCAAAGTATATGCAAATATTGGTCGAGATGACGATGTGCTCACGATCGGGGCCAATCGGGCGATTGATTTAATCGTTCAAAAGGAATCTGGCGGCGGCGGGTCCAGATTTTCAGGAGCATCTGATCCTGGAAGATCGCTAGGCGACCACCCCGATGGCGGCAACATCTCTGTAAAAGCCGGAAGATTTGGGCCTTATGTGAATTGGGGGAAGGTTAACGCCACGATCCCCCGCGCTATCGATCCAACCGCTTTAACCCTAGAACAAGCCTTAGAACTCATTGCATCAAAGGCTTCTGGAGGTAGCGCGAGCGGTCGCGTACTTGGAGAGCATCCAAATGGCGGCGCAATCACAGTTCGCGCAGGAAGATTTGGTCCTTACGTCAATTTAGGGAAGATCAACGCAACATTACCCAACAATCTCACAGCCGATTTGATAACGCTAGAAGAAGCGATTAGCTTAATTGACGCAAAAGGACCGGTAAAGAAAACAAAATCGGCGTCTAAAAAAACCTCTCAACCGAAAAAGAAAACGGATGCTGCGGGAGACGAAGTAGCGGCAGATAAAAAAAAGCCAGCTAAAACACAAACTAAAGCACCTATTAAAAAAGCCCCTGCTAAAAAAACGGCTACGAAAAAAACATCCGCAAAAAAAGCTTCAGGAAAGTAAATCAACTTAACGACTTCAATCAGCGAAGAGATGTTAATTGAGTCCATGATTTTCTTGATTCCACGTAATTATTTCAGAGCTAACATTTGCCCATAAAAAAACACGACGCGCAGATACCATCAATCGATGAAATTCTTGGTTTTATCGAGAGAGAGAGTGGGCTGCGTCAAGAACCGCGTATCGGAACGCGGGAAATCGCTCGAGCCTTCGGCTTAAAAGGCGAGCATCGGCTTGCAATTAAGCGCATGTTAAAAGAACTGGTTGAAACAGGCGCATTGGAAAAAAAAGGCACACAGATCGCTCGAAAAAACCAACTCCCGCCAGTCGCTCTCGTTGAAATTATTTCACGGGATCGCGACGGCGAGCTTATAGCTACTCCAGTAGAGTGGGATGATGATGAATTAGGGCCGCCGCCCAGAATATTAATCCAGGCTCCCAGACGCGCAAAAACTGGTCAGCCTCTCCCGGGAATTAACGATCGCGTTTTAGCTCGGGCTGAACGCAATCCAGATGCTGGGGCAAAGGATCCACCCTATATCGGCCGCGTAATTAAAATTCTGCCCCGGGCGCGTAATCGTATATTGGGCATTTTAAACATTGAAGCGAATGGATCAGCCTATGTCGCGCCAGTAGATAAAAAACAACTCGGTAGACAGATCCTAATCGGTCAAAACGACATTGGACCAGGAAAACACGGCGACCTCGTTAGTATTGAGCACATTAATAAAACCCGTGCGCGAGTCAAAGAAACCTTGGGTGCTGTCACAAGCGAAAAAGCTTTAAGTCTGATTGCCATCCGCGCTCATGACATACCTGATATTTTTAAAGACGAAACAATTTTAGAAGCTGAAAAAGCACGAGAAGCTAATTTTCAAAATCGAGAAGACTGGCGAGATTTGCCTTTTATAACCATCGATCCTCCTGATGCTAAAGATCATGATGACGCTGTTTATGCGATAAAAGATCCAGATGCGAATAACGATGGTGGATTTATTATATGTGTGGCAATTGCAGACGTTGCTTATTACGTAAAGCCCCGTTCATCTCTGGATCGCGACGCCCTTGATCGCGGGAATTCAGTCTATTTTCCCGATCGCGTTGTGCCAATGTTGCCTGAAAGAATCTCAAATGATCTCTGCTCACTTAAAGCGCATCAAGATCGCCCAGCGCTAGCTGTTAAATTACGCATAACGGCACAGGGTAAGAAAATCGACCATCAGTTTCATCGTGTGATGATCCGCTCACACGCGAAGCTTTCCTATGCTCAAGCCCAGGACGCCATCGATGGTCGGCCAGATGATGTAACTGCTAACTTGCTTCATGTTTTGCGTTCTCTTTTTAAGGCGCATGAAGCGCTTCAACACGAAAGAAGAATACGCGCGCCTCTTGAACTCGACTTGCCGGAAAGAAAAATTCTCTTAACGCCAGATGGCGCATTTGACCGCGTCATCATCCCGCCGAGACTTGAAGCGCACCGGCTAATTGAAGAATTTATGATTTTAGCAAATGTCGCAGCGGCTGAAACGCTTGAAGCGCACCGACAGCAGTTGATTTATCGGGCGCACGACGAGCCCTCACGTGAAAAAATCACTGCACTGGCAGAGTTTTTGGGCACAATTGGCGTAAAATTATCAAAAGGCCAAGTGTTGAAGCCTGCAAACTTTAATCAAATTCTTACCCGACTTAAAGGGATGGAACATGAGAATATTGTAAATGAGATCGTTCTGCGCACCCAGGCTCAGGCAGAATATACGCATGAAAACTATGGACACTTTGGGCTCAATCTACGTCGATACGCTCATTTCACCTCGCCTATCAGACGTTATGCAGATCGCATTGTGCATAGAGCGCTTATCCGTGCGCTAAATCTTGGCGAAGGCGCATTGCCAGATATAACTGCGCAAGAGCTCGCAGAGATCGCCGCGCGGATCTCAGCGGCGGAACGGCGCGCGATGGCAGCTGAACGCGAAACGGTGGATCGGCTGATCGCGCATCATTTGATGAGTCAAATCGGCGCCCAATTTCAAGCGCGGATCTCAGGCGTTACCCGCGTGGGGCTCTTTGTGCGTTTGTTAGACACGGGAGCGGATGGATTTGTGCCCGCGGCCACGCTTGGTCGTGAATATTACGCCTATGACGAAAGAGCCCATGCACTCAGTTCCCGCTCCGGCGTAAGTTACAGATTAGCGGATGAAATCCTTGTCAAATTAGTTGAAGCCGCGCCTATCGCTGGTGCCTTGCGCTTTGAAGTCGTCGACGGGGGCGTCAAACGGACGCCTGCCAAAAATTTCCCCAAGAACACCATCTCAAAACGACGAAAACAACAAGGAGACAATAAGTTAGAAAATAACAGACGGAAACGAGGCCGCACTTGACTACCTGGGTCTTCGACGTATGTTGCGGCCAATTCCGACACCTGCCGACGATCTCGCGCGGG
>OMIO01000049.1 GCA_900299115.1 Methylocystaceae bacterium | reverse complement strand
TATTTCTAGAGGTATATTGAGTGTCAACATCTCAAAAATTTGTGGTTAGGATAAAATTAGAAATAGGCATGGGACCTATTCATGAATAAAACAATTTATAAATAAGCCAGAGTATAACGCAGGCATTAATTTTAGGGATCAAATGCACGGATCTGAATTCTTCAATATCTTGTTGTTATTTCTTACGGCAGCTTTGATTCTATCCTTACTTGCCAAGCGCTTTAATATTCCATCCGCAATTATTTTCATTCTAGGTGGGGCAGGTCTTGCCCTCACACCAAATGTGCCAATAATTCATATTGAGCCTGAACTGGTTCTCACACTCTTCCTACCACCCCTATTACAAGCGAGCGCTTACTTTATTGTCTGGCGCGAGTTTAAAGAAAATATTAGGCCAATTATGCTTCTGGCGATTGGCGCAGTATTTTTCACAACGCTTATTGTTGGCCTTACGGCACATGCGATTTTACCAAATATGCCGCTCTCAGCCGCCTTTTGTCTCGGCGCGATCGTTTCGCCTCCCGACGCAGTCGCAGCTAAAGCGCTGCTTGAGGGATTACGCGTTCCACGGCGACTGATCACTATTTTAGAAGGCGAAAGCCTTGTTAATGATGCATCCGGACTCATGCTTTACCGCCTGGCTTCAGTAGCCACGCTGACAGGCGTTTTTAACTGGTCCGAGGCTGTTTTGATGTTTGGCCAACTCACGTTTGGCGGAATTGTCATTGGCGCAATCGCTGGATTACTTACTTATACTCTAATTAGTAAGTTAAGAGAGCCACAACTAACAATTCTCGCAAGCTTTCTATTACCCTGGGGCACTTATTTTTTTGCGGAAAGACTTGAGGCCTCAGGCGTGCTTGCTGTTGTTACGGCAAGCATCATACTTGGCAAAAGCCAACATGAATTATTAGACGCGCAAAATCGTCTAGAAATGCGCGCTATTTGGAAATCCGCTACCTTTTTTATGGAAGCGACAATTTTTATTTTGATCGGGATGGCTCTCCGAAGCGTTATTCATGAAGCTGGCGGCATTGATTCAATTTTTTCTAAAACAATTCCATTAGCCTTTTTAGTGACCCTATCAGCGATTGCGGCGCGATTTTTATGGGTATTTATCGCTATTTATTTACCTAGGACAATACTATCAAATTTATACGTCGAGATAGCGCATTATCCTATCTCAGTACCGATCATTATTAGCTGGGCTGGGATGCGAGGGGTTGTTAGTCTTGCAATCGCCCTAGCATTGCCAACAAATTTCCCCCAAAGAGATTTTATTATTATCACAGCCTTTATGGTCACTTCTGTAACCGTTATCCTCCAGGGGGGCACTTTAAAGAAACTCATCAATTTGATGAATTTTGATCAAGCTTTGGCTTTGGAAAATAAATTTATCGATGAGCATCATGCACGTGAAAAAATATATGAAGCATCATATACTTTTATCTCATCAAATACGAATGATTTAGAGAATGAATTTCTTCTCTATCTGCTCAATGAACATCAGCGTCGATTAACGGCCTATCAAAGACTCCAAATTGAAGGAGCCGCTCTATCAGAAAAGAGAAAGGAATATTTTACTGTTGCTCTTAAAGCTATTTCTATTGCACGCAAAAAACTAGTCGAGCTTCATCGATCTGGCCAAATCCACGATAAAACACTCAATATAATTGGCAATGAGCTAGACTTAGAGGAATCTAGACTGACGCACCTCGCTCAAGATGTTATTAAATCAAAACATGCCTAATTCTCATAATTTAGATTGGGTCTGTCAAATTATCTGTCTTATCCCTCAATATAAGGAAGACGACTAACCGATCTAAAATGCAGCGTCTCATCTGTTAGCTGTCAAATTCCAAGCAAAACCAAGCAATAATCATCTCTTGTTTAAATAAAAGACGCCGGGCCTCAGATGATGGTAGAAGAGGCTTACCAAATGAGCGAGCAAGAAACGTCAAAATGACCTCTAAGACGACGCAAGTAGCTGAAAACTTGGGATTAAATCTAACACAGCGCCATATTTTTCTTTGCGTCAAATCGAGCCCTCAGTCGTGCTGCGATAGCGAAGTTGCGCTTCAGTCCTGGGAGTATCTAAAAACAAAACTTAAAGAATTAAATTTAAGCGAACGCGGAGGGATCCAACGCACTAAAGCCGATTGTCTTAGAATATGCGATAGCGGCCCAATCTGTGTCATATATCCTGAAGGCGTCTGGTATCGTAATTGCACGCCGAAAAATTTAGATCTAATTATCACCAAACATCTAATTGGCGGAAATATAATTGAGGAATTGAGAATTACAGGACCGATCTTTTCTCAGCTTACTAACGCGCGATCAGTCTAAATGCAGTATGGGCTAAAATTATTCTACAATGCCTATCTTAAATTTAATCAAGATGACGGGTGGGCAATTGCTAGTCATATTACCCTCTCAGCCCTGACTTCTCTGTTTCCTTTTCTAATCTTTCTAACCGCTTTGTCTGGGTTTATTGGTAATTCTCAAATAGCAGACGCAGCAACCACGCTGTTATTTGGCGACTGGCCGCGTGAAATTTTCGAACCTCTTTCGCAAGAAATCCACATCGTTCTTACTCAACCTCATAGCGGCCTCCTCACATCAGGCGCTATCCTTTCTCTTTATTTTTCCTCTAGCTCTGTTCTAGCCGTTAGAACAGGGCTAAATCGCGCCTATAATATAATTGATATGCGCGCTTGGTGGATCTTGCGCTTAGAAGCTATTCTTTACGTTCTCATCGCCGGTCTCGCCTTGCTGCTCATCGCCTTTTTATTGCTGATTGCGCCCTTTTCTCACCTTTGGCGCGATAAGTTAAGTCATTTCGCTCTCATGCCCACATCGTTTCTTTATTCCTCCTTGCACTATGCTTTTGCTATGATCTTACTTGGAATAGGAATTTTCTTGACACAGATCTTCCTACCCGCACAACAACAAGGCGCTAAGAAAGTGACTCCAGGCGTTATTTTAATTTTTTTGAGCTGGCTCGGGTTTGGAAAAGCTTTTGCAATATATATTTCACATTTCTCTAATAATTATGTTGCAACCTATGCTGGGCTTGCTTCAATAATGATCATTATAGGCTTCCTCTATACGCTTGCTGTTCTTTTTATCTATTTTTCTGAGATCAACGAGACACTTTACCAGACAAGGCGTGAATTAGATATTAATCAATAATTTACACCAAACTCGCTTCTCAGGTTCTTTCCTTATTCATATTGGAAACCCATGAGGTTCATCTTTGAGTAATCAAACTTATGCTCTCGACTAAAAGATTCAAGATGATTAAGCTTATGTCAAACACGAGAAGGAGTTCTATCTTTGAATAAAACATTCTTTGCCGCCTGCGCAGGCGCCGTCCTTTTCATTTCAGGCCTTGGCGCGAAAGCCTGCACGCGCATTCTCTATGAAACTGGAGAAAATCGCTTCATTGTTGGCCGTACGATGGACTGGGCTGAAGACCCCCATTCTGATCTGTGGCTTTTTCCAAAAGGTATGATGCGCGAAGGCGGTGTCGGCAAAGGATCAATTAAATGGACATCCAAGCATAGTTCCGTGATTAGCTCATTCTACAATGTCGCAACTGTCGACGGCATGAATGATAATGGTCTTATCGCTAATGTTCTCTATCTTGCTGAGGCAAATTATGGCGACCCAGCAACATCGAAAAAGGCAAAGATTTCAATCGGCGCCTGGGCGCAATATGTATTAGATAATTTTTCTACAGTTGATGAAGCTGTATCTGGTTTACAAAAAGAGCCCTTCGTCATTATCGCCCCCACGCTTCCTAATGGAGCTAAAGCGACAGGACATCTGGCCCTAGCTGATGCAACCGGCGATAGTGCGGTCTTTGAATATTTAAATGGCAAACTTATTATTCATCATGGCCCTCAATATCGCGTAATGACGAACTCACCCAGCTACGACGAGCAACTCGCAATCGATACTTATTGGAAAGATGTTGGCGGACTTAAATTCTTGCCGGGAACGGCCCGATCAGCGGACCGTTTTGCCCGCATCAGCTGGAATTTAAACGCTGCGCCGAAAGAAAAAGACCAACGCCTTGCAACCGCAACGACCTTCTCACTTATTCGGGCTATTTCTGTTCCACTAGGCATCGCAGATCCGGAAAGACCTAATATCGCCTCTACTGTGTGGCGCACGGTTTCTAATTCAACGCAGAAGCTTTACTATTTTGAGTCTTCGTATAATCCAGCTATTTTTTGGGTAAATTTAGCCAAGTTTGATGCAGACTCATCTGGGAAAGCTCTGAAATTAGATTTATCCGAAAGGCCGATGCTTTCAGGCGAAGTATCGGATAAATTTATCCCTGCTGAGCCTTTTAAATTTATCGCGCCTTAATAAAGAATAGGAGGGCTCTTGAAAAAGACGCCCTCCTTTTTTTATTATTTACGATTGCATTATTTTTTTAAAATGCTGCGTCACTACAGCTTTAAATTTTTGTAAATAATCGAATGGCTCCAATTGTTTCCCGGGTTTTTTCAGATTTCCAAGGATCAATTATTTGTAAATCTGCCGATATTTGAATCCAGGGGGTTATTGCGTAATTATAAAAACACTCAACGCCGCCCTCGCTGCGTCGGTAAATTTTAAGATTGTCTAATCCATCAATTAAGGGTTGGCTCAATCCATAATGATAATAACCAATTCCCCACTTATCATTTTCTCGGCCCTCAAAGAGATTATTACCCGCCAAGCCCGTTAAGAGGCTCCATTTAACTGGGTTAGGATTTCCGTCCGATATTGAAATATTAGTAAAAAGCCCCCAGCCGACTGAAGGATCTTTCTCGCTTTGCATCAAATATTGTTGAACAGCATAACCCACAAACCAGTAGCCTTTTTTTGTTATTGGCAGCCCTCTAGAAAGACGCGCTCTCGCGCCATCCATATCATCTAAATCAAAGCCTCTGGCATCAGAGTAAGCCGCTCTGATGGTATGATACCCCTGTCGATCAGCCAGCTTGAGTGGCAAGGTATATCCAGCCGTTAAAGCTACGCCCCTTTCGAAAGGATGCTGAATAACTCTTGGATCTTCAGCATTTCTTGGATCTGCAACAGCAATCATAAATTTTCCGATATCTGTCTTCAGATTAACAAGCGTTCCCAAAGTATACGTCGGCGAAACAATTACGCGATCGGCTAAAGTTCCCGGTGCTGTGATGCCGATACCTGTTTTAGGCACGGCAAAGGCACGATTGAGAAAAGTTTCCCAACCACCGCCTCCCAAAATTGGTGTTTCAGCAGCCATTGTCATCATATTGACCTTACCGGCGCTGATCGACAAATGATCATCGATATTTTGAGTTACGAATAAGGTGAGTGTATTATGATAATAATTTGGCTGCACGAACGCCTGGATCGCGCTAACCGGCAAGAGCGTGCCAGTGATGTTGTTTATGGTATTCCCTGTGTATTGCTCAAATTGAGTTGTTACATGGAACCCTTTCCATAGCCCAAGTTTTTCGGAGTCTAACCTTAAAAAGGCGTCAAGTTTACCGCCACAAGAGCTGCCCTTAGGCGGGCTACCCGACAGAATACCTTGACAGATTTGCGTTATCCAAAGATCTGGCTGCACGCCATAGGTTTTCAGCTGTTCTTTTGGCCCCTTTGGCGTATCAGCCAGAGAAGATTGCTGCGCGAGTAGCGCAATTGAGTCATCAGCAAAAGCATTATTACTTATGCCTAAGGCAACGCATAAATTGATAAGGAATATAATCTGGATTAATTTGACCGTAAAAGAAGTCACTAAACGCTTTCTTTTCAGTTGGATGCCATTCTTTCTCTTATTGAGTATTAAATGAAAGCCAAATAATCTGATAGCGCCTGATAAGTTTATAATTCAAAAAAAAAGAGGTGTTACATATCTGCAACAAGAATTGAGTTAAAATTTCAAATATTTTGAATTTTTATAGATCCTAAGTTCACACCCACGAACAAACCACACTCGGACCTTGATCAGCGTAATCTGTTAAAAATCCAATTTTAGCCTTTAATTCTCAATAGCATCACGAAAATTTTTAAGCTTTCTTAAGAAATTCGACACGTAGAACGAGATCTTTGATCTTTTCTGCGCGACATTCAATTTCAGCAGGATCAGGCGTAAGCCGAATATTTTTAATCAATGTTCCACGCTTTAAGACAGAAGATGTGCCCTTAACTTTAAGATCTTTAATGAGCGTAACAGAATCGCCGTCTTTTAGTTCTGTTCCATTGCTGTCTCTTACGATCTCGTTCATTTTCCAACCTTATTCTTCGTTTTAATTCTCGACATGCCCTCATTACCCTCTGATATGACGGGTAATGTTATAAAAACACTTGTTTTAAGCCGATCAATAGGCCTAAACACACAAAGACGAGCTGAATGAGGCAAGGCCTCAATCTTATCGTTCCTCTCTCGGCATGGCTATCACATCTTCTATTCAAAACTGCGATATTGGCAGACCACCTTGTGTATCACCGATAGGTGTTTGCAAGATCTGCGATTTCTTCACTAACATTGACAGTTGCTCTAGCATTAGGCTGTTTTACACAGCGATGCTTAAGCTTATGATACTCAGTCCATAATCGATTTGCCTCAGACACGCCATCAATATCAGACACGCTATTATAGATCGAATTCACTTCATCTTGCGAATATTGGGCAGCTTCCTGGCAGCTAATTGTTAGGGTTGCCGCGTTTGAGACAGACAAGGGAACACCAGCAAGCATCATTACTATTAGGTATAATAGACGTCTCATTTGAAATCTCCCTAAGAGGCTATAAATCAAGATTATCAGAATTTGCCCAATTTCCAAAATAGCGTCCCAATTTACGGCTTCCCGCCAGGTTTTAGTGAATAAGCATGCTAAAGGGCAAGGTAATAAGCGCTATAACGAATTCAAAAATAAACATTAAACTAACTCATACCCACTTTCAAAAAGCAATTAATTAAATTAGAATTTTTACAAGAGCTATAATCGAGCACTACGTAGCGATGACTTATTTTGGGCCCCTTTCTCTCATCTTTATTTTAGTATTTTTTCATGGACAGGCGATAAATGCGCAGCCAATTGTTTCTCTAACAGAGGTCAAAACCTCGGCATATTATCAAAAAACTATTTATGATCGTAATCAGGAGTGGCGATTTATTTGGAGCGATGACGTATCAAAAGTTTATCTCAAAGAAAATTCAAAAAATACTTACAAAACAAGTATTACTCTAGAAGCAATGACAGATTATATTGAGACATCGCCTCAATGGGGTAACTTTAGTAAGAAAACAAACGGCTTATCAGAAGTCGAAAAAGTCTCTTTTGACTGTTCTAATAAAAAATACAGAAGTCTCGGCGGCAGCTGGTTTGAAGGACATCTAGCTAAAGGTCTGATTAAAAGCACCTATATCGAGAAAGAGAACTGGTCTGACATCCCATTATTTTATCAAAAGCTTTATGAAATAGCTTGCGATCAAAGCATCAATCAACATTAAGAAAAACCTTAATATTGAACTGCATCTTAATCATTAAACGTTACATTAGGCACTCAATCAACAATTAAAAGAAATTGCCCATGCACCAGATATAGCCAGGCTCGCATCTATT